>NZ_JBHMIS010000067.1:0-8610 GCF_048060415.1 Micromonospora sp. LOL_024
GCTGCGAGCCCTGGTCTTCGGGGCGGGCCGATCAACGCACCCCGCTTAAGTTCGAAGAGCCCTGATGACTCCACATCCACCCAGCACGAGAACAGTCAGCAGCAAGCCGGCCACCAGTCGCGCGAAAGAAGGAGCCTTGCCTACACGGCGGTGACAGTCGGCGGCGAGTCTCGACCATTCGTCCACACGACTCACATCTCTCCCCACCTCGGGTCGAACGGGACCCTCAGCTCACCGTTGCTCTTTGCCGGCGACTTGACAATCTGAAGCTCGACGCCCCTGGCCGTGACTGTCCCAACTCAGGCTTGAGGGCGGCCTGCCCGGTCGGGAAGTGTCCGCGGGCGCGGGCGGCCTTGCGGATGCGCGCGTTGACGCTCTCGGTCGCGTTGGTGGAACAGATGACCTTGCGGATCTCGACGTCGAAGGCGAGGAACGAGACGAACTCATCCCCAGGCGCTCTCCCACAGCTTCACGATCGCCGGATACTGCGTCCCCACTCGGTCACGAAACCAGACGGAAGATCAAGTGACGTTGGATTATTAGAAGGAGCCGCTCTGATGCGATCATCTAAAACAAATCGGTGCCGAACTCGGCCAGGTGACCGAAGACGAAGGCAGGGGGCCACCGCACACGAGACCCCCTGCCTCAGCTTTAAATCACAAAGATTTCCCGGTACGGCGCCTTCAAGCTTCCGCTAAAGACGCTTAGTCTCTATGCCCCGACACCTCGTAAACAATTTCAACGCCCAGCCCCAAGGTGGGAGATAAGTTCGTTTCCCGCCGCGACCAAAGTTCCGACCCCCCCCAATGCGATCAATCCTCCAATAAATCTGTCAAGTATAACGAACCTGGCCTTACGACGAGCAAGCCGATCGTCAGGCCAGCCCTTCCGCCTGAGTGGGCTTACGGGCCGCACAAAGCGATCAGAGAGCTCTACATGCCTCGTCGCAACCCCTCGAAAGTTTGATGCCAGGGCAAGTCCTATTAGACTCACTAGAGCCCCAAAAAGGAGTCCAGCAATAATTCGCCCCACAATACCTCCACGAAGCGCTAATCAATTTCTGGAAACCACGAGTGTTCAGTAGTCCCAATTTTCCAGGAAAAGAAGTTGTAGGTAGCGCCGACCCAGAGTTTCATGCCAACACCAACACTGCCGCCGTGATAGGTGCTTGCATGCCCGTGCGAGTCGTTTCCATCACTCCTCACACCTCCGACGTAGCAACCGCCTGGCCCATCACCGAAGCAACCCATCCACCCTTTCGGGCTTTGCTCATACGGCCTTGCACTGACTCCTCCAGCCGTTGCACTGTAGCCCATGCCGATTCCAAACCCGAGGAATGAGTTGACGTAGCCATCCTGATAGGTAGCGCCGAGGCAAACGAAAAAGCAAGCCGAACCGCCAACCTGCCCGTATCGATGAACGCCTCGCCAAAATTTGCGCGCATTCTCCACCCCCGCCTGCGAAGGCTTACAACGGTAGGTCACGGGGTTGTAGTCGTCGCAGTTCGGCGTCCATTTCTTGACGGGCGGCGGCGTTGGCTTCGGGGCTGGCGGCACCGCTGGCGGTACAATGATGTCTGGTGCGCCCGGTGGCCGGAGCATTGGCGGTACAGGATTTGGAACGGGAACTCCCCAGTAGAGCGGAGTTTCCCTTGGCTCCCTTTTTGACTTGCTTGGGCTTAGCGGCTTCCCGGAGACCCTCACACTGTTCTTTCCGGAAGGATTCTTTGTTACAAAACCTCGCTGTCCGTCGCCATGGCTGCCCTCCTCGAAGTACAGGCCGCTCGGGTCGCTGTAGGTGGC
This sequence comes from Micromonospora sp. LOL_024, assembly GCF_048060415.1. Classification (NCBI taxonomy): domain Bacteria; kingdom Bacillati; phylum Actinomycetota; class Actinomycetes; order Micromonosporales; family Micromonosporaceae; genus Micromonospora; species Micromonospora sp. LOL_024. The sequence continues at coordinate 1,803 of NZ_JBHMIS010000067.1, forward strand.
TGGCGCGTTGTTTGCATATCCGTACCCGTGTATCTGCTGGGGGTTGGCGAGGTCCATGATGGGGTCGACGCTGATGAACCGGCCGATGAAGGGGTCGTACTCTCGGGCGCCGATGTGGGTCAGGCCGGTGAGGTCCTTGGTGCCGCCGACGAAGCCTTTGTCCATGGTGGTTGGCCAGGTGCCGGTTGCGTTGCCGCGGGTGTCGCCGTAGGGCAGGGTGCGGCGTTTCGCGACGGCCAGGGTGGTGGCGTTGATGGTGAGTTCGGCGGTGCCGTGGTGGTCGGCGATCATCCAGTGCAGGCTGTTGCTGGTGCGTACGGCGATGGTGGCGCCGGCGTGGCTGTAGTAGCGGGTTGCGGTCTTGGCGGTGGTGGTGTTGGTGTAGCGGACTTCCAGGCCGCCGGGTAGGTAGAGGGTTTTGCCGGTGGTGTCGGTTCGGGTGAGTCGGTTGCCGTCGGCGTCGTAGCGGAAGCTGGTGGTGCTGACGCCTTCGGTGATGCTGTCGACCCGCCCTTCGGGGTTCCAGGACAAGGTTTGGGTGGCGCCGCTGGTAGTGGGCCGGGTAATGGTGTTGCCGGCGTTGTCGTAACCGTAGTCGCGGCTCCACGTGACGCCGCCTGTGGCGGTGACGTTGGTGACGGTGTGCGGTCGGGCCGAGCCTGCCTGCGGGTGAGCGTAGGTGTAGGTGGTGCTCGTCGTCGCGTGCCGGGTCTCGGTCAGCCGGTTACCCGTGGCGTCGAAGGTCCAGGAGTGCCAGTAGGGCGCGGGACCACCGAGCCCTGCCACGGTGGGACTCGCGGCGCAGTCACCGGTGTTGGGTGTCCACGCCCGGGTCATTCGCCGAAGGTAGTCGTAGCTGTAGCACTGGTTGTCGGCGGTCTGCCCCTGCGGCTGTTCTCTGATTTTGGTGACGTTGCCGGCCGGGTCGTAGTCGTAGCTCCAGTTCGCCGCTTCCGGCTTCAACTCTGGCACCACGTTCGTGGCCTTGAGCCGACGCGTGGGTTCGTCGAAGTCGGAGGTGACCGCTACCCGGTAGCCGTAGGCACCGAACTCTCGACCGGTGAGCTGTCCGAGCTTGTTGTAGGTCACCGCCTCGTAGATCTGCGCCGGCGACAGCAGCGACCCCTCGGCGTCGACATCGTTGTAGCCGAACGTCAGCCGTTCTGACGGCAGGTCCGCCGCAGCCGGGAGGGTGACCTGGTGGACTTTGCTGTTGGCCCGGTAGCTGGTGGTCGTGGTGTAGGTGCAGGGGTTTGGTGCCGCTGCCGCGCACAGCTGCGATTCCGATGACGGCACCACTACCGAGGTGGAGGTGGGTCGGCCGTAGGCGTCGTAGGAGTCGGTTCGGTTGATCCAGGCATTTCCGCCGACGTAGCGGGTCGCGGCGGTGAGTTTGCCCTTGCCGTTGGGCAGGGTGTCGTAGACCCACTCGGCCCGCTTCGGCCCAGTTGGGCTGCCGTCGCGCACGGTGGTCTTACGGCCGAGTTCGTCGTAGGTGTAGGCGAGGGTCACGGTCGCGGTTCCCATGCCCGACGGTGACGTGGTGGTCTCGATGTTGCCCGCCGCGTCGAAGGTGGAACTCGTCGTTCCCTTGTCCGGGTCGGTCGACTCCACTTCCCTGCCGCGCAGGTCATAGCGATACGACCAGGTGTTGCCCTCCGGGTCGCGGACGGTCTTCTGCTGGCCGAGCAGGGTGTAGGTGTACTGCGTCTCGTCGTACTTCGCGGGATCGGTCGAGCCCAGGTCGGCCCGGTTCTTGTACTGCCGCAGGCTGCTGGCCTGGCCTTTGGCGTCGAGGATCGTGGTGGTTGCGGTGCCACCCACGGGCGGGGTGGTGTGGGTCCGGTCCCCGTCATAGCTGGTCGTGGTGCGCCACTTCTCCGCCCCGAGCGCCTTGAGGATCTCCTCGGTCTGCCGGCCCGCCCCGTCATACTTTTTCTCGGTGATCGAAGGGATCTGTCCCTGCGGCGTGCCAAGTGTCGTCGATGGTGCCGCGTTGGTGGTGTCGTAGTAGGGGGCGGAGGTCCACTCCACCTCACCGCGGGCGTTGTGGAACGTCTCGGTCAGCAGCCTTCCACCGCCGGTGGCTTGAGTCTGGGTCTGCCGGGCTCGGAGGAAGCCGTCGAACAGCTCCACGGACTTGTGGTACGCGCTGCCCGTCACCCTGAGCGTTTCGGTGGTGACCGCAGTCGGTCCTCCGCTGTTGCGGACCAGGTAGCTGACTCTCATGTGCGGGGTCTGGTTGGCCTTGTTTCGGCCTGGCTGCCATACGTTCGTGACTCGGCCCAGCCCGTCGTAGGTCTGGTCGGTCACTGCCCCGTTCGGGTCGGTGACCTTTGTCGGCAGGTCCCACGCCGGTTCCCGATCGGTGGTCGTGGCCTGGTTGAGGGCGTTGGTCACCACGGTCTGGGTCACCAGGCCACCGTTGCTCGTGGTGTAGCTGGTGGTTGTGGTGTAACCCCGGGCGTCGGTGGTCGAGGCGATCCGGCCGTTGTTGTCGTAGGTGTTCGTTGCGGTGCGGACGTATACCGGGGTTGAGCCGTTGAAGCGGTCCAGGTCCTCGGTGCGGACCACGTTGCCTCGGGTCGGTGCGGCGCCGAATGACGAGTCGTTGGTGTAGGTGTCGTAGAAGGCCCGGGTCCGTCTCAGGACCGTGGCCGGGTTCGCCGGTTTCGTCGCGGCGGCGCAGGTGCCGGAGAGCACCTCGGTCTGACTAACCCGATCGAGCATCCACGTGGCCGCGTTACGGGCATAGCTTGCCCGGGTGCAGGTCTCATCCCCGGTGGTGTGTGCGAACGACACCGAACCCGACAGCGTTCCCGGCGACAACGCGCTACCACCCGATCCTGAGTCCGCCGTCGTCGTCCCGGACATCTCGTCGAGCTTCCAGCGGGAGAACTTGTTCGGCAGCGGCGATACCCAGAACTGGTGCAGGTGGGTCTGGCTGATGTTGCCGGCGATGTCCTTGGCCACCACGCTCAGCGTGTGGACCATGTCCGTCGTGGGGTTGTGCGTCACCGACGCCGTCTTTGGATTCGTACCGGACGCGGTGACCGTCGTCGCCGATCCGCCATCCGCCGACCAGGTGAAGTCTGCGACATCGGCTCCGCCGGCTAACGCGAACGTCCCGGAGGTGCCCAGCACTGCACCCCAGTCCCGCAGTGGGTACTGCGCCGACGACACCGACGTCACCACCGGTGGTGACGTGTCCACGCTCACCGTCTGCCACGTCGACCAGTCGCCTGTCAGATTGTTCTCATCTGTCGAGTACGCCCGCCAGTAGTAGGTCGACCCGTTGGACAAGCCGGAGGGCACTCGCCAGGTCGCAAGGCCCGGCGCCGCGGTAGTCGACGGTGCTGCGGAGTTGCTCGCTACCAAGGTCGCCGACGGCGAGGCCGACGTACGTACCTCAAACCTGGTCTTCAGGTTCCCGTTGTACGGGTCGGAAACGTTCGCCCGCAACGTCGGCGTCGTCGTCCGCACCACCGCCGGCGACGTGCACGCCTTGTAGCAGTCCGTCGTGGTGGAGAACGCCTGCGCGGCCGGAGGGTTCGGCTTCTTGTCGTACGTGGCGATCAGGTAGGTGTGAGCGGTATGAAACTTCTTCCACCGCTCCTGCAATGACTCGTGCTGACCGTCGCTGTTACACGCACACAACCCGACGGTGTAAGTCGTCGCGTTCGCTGTCGCCCGCGCCTGCACGTTGTTCTTCAACGTGGAACCCTCGAACACGGCGGTCGCGTCCGGCTGGATCGAGCCGCAACCACCGGCCTCGTTCGCGTTGCCCTGCCACGAGTCCAACCAGTGCGACGAGGGCAACGGCCGCGTCGACCAGTTCATACGCCCGGCACTGGAAACCGTGATGCCGTCAGTGTTGGTGCGGTACAGGTGCACCCACGACGGGTCACACGACCATGAGTGGTCCAACTCCATGGTCACCTTCGCCGACAGAATCTGCGTCCCCCGCAGGGTCGACACATTGAAATCGAAGAACGACCGGTACAACACGCCGTCGTAGTCGTTGCGGCCTACCCAGGCCCGGTTGCCGACGTCCCAGTTCTTGTTCGCGTTGTTCGCGTACGCCCACTTCGACCGCAACCCGTTGAACGGCGGATCCACGAACACCGGCCACGTCACCGACGGGTCATCCAACATCGCCTCGTCCGCCACCACAGTCAGGTCGCCGCCATCGACCTCCACAGCGACGCCCGTCCGCCGCGACGTGACACCCGGTTCCGCACCCGTCGCCGGCTCCGCCGTCTCCCCGGCACCCCCGCGCGCCGAGATCACCTCACCAGCACCCGCCGGATCCACCGACGAATCCCACATCGACGCCCCATGCGTGACCGCGACCGTCTCCCCGCCCGGATCAACCAGGCGCAGCCCGCCACCGCTATCCGCCTCAACCTGCACATCCCCGCCCAAGGCATACCGGATCTGGCGCACCGCCGGGTTGGCCGCCGCAGCCGGGGTCAGAATCTCCACCGCATGCGAGAACCCCTCCCGCAGCGCAGTCACATGCAGATTCACCCCCGGCAGCACACCGTCGTAGACCGCCGAGGCGCCCATGAGCCGCGGCGCAGGCAACGCACCCAACGGCCACGACAAAGTGAACGACGAACCGCCCACCCGCCAGGTTGCCAGTGGCCCCGATCCGCCCGCCGAGAACCGCACATCGGCTAGGGTCGCCGCCGGCACCACCGCGCCGCCCGTCACCGACAGAGTCGGATCGATCGCAGCCCACGAACCATCGGTCCGCTTAACCCGCTGCGGCACCGCCGCCACCGTCAAGGTCTGCGAACCGGACGGTTCCACCACTACCTGCTCAAACTCGGTCCGCTCACTCAACGCCTCCACCGACACGCCACACTCGGCGGCCAGCGCAGCCGCCGCCGCCTCGTCCGCAGCCTCCGTCACCGAGCGATCCGGCACCACCGAGGACGCCGCAAGAGCGACGTCGGGCCCGTCCACCACCTCAAGCCCTGACCCAAGCACCGCAACCGCCAGCGCGACGGCCGGCCAGCGCGACCGGCGTGGCCGCTGAGCACGTACGAACAAACCAGAACCGGTCAAAGCGGTGCCCTCCCCCGCGAAAAATGATCACCACCTTCGCTAATACATCTCGATGTGTCAACATCAACAAGCGGCGATCTGAGGGATTTGATCGACACTGTCGGAAAGATCATGTGTACAGCGAGTGGTCGACGTCGACCCGCACAGCCCAGCGCGCACACCAGAGGCACCGCGCCTGCGACGTCCAGGCGCCGCGCGGCCGAGTCGTAGGCTGGATCGCGGACCAGAACGAACACCTCCCGCCCGGCCGGCCGGGCGGGAGGCGGGGCGGGGCGGGAGGCGGGGCGGGGCGGGGCGGGGCGGGGTCAGAGTGTCGGCAGATGCCGAGCAACGATGATAAGAGTTGACAACCCGCGGTTACCGACTGTAGCGATCCGGACCTTGTCATTGACTATCGAAACTTGGCGCTGAGCTGCACACGTGCGACCAAGCAATGATCGCTTCTTGTCACTTCCTGTCAACAGCAGGCAGGGGTTTTCGGGGGGTAAACGGGGGCACCGTTGACCATTGCAATGATCGCCGCCACCCACCAAGCAGGCAGGCAGGCACCCAGTCATGCGTCACGGTGCGATGCGGTGAGTGCGCTCAGCCACAACCGGGCGGCGCGGATGCCGGCCCACAACTGCTCGGCGCCGGCGTCGGCTCGCCGGACGACCTTCATGGCCTGGTTCAGACGGCCGTTGACCACGTCGAACGGCAACGCGGACAGCCGCCTGATCGACGCGACGAGCCTCAGGAGTTCGACGCGCAACTCACTGCGGCGGTGCCCGGCCCAGTGCAGGTCGTCGAGAAACATATGCCCGGCCATCTCCGCGCCGCCGCACGGGCCGCAGAAATCCAGCGAGTCGGTGACCGGCACCGAGGTGCACGATAGGCAGAGCAAGTTGTCACAGTGCGCACACGTGAACGAGGCGGAGTCTGCCAGGTCTGCACCCTGACCGGGATGCGTCCGGACGAGGAGACGCTCGACGGAAATGCACTCGCCGCGGCACCGCTTAAGGTTCTCGCGGTGTTCCTCGGCGCGGCGGCGGGCTTGTTCGGCGGCGAATGCCCCGGCGGCGCAGTCCGCGCAGACAGTGAACTCGTCGATGACCGGGCGGCGCTGGCAGTCCATGCACACCGGGTGATCACCCCACGCGCACCAGGACATCGATCCGGCCGCGTTGTGCCAGGCCAGGTACTGCGACTGGCACCCTTCCCAGCACGGCTGCAGCTGCTGGCTGTCGTCTCGCCGGTTCGTCGACGCCTTGCTATACGACACCCCTGCCTCGATCGCGTTCGCGCGACGGTCAGCCTTACGGGCTCGGTTGCGGGCCACGACATCTCCTCCGTGAAGGTCCCGCGCACCTCCACCCGAAGTTCGACATCGCAGTTTGCGAGTATGGCGGAATGGCGGCGAGTCGTAGACCCTTTGACCTCGCCTCTCGGCAGATGCCCTGGGCGCGGGCCGGAGCATCCCGGGCACAACCACCAAGGGGTGCACGGACGAGACAGGCTGGCACGGAGCAGCCTGAGGAAAATTTAGCAGACGGTTCCACATCGACAAGTCCGGTCCCACGCGCGTATCGGTCACACCCACGGTTGGGTCGATTGGTAGCCCTGCAACACCGCGCGAGGCCGATTGGGCCAATGTCGACTCCGCCGCCTGCCCGATCAAAAGCGGCGTTCTGGTCACTAGTGTTCTGTCTCAGTTTTGAGTAGCCGTTTGTTGGAGGGCGACACGTCCACGTCGGAC
>NZ_JBHMIS010000068.1:0-8315 GCF_048060415.1 Micromonospora sp. LOL_024
GCACTCCCCATCCTGGGCATCACCAACACTCCGGACACCCACGGAACTTGATTAAGCCCTGCATGACATTGCCGTGGGCGCCATTCCCGTCAGCGGACGATGACGAGGTTGGCCATGTCTACCACCGGCCGGTAGCCAAGCGCGGCGTAGATTTTGTTCGAGGTTGGGTTTGCTTGATCGGTGTACAGGCACACCCGCGCACCGTCGGCCTGGATCCGCCGGGAAACCTCGGCAACCGCGTTGCTGGCCCATCCACGCCCGCGCTGGGCTGGTGGCGTGTACACCAGACCGATGCGCGCGACCCCGAACGATGGAGGGCTGGCACCGGTGAGGTGCACCCGCTCTGCAGTCCCGTCGACCCAGAACCACAGATGCCCGGCCAGCAGTCGGCGCAGCACTTCCGCACGGTCGGGCACCTCATGTGCGCTGGTACCCCGTCGGCGGCCCGCCTGTTCGTCAGCGTCGCCCACGAACTCGCCGAACCACTTCATGACCAGCTCGACGTCCTTCTCGACCGCTAGCTCCAGGCAGCCAGGCACTGCCGCCGGACGAGCCAGCTTGCCGAGCTCGTGCAGCCGCGTGTGCTGGTTGACCTGGACCCTGCCCCCGCCGAGCCGGGTCAACTCGGTGGCGCACAGCGCAACGGCAGGAACGGCCCCGTTGACCGCAAGGACCTCCTCCCCGCGCTCGTGCAGAGCGCAGGCCAGGGCCACGGCCGCCTCGTCGGGCATCGGCAGCAGGAACGGCGGATAGGGTGCGAACGGCGCCGCTCGCATACCGGCGCCGACGACCGTGCCGGATGCACCCCTAACCACCAACCACCAATTGCGGTCGGGCTGCGCGGTTCCATCGATTCGCTGCGCCAGCAGCCGGTGCGCGACGGTGGTCACGACCGTGCTGACTACCGGGTCGGCGGCCAGATGTTCGCCAGCTACCGCGAGGAACTCGGTCGGGGTCGTGCAGAACTGCAGGCGCGGCGCGGCTACCGAGGTTGCGCTCATCTGCGCAACCTAACCGTCACCACGGGCTATGGGCACGGGATTTTCCGCGTCATCAAGGGGACATGCCCCTCCTTGCTCAACCGATGTACGGCGTCGCCCGCTCCTTGAGGGCGTGGTCGATACGCAGCCGCATCGAGGGGTGGATATCCAAGTGGTTGAGCTGGGCGGGGTTCACCCAGCGGACCTGACGCGACTCACTGGAGGTCGTCAGTTCCCCGCCGACGGATCGGGCCGTGAAGCAGATCGAGAACTGCTGGCGTACTTCACCGTCGTCGTAGGCCATCACGTGGTGGGGGCTGGTGTAGATCCCGACCAGGCCGGTGACCTCTACCTCGATGCCGGTTTCCTCGCGTACCTCCCGCACCACCGTGTCGGAGACCGACTCGCCGATGTGGTGACCACCGCCGGGTAGCGCCCATAGGTTGTTGTCAGTGCGGTGGATCATCAGCAGCTCACCGCGCTGGTTGCGCACTGCCGCCACAACCGACGGCACCACGCTGGTGGCAGCTGGCGCATTGGGGTCGTTGAAGTAGTCACGGCGCGCCATCCGTCATCTCCCGTCGAATGCGGCTACCAGCGCATCGATATCGCAGTGAGCTCCGCCTAGCTCAGCTGCATCCTGAGTAGTGTCAGCTTCATGAATGAGGTCCTGTATGTCTACACCGCTGCGGGCAGTCTGGAGGTCGCGCGGCGGTTGGTGCAGGGCGCAGCGCGGGAGCGGTTGGCGGCTGGTGGCCAGGTCGTGGGGCCCGCCGAGTCAGCCTTCTGGCATGAGGGGTCCTTCGGCACCGGCCAGGAGTGGCAGGTGGTGCTCAGGTCCAGTGCCGGAGCGTATCCCCAGTTGGAGAGCTACCTGAGGAAGCATCACGAGTGGTCCAACCCGGAGATCGTCGCGCTGCCAGTGGTCGCTGGTTCACGGCCGTACCTGCAGTGGGTGCGCGGTGTCACCGAAACGCGGTGAGGGTGGATGAGGCGGCTGCCCTACAAGGTGACGCCCACCGATAGACCTTGTTCGACGCTCGGTTGCAGGTGAATGGCAGCGACTGAGCAGCCGCCCTTCAGCGAGGGTCTCCGCCAGGGGAGTTGGTGTGTCGGATGTGAGCGCCGCTGTGCCCGACGGTGTGGGAGCCGGCGTGGACGGCGGTGGTGATGGCGTCGGGTAGCGGGGCGTGGCGGGCGAGGTCCAAGGCAAGAGAGCCGAGGAAGGCGTCGCCGGCTCCGGTGGTGTCGACGACCGGGACGGCAGGTGCCGGCACGGTGCCGGATCCGTGGGGGTGCGTGAAGGCGGCGCCATTGGGGCCTGCGGTGACGACGACGGTAGGTGGGCCGAGGCGTTGCAGCGCGGCGGCGGATTCGAGCGGGTTGCCGGCGGTGGTGCGCAGGATGGTGGCGGCTTCGTGCTGGTTGACCACGAGGACGTCGAGTTCCGCGAGCAGCCGGGGGTCGAGGTCGGGGTTAGGGACGAGATTGCCAACGAGGATCGGCGCCCGGCGGTGGCTCAGCAGCGTGGTCACGGGTTCGGGTGGTAAGTCGAGCTGCACGATCATGGCTTCCGCGGCGAGGCTGGCAGTGGCGCGGTGGATGTCGTCGGTGGTGAGTTCGGTGGCGGGTGAGAGTGCGAGGGTGATGTAGCTTTCGCCGTCTGGGGTGACCTCGATGATGGCCGCGCCGGTGGTGGCGTCGGGGACGAGCCGGACATGGCGGGTGTCGACACCGGCGTCGGTCAGTGCTGTGGTGATCTGGTAGCCCCAGGTGTCTGCGCCGACGTTGGCGATCAGGGCGGCGCGCCCGCCATGGCGGGCGGCGGCGATCGCCTGGTTGAGGCTTTTGCCTCCGGCGTTGGCGGTCAGAGGCGAGCCGACGGCGGTGCGGCCGGGTCGGGCACGGTGGGGTACATGGACGGTCAGGTCGATGTTAGCCCGGCCAACGAAGACAACATCGACCCTGTCGCCGACCCCGCTGCTGTCGGTCACGAGCTCGCCGCGGAAGCGGCCAGGGCGGCATTCAACTGCTGCACTCCGGGCTCGGTGGCAAACGCCGCGAGCTGACGGCCTGCGATTGCGACCTCGCGTTGAATTCGTGCCGAGCGGGTGAGGTTGGCCAGGTTGAGCGCGGCCAGGGCGGCGGCAGCGGCCAGCCCGGGTTCATCGGCGGCAGCGTGGGCGACAGCGGTACGCGCCAGATAGCGGCCCCGTTCACGTCGGTACGTTTCCGGCCATGCGTCGAGAGCCTCGCCGAAACACCGGACGGCGACGCCGGGGCGGCCCAGCCGAAGCCAGCCCTCGCCCTCCTGCGCGCTGATGTATGCCGTGGTGCAGAACGCACCGAGCCCACTGCCGTCTGTTCCGGTGGCTGCAGCGAGGTGGTGGGCCTCGTCGATGGCAGCCCGGAACGAGCCGGCGTCACCTTCGACCGAGTGCCCGTGCGCGCGTTGCACCGCCGCGAACGCGCGCACCTGCTCCCGTGTGCTACCAGCGCGCTCGGCAGCACGGGCCAGCCCGAGTACGCGGTCCTGGTCGGCGGCGTCGCTGGCCCGCTGCGCCATGCGAGCGAAAACGTAGGCGGTGAACTCCATGTCGCCGGCTTCTTGGGCCATGGTCAACGCTTGGGCGAGCCACCATTCGCCGGCGTCGCGGTCGCCCATATCGTCGCTGAGCCAGCCGGCGAACTCCGCCCACCGGGCCTCGGTACTCAACAGCGCGTCGCGCAGGCTGCCCCGTGCGGCTCGGCGGTAGTCGGCGATGTGGCCGAGCTGCTGGCGGGCCGTGGGGAGGATCGCCGCGGCACCGACCCGGTTGTCGGACTCCACGAGCACCGACCGCAGTACCGCGAAGTGCTCCACGACGGCCGGATCAACCTGCGCCGCCCGTGTCGCCACGACCAGCGGTTCCGCACTCGCCAGAGATGCCACCACACCGCCGGGGACCGCCTGTAGAAGCGCCCGGCGGCTGACCTGAACCTGCCGGCCTCGCCCGTCTGCCACAGTCGTCACGATATCCGTCTCCCCTGCCGGCTGGCCGTTTGCGCCGACTACCAGGGCGGTGCCGGCTGTGGTCAGGGCGGTAGTGAAGGCTGTTGTTCCCTTGGCCCGACGGTACTTCTGTTCAACAGCAACGACCTGGTCATACCCGGCGGTGAGAGCGCCGCCCGTGTCGAGAGCCTTGTCGCAGCGTTTCCAAAAGGCCCTGTCTGGATGCTGGCGTCCAACTTCGGTGTTCGCGATCGTGCTGCGGCCGGTGAGGATCCTGGGCGCCAGTGAGTGCTGGGTGTGGCCGGCCGCCTTGCGGTACGCAGCCAACTGCTGGCCAAGCGCGCGCCACGCTCCGCTAACCTCGTTCGGATCTGCCACCGTCGCCTCCCGGGGCCATCGCGCCTCGGACGGCTGAGTGAGATGACCGAGCGCCGGTCAGAGGCGGTCTTCGATGTGGATGGTTACCCTACCGTGCGGTCGTGGCTGCGTAGGTCGTCTATCCGCCGTTGCTGGTAGAGGCTTCCGTCGCGCGCAGTGGCCCGCCACGGCCGGGCGGCGTGCAGAGCGATACGTAGCTCTGGCGCGTTGCGGTTGAGGGTGACGCACGCGAGGTCGGTGCTGCCGTCGGTGGCACATCGGGTGAGCCAGGCGCCGTCAGGGCCGATGACCCCGGCGGGCATGGCGGTGCTGCACTGGGCAGGAACGGAGACGCTGATCCACTGGTTCGTGGTGGCGGCGTGTCCGCGGGCGATCACGTCGAAGATCGGGTCGTCGGAGAAGGTGGAGAACAGGACAGTCGGCGCCTCGGTGGAGGTAGTCGAGGAACACCTCCGGGAAGTTGATCTCGATGCAGAGTGCGAGACCGAAGCGGTAGCCGTCAATGTCGATGGTGGCGGGGGCGAAGCCGGGACTGTAGAAGCCAGTGATCTCCGTGTGTGACAGGTAGCGCTTGTCGTAGCGGTTGACGATGTCGCCTTGGTCGGAGATCACGTAGAGGCTGTTGTGGGGGCGGTTTTCGCCGGTGAGATGGTGGTTGCTGCCGAGGACGACCCATAGGCCGAGCTGAGCGGCGAGTGACCTAATGGCGGCCAACTCCCGCCGCACGGGCACCCAGTCGATGTCCCAGCCGGTGTAATACTGCTTGTCCTGCCCGGCGTAGCCGGACAGGGCGCCTTCGGGGAAGTGCACCAGCCGGGCTCCGTGATCGTGGGCGCGGCGCATCAGGGCACGGATCTCGGCGCCGTTCACGGCCGGGTCGCAGGTTACCGGTGGCTGCGCGGCGGCGATCGTCAAGGTCTCAGTTTCAGTGGTCTCGGGCGTTGTCTGTGCAGTGTTGATCACGATGTCCTGTCTGTGAGGGGCCTTGGGCCCCGACGGGTCCGGAAGGAAGGGGCTTGTGTCGGTCAGGTCGACGCAGCCACCGTCCAGGGCATGAGCCAGGCTGAGGTCGGAGCCGTTGCCCTACCGGCCGATGGAGATGTGGACAACCCTCTGGTCGAATCCTCCGCCCTGCATTCCGCGCTTCGGCTGACGGTAAGCGCGGGCAGCAGATGTGTGCCGACCCGCGCCAGACGTCGCAGGCCATCGCTGCGCCTGATGCCTTCGGCGGTCGCGCGGTCGGTGCGTCAGGCGGTCACGGTCGCTCTGTCCACTGCGGGTCGTGGAGATGCAGGTGTTGGGCGAGGTAGTCGCCCAACGATGTGGCGTGCGGAAGGTCTGGATCGTTGGTGGCGCCGGCGGGGACGTAGCGGGTGTGGCGCAGCTCGTCGACGAACACGACCGCGGGTGTCCCGCCGCGCAGACCGGTAGTGATCGCCGTGGCCAGGGCGTTGGTTAGTCCGGCCAGGGTGGAGCCGTGCTTGCCCACTCTCAGGTCGACGTGAGTGAGGGCGCCGCTGGCTGCTGCGGCTGTCATCAGGTGTCCGGGGACACCGTCGATCATGAACTGGCTGGTGACACCGGCCGCGCGTCGAGGCACGGTCGTTTCGCTCATGGTGGTCGTGGTAATTCCTTATGGAGTCCGCCTCAATGCGACGTCGGGCGGCTCTTTCGTGTCGGGGGTTCGGGACGACGTGTGCGGGCGCGCTTGGTCAGCTGGTCGTCGCAGCGTTGGGTGGGGTGTCGGCCGTGCGGGCGCAGTGTCGGCAGCGCCGAGGGCAGGGCGTTCGTGGTGTGGCGCTGATGAGGCCGCTGGCCTGCAGGATCGTGGTGACCGTCTGCTCGAGGGTGTGGGGTTCGGGGATGATGGTTTCGCCGGGGACGTTGAGTAGGTCTCGGTGCGTGTACCAGCGGCGCATCTCGCCCGGGGTGACGGGGATAGGTTCGTCTCGGTTGAGGTGGCGGCGGATGGTCTCGTCGATGGACACGTCCAGGTAGAACACGGCGGCCGGACCAGGGTGGTTGTCGATGAGCTGGTGCAGCACGGCGGCATAGCGTTCGGTGTGCAGGATGCCTTCCAGGATGACGTGGTAGCCCAGGTCGAGAGCGGTGCGGGCGGTCGTGGTGATGAACGCCGGGGCTACCGGGTCGATGTGGGCGCTGTCGTGTTCGCGGAGCAGGGTCCTGCGTAGGTAGTCCTGCTCCAGCAGGGCAGCCCCGCGTCCGTAGCGGCGTCGGACCTCGCGGGCGGCCGTGGTCTTCCCGCTGCCGGAATTGCCGCGGATGATCACCAGCGTTGGCGCGAGATCGGTGGCGTGTGGTGCGTCCATCTGGTGGTCCTTCAGGCGGAGGCGGATTGGCGGGGCCTCGTCGTGGCGTGCGCGGTGGGGCTGTCGTAACCGGCGGCTTGGAGGGTGAACAGCTCGGCGTACCGCCCGTCGGCGCTCATGAGGTGGTCGTGGGTGCCGGCTTCGACAAGGCGGCCGTGGTGCAGGACGTAGATGCGGTCGGCGTGCCGGACGTTGGCGAGCCGGTGGGTGATCAGGATGGTGATGCCGGTGCCCTGCCGGTCGCGGATGGCCTGGAACAGGGCGTCCTCGGCGCGGGGGTCGAGGGCGGAGGACGGTTCGTCCATGATGAGTACGTCGGCGTCGCGCAGAAATCCCCGAGCGGCGGTGATGCGCTGCCACTGCCCGCCGGAGAGGTCCTGCCCGCCGGCGAAGGTGCGGTCCAGAAGCGTCTCGTAGCCGTGGGGCAGGTCGGTGATCATGTCGTGGGCGACGGCGCGGGCGGCGGCGGCCTCGATCCGATCCTGTGCCGCTGTGGTGCTGATGTCCCCGATGGCGATGTTGGTGGCCGCCGTGAACGGCCACTTGTGGTACTCCTGCGTCACGACGCCGATCCGGGCCCGCAGCGCGCCGGTGCCCCAGTCGTCGCCGGGCCGCCCGTTGTAGCGGACGGCGCCGCTGGTGGGGGCGCGGAGCGTGGCGATCATGGTAGCGAGGGTGGACTTGCCGGAGCCGTTCTCCCCGACGAACGCCACGGTCTGCCCGGCCCCAATGGTGAGGGTGACCTGGTCGACGGCCGGGGTGTCGCGGTCGGGGTAGCGCAGGCTCACCGCGTCGACCGCGATCTCCCGCAGCCGCTCCCCGACGGGTGCCCCGGCGGCCCGGTCGGTGGGCGGTGGCAGGTAGTCGGCGGCCCGGGTCATGAAGCCGGTGTAGTCGCGGAAGTGCTGCCCCTCGGTGTAGACGCGGTCGACCTGGAAAGTCACCACGGCCAGTGAGCGTTGCGCGGACTGGACGGCGATCACGCAGGTCGCGGCGGCGGCGAGCGGAATCTGCCCGTCGATGAGCAGTAGGCCGAGCAGGACGTAGACCACTGCGGTGGCGATCCCGCCGAGCATGGCGCCGACGGTGGTGGTCGTGGTGACCCGGCGGGCGAGGGCGAGTTGGATCCGGGTCTCGACGTGCATGACCCGGTCGTACTGGTCGAGCAGGAAGTCGCGGAGCCCGTAGGAGCGCAGTTCGGGGGCGGAGTCGCGTTCGGCCATCAGCCGGTGCAGCAGCCACAGCCGGCGGCGTCGTACCGATCCGGCGGCGTAGGTCTGGTAGCGCAGGTGCCCGGCGCGCAGTGCCGCCCAGCCGTTGGGCACGGTCGCCACCAGCAGGGCGAGCAGCAGCAGCGGGTGGACCACCACCACGGCGACCGCGACGGCGATCACGCCGGCCAGCCCGGCGAGCAGGTTCATCGACGCCTGGACCAGGGCGGTGGTGGAGTTCGCGCCGCGCGAGGCGCGTTCCATGTCGTCGGCGAACGCGTCGGCGTCGAAGGCCTCCAACCGTACGGCGGTGGTCACCTCGAACAGGCCTCGTTCGACCTCCCGGTCGACCTTCGGGGTTAGTACTGCAACGGCGGGTCGTGACTTATAGCGGTTCGAGTCGTTTGCGGTAGTGGGCGGCTCG
>NZ_JBHMIS010000069.1:0-8268 GCF_048060415.1 Micromonospora sp. LOL_024
CCGACGTGGACGTGTCGCCCTCCAACAAACGGCTACTCAAAACTGAGACAGAACACTAGCGTTCCTTCGTGACCGTCGTGGCGTTCATCGTGCCTTCCTCGCCGGTGGCACCTTGCACGCTGACCGTGTCACCCGCTTCGACGTCCGCCAGTTTGCCGGCGGTCGCGGTACGCACGGCTGTGCCGTCGGTGGTCCGTACGGTGACCACCGTGCCGTCGGGGGTCTCGACGTAGATTGTCGTGCCGTCCACGAGTTTGACCTCTCCTGTGGTTGGACCGGCGACGGGCGCCGTGGACGCCGGTCCCGGCGCCGCGTCGGTGCCTGGGCCCTGTCCTCTGCCGGATGAGCCGAGGTTCCCGGCGGCGCGGGGGTCCTGGGCCCCGCCGGGCCGGGCGGTCGCGGTGGTAGCACTCGTTCCCCAGCGCTGCTGAGTTTGGAGGCCACCGAGGAAGCCGGCGAGTAGCAGCGCCGCAGTGCCCAGCGCGATAGTGCCGCGGTTCCACCAGCGCCGGGGTGCCGCCTTGGCGATCTCCGCCGCCAGGCCGTCGTCGTCCTGGGTGGCGGGCTCGTCAGCCGGTTCGCCCTGCAACCTCGGTAGGACGGCGGTGTCGTCGATGTGGGTCACTGTGGTCCGTCCTCACTCGTAGCGCAGCGCGTCTATGGGGCGCAGCCGGGCGGCCCGGCCGGCGGGCAGACCGCCAAAGAACAGTCCAATGGCAATGGACACGCCCAGGGCGAGCCCGATGGAACTCGGCACGATGATCGGCTTGACGCCGACGATCTCGAAGCTGCCGCCGACGAGCGCGGCCGCCACGCCCAGGGCCCCGCCGAGGGCGCTGAGCAGTGTCGCCTCGATGAGGAACTGGGTGAGGATCATCCGACGAGGTGCGCCCAGTGCCTTGCGGATCCCGATCTCGCGGGTCCGCTCGGTGACCGTGACCAGCATGATGTTGGTGATGCCGATGCCGCCGACGAGCAGGCTGATGGCGGCGACCGCGCCGAGCAGTGTGGTGAAGGTTTCCGCGGTTTCGGTCTGCGTCTGCAGCAACTGGGAGGCGTTCTGGATGCGGTACGGCGCCGACGCGCCTCCGCTGCCACCGTTCCCGCTGACGTCCAAGCGCTGGTTCAGGATGGTGGACACCTCGGACTGCACCGCGTCGACCATGTCCGGGCTGGTCGCCTCCACCAGGATCGATGTGAGCGCGCCGTAGCCGGTGAGCACCTGGCGGACGGCCGTCAGCGGCGCCACCGCGGTGTCGTTGGCGTCCTGGAAGCCGGTGGAGCTCTTCTCCGCGAGCACGCCGACCACGGTGAACAACGCTCCGCCGACGGTGACCTGCTTGCCGACCGGGTCGGTGCCCGCGAACAGCTCCTCGGCGACCGTACGGCCGATCACCACCACCCGGCGTCCCTGCGCCTCGTCGTCGGCGGTGAAGCCGGAGCCGGCGCCGATGGGGGTGTTGGATGCGGCGAACCAGCCAGGCGTGGTGCCGACGAAGCTACTCACCTCGTGGTCGGTGCCCTCGTACGTGAGCGTTGCCGACGAGCTGACCACCGGCGACACCGAGGCGACGTTCGGCGCCAGCACGGGATCGATCAGCGCATCGGCGATCCCGGTCGTGAGCGCGGTGCTCGACGAGCCGCCCCGGCCGGCGCTCATCACGGTGACGGTGTTGGTGCCCAGCGCCTCGATCCGGTCACTGACGGCCTTGGCCGAGCCGTTGCCGACGGCGACAAGCAGGATCACTGCGGCGACGCCGATGAGGATACCGAGCATGGTCAGGGCCGAGCGGAGCTTGTTCGCCGCCAGCCCACGCAGGGCGAAGCGGATGACCTCGTGGAAGCTCATACCGTGTGCCGTCCCATCGACGCGAGCACCGGCTGCTGGCGGCGGTCGGTCACGATGCGCCCGTCGACCAGACGGATCAGGCGTTTCGCTCGGTCGCCCACCTCAGGTTCGTGGGTGATCAGCACGATGGTGCGACCGGCGCTGCTGAGCTGGTCGAAGACCTGGAGCACGTCCCCGGTGGACCGGCTGTCGAGGTTGCCCGTCGGCTCGTCGGCGAGCAGCAGCGCCGGCTCGGTGACCAGCGCCCGGGCCACGGCGACCCGCTGTTGCTGGCCGCCGGAGAGCTGGTTGGGCTCGTGCCGGGCCCGGTCGGCCAGGCCGACGACCTCCAGCGCGGCCATCGCCCGCAGTCGACGCTCGCGGGAACGCACCCCGGCGTACGCGAGCGGTAACTCCACGTTGGCCACGGCCGTCATCCTCGGAATGAGGTTGAACGCCTGGAAGATGAAGCCGATGAGCCGGTTGCGAGCCAGGGCGAGCTGCCGGTCGACGAGGCGGCTGACGTCCACGCCGTCCAGCAGGTACGTCCCCGAGGTGGGTACGTCGAGCGCGCCGAGGATGTTCATCAGGGTGGACTTACCGGACCCGGATGACCCCATGATCGCCACATAGTCGCCTCGGCCGACGGCGAGGGACACGCCGCGCAGGGCGTGCACGGTGGCTTCGCCCGCACCGTAGACCTTGGTCAGCTCGCGTACGTCGAGCACCGGCCGGGTCATTGGCCGGCCCGTCCAGCGCCACCCTGGGGGCCGCCGCCGGGTCGGGCGCCGCCGCCGGTCAGTCCGCCGAACCCGCCGCCGGCGGGGAAACCGCCCTGAGGGCCGCCGCCTGTCGTGGTGGTTGTCCGGAGCACCACCTGCTCGCCGGGGCTGAGCCCGGAGGTGACCTGCATGGTCTGGTCGCCCTCAAGG
This sequence comes from Micromonospora sp. LOL_024, assembly GCF_048060415.1. Classification (NCBI taxonomy): domain Bacteria; kingdom Bacillati; phylum Actinomycetota; class Actinomycetes; order Micromonosporales; family Micromonosporaceae; genus Micromonospora; species Micromonospora sp. LOL_024. Next base: position 2,761 of record NZ_JBHMIS010000069.1, read on the forward strand.
CCGATCTCGACCGGTCGGGTTTCCTGGATCCCGTCGGCCAGCACCGTCACGGTGTGCCGGTTGCCGACCGTGGTCAACGCCGCCGCGTTGACGTACACCGCATCGGCGACCTCGCCGGTGACGACGGAGACGGAGACTGTCTGGCCGGGCTTCGCGCCGGCCGGCACCTCGTCCAGGCTCAGCGTCACGGCATACGTCACGACGTTGCCGGCGGTGGTGGCCTGCGGGTCGACAGCGACCACCTTCGCGCTCTGCCGGGTACCGCTCAGGGCGTTCCACGTGACCGTGGCGGCCTGCTTCTCCTTGAGCTTCGTGGCGTCCGCCTCCGAGAAGGCGGCCCTGACCTGCAACTCGGTCAGATCCGCAATGTCGATGAAGCCGGAATCGCCGCTCGACGCGGCGGAACCTTGCGCCCCACCCTGCGCCTGCCCCCCGCCGTTCGACGACGAGCCCGTCCCGCTGGACGAGCTGCCGACGGTGCCGTTGACGGCGACGACCGTGCCGGCCATCGGCGCCTCGAGGACAGTGCCGTCCACACCCGCCCGTGCCTCGTCTACGGCGAGCTGCGCCTGGGTGACCGCGTTCTGCGAACTGGAGGTGTCCGAGCCGACCTCCTCGGCGCGCTTCAGGGCGTCCTGAGCAGCGTCGAGGTCGGCCTCCGCGGCGGCGAGGATCCGCTGCGCCGGCGCGGGGTCGACCTTCGCGAGAGCCTGACCCTTCTTCACCTTGTCGCCGACGCGCACCGAAACGGTCGTCACGGTCCCGCCGGTGACGAAGCTGGCGCTGGCCGAGTTCGCGCTCTCCAGCGAACCGTCGGCGGTCACGGTCGCGGTGACGGTTCCCTGCTGGACGGGCACGGAGCGCGTCGACGCGTTCACCGCGGCACCGCTCTCGGGGCCGGACAGCGTCTCGTACGCCCAGAAGGCCCCACCTGCGAGCAGGAGCCCGAGGACGGCGTTGATCGCCGTCGAGGGACGGCGCAGTGATTCCAGGCGGGCAGCAAGCATGACGGACACTGTGACCGATCGGCCTAGGAGGACCTTGGGCGTAACCTCGGAGCCACCTCGGAGCCCGTCACGCCGGGTCGTGGGTGATCGGCAGCAGCACCCGGAAAGTGGCGCCGCGCCCGATCGGCGGGTCCAGCTCGACCCACCCGCCGTGCCCGTGCACGATCGCCGCGACGATGGACAGGCCCAGCCCCGAGCCACCCCCTCGGCTCCGAGTGCGGCTGGAGTCGGCCCGGTAGAGCCGTTCGAAAACCCGGGGCGTGTGCTCCGCGGGCACGCCCGGGCCGTCGTCGCTGACCTCCAGGACTGCGAGGGGTACGCCGGAGGTCACCGTCCCGGAGCGAACCACGCCCGGCCATGGCACGTGGCCGTCGACGCGCCCGATCCGCACCGTGACCCGGGCGGGCCGGGTGGTGTGCTGCAGCGCGTTGGCGACGAGGTTCGTGGCGACCTGCCGCAGCCCGTGCTCGTCGCCCAGCACCGTGGGTGGCTCGAAGGTGTCGTTGTCGTCGTCGAGGGTAGCCAGGCGCACGGGACGGTCCGGTATTCGCGCGTGTGCGTCGCGGATCGTGTCGGCGGCGATCTCCAGCAGGTCCACCGGGCGCAGCACCGGCGGGCGCTGCCGGTCCAGCCGCGCCAGCAGTAGCAGGTCCTCGACCAGGACGCCCATGCGCCCGGCCTCGCCCTCGATCCGGCTCATCGTCTCGTCGAGCAACGGGCCGGGCGGGGCGCCGCCGCGACGGTACAGCTCGGCGAAGCCGCGGATCGAGGTTAGCGGGGTCCGCAGCTCGTGGGAGGCGTTCGCCACGAACTGCCGCAGCCGCTGCTCGGAGGACCTGCGCGCGGACACCTCCTCCTCGATGCGTGACAGCATCAGGTTGAGCGCGCCACCGAGCCGACCGGGCTCGGTGTGCGGGTTGGTGTCGGCGACCCGCTCGGACAGGTTGCCCGCGGAGATCGCGGTGGCCAACCGTTCCATCTCGGTGAGCGGACGCAAACCCAGCCGCACCACGAAAGCCGCCCCGGCACCCAGCAGGACCAGCACGAGCACGCTGACCCCGATGTCGATGAGCAGCAGCCGGTCGCCGGTCTGCTCCACCTCCGACAGCGACGAGCCGATGACGGCCGCGCCCCCGGTACCGGCGACCTGCACGGCCAGCAGCCGCCAGTCGGTGCTGCCGTCGGCCGCTGGCATCGTGTACGGGCGCGCCTCGGCCACCCGGGCGAGTACCTCGGTGAAGGACTGCACGGGCGGACGGGTGGCATCCGCGGTGGACGAGCGGTCCGCATCGAGCGTGCCGTCAGCGGTGTAGACGTACACCGTCTGGTCGGGGCCCAGGCGCAACGTCCGCCGGGCCGGGAAGGCACCGGGCGTGGGCCCCTCCAGGTGCTGTGTGCCGACGAAGGGCCGGGTCATGCCGATCAACTGCTCGTCGACGCGGTCCCGCATGTAGCCGCGGATCAGCACCAGCCCGGCGGTGTTGACCGCCAGCAGGGCCAGTGCCGCGAGCGCGCCGACAAACAGGACGAGGCGCGCCCGCAGGGTCCAGTGGCTCCACCGCCGCGGACGCCAGTGGAGCCGCTTGCTCATTCATCACCGCCGCGTGGCAGGCGCAGGGCGTACCCGACCCCCCGAACGGTGTGGATCAGCGGCGCCCCGGTCTTGTTGATCTTGCGGCGCAGGTAGTAGATGTACGACTCCACGATGCGCCCGTCGCCGCCGAAATCATACTTCCAGACCCGGTCCAGGATCTGGGCCTTGCTGACCACCCGTCCCGCGTTGAGAAGCAGGAAACTGAGCAGGTTGAACTCGGTCGGCGACAGGTCGATGAGGCGTCCGGCCCGGCGTACCTCGTGGGCGTCCTCGTCCAGCTCCAGGTCGGCGTAGCGCAGCACACCCCCGTCGGCCGGCGCCCCCGGCTCCGGCTGGATGCGCCGCAGGATCGCCCGGATCCTCAGCACGACCTCCTCGAGGCTGAACGGCTTGGTCACGTAGTCGTCCGCGCCCGCGGTCAGCCCGGCCACCCGGTCCTCGACGGTGTCACGAGCGGTCAAAAACAGCACCGGAGTTCCACGGCCGGCCGAGCGCATCCGCCGAGCGACGTCGAAGCCGTCCAGGTCGGGCAGCATCACGTCCAGAACGACCAGATCGGGGTCGAACTCCTCGATGGCGATCAGCGCACCGTGGCCCGACTCGGCGACCCGGACGTCGAACGCGACCAGGCGCAGCGTGGCCGAGAGTAGGGCCGAGATGTTCGGCTCGTCATCGACGACCAGGATCCGGGTCCGGCCCACCGAGGGCTTGCCGAAGACGGCGGGGCCACGAGTAGCGGAGTTCACCGCAAACAACTATCAGCGTTGCCTTTGAAATTCCCATGAGACACGTGTGAGGACGCTGAGATCACCACGAGCCGGCGACGGTATCACCCGCCGCCAACCCCGAGGTCACCTCGGTGTACTGGTCGCCGCGCAACCCGACGCCGACCTGCATCTGGGCGCCGTCGCGCAGCACCGTCCCGGTGGTTCCGGCGACGTCGTGCACCGCGGTGCTCGGCACCCGCAGCACGTCCTCCTTCGCGCCGGTGATGACCCGTACGGCCGCGCTCTGCCCGACCAACAGATCCTCAGGCGCGTCGTCGAAGGAGAGCACGACACCGTAGCTAACCATCACGCCGTTGCTGGTGCCGACCGGGTTGACCTGCACCACGGTCGCGCCGAACGTCGTACCGGCCCGGCCGGCGAGGGTGACGGTGGCCTTCTGTCGTTCGGCCAGCCGGTCGGCGTCGGCCTCCGGAAAGTCGGCGCTGATCTGCATGTCGAAGACGTCGGCGAGGGTAATGAAGGCGGACCCGGCGCCCACCCGGCTGCCGACCTTGCCGGAGACCGACAGGATCCGCCCGGCGATCGGGGCGGTGATCGTCGAGCCCTGAAGGTTGTCCTCGGCATTCGCCACCGCCACCTCGGCCTGGTTGACGCGCTGCTCGGCGCTCAACACGGCATCACCCCCGGCGCCGCTCCGGTCGCCCTGCTGACCGCCGTCGGCGCACGCCGCCGCCGTCCGGGCTGGCGCGGAACTACGGCTGGGAGCAGACGTCCTGGTGGGCGACGGGGTCTCGGCGGGCGGACCGGTCGATGTCGACGACGGGGTTGCGGCGGGCGCACCGGTTGGTGTCGGCGCCGGGACCACGCTCGCAGGGGGAGACTCGTAGCCGGCCGGCACGACTCCGCAGCCGGCACTCGGCGTGTCCGCTGCCTCGTAGGCGTCGTCGAGAGCGCCCTGGGCGTCAGCGAGGGTCTGACGCGCGGAACTCACCGCCTCGACGGCGCCAGAGTCGTCGAGGCTCGCGAGATCCTGACCGACGGTGACGACGGTGCCCGGGCGAACCTTCACGCTGTCGACCGTGCCGCCGACGGCGAAGGACAGGCTACGCGTCTGCGCGGGCTGTACAGTGCCCATCGTCGCCACCTCGGTGGTCACCACACCTCGATCCGCCGCCACAGTGGTCACCGTTGCCGGTTTCTCGTCCGCCCCGGCCGTCAGCACCCGCACGGCACCTGCGGCGAGCAGCACAACCACCACGACGCCGGCCATGAGCCACACCCACCGCCGCCGTCCCCCGCGCCCCACCGTCACGCCGATACCCATGGCGGACAGTGTCGCGGCCAGTCCTCGCCGCCGGCTCAGTCCCAGCTCGGAGTTACCTCGGAGCCGTCGGCCCCGCGTTCCCAGGTGATTCCGAGCATCGTCCGACGTCGTGGCGAGGTGGGCAGTCTTCCCTGGGACAGTCGTGTCCGCACACATGAGGAGAGACCGTGCCGCTGAAGACCACACCGTCCCTGGGCCGAATCACCACCCTGACCATCGCCGCAGCAGCGCTGCTGGTCTCGGCCGCGGCCTGTGGCGGCGGCTCGGACGGGCCGACCGAAGACGTCGGCGGCAACGTCCGCACCGCGTACACCGACTGCATGAGGGAGAACGGCGTGACCGTGGCCACGCCCACGGGCGAGCCGCGCACCCGGCCGTCGGGCTTGCCGTCCGGGATGCCGCGGCCCTCCGGCGACGCCCGGCCCGGTGACGGAAACGGCTTCCCGGGCGGAGGCGTCCTCCAGAAACCCGAGGGGATCGACGACGCGACGTGGCAGAAGGCGCAGTCGGCGTGCGCGTCCGTGCGCCCGACCGGGCGCCCCGGCGGAAACGGCCCCGGCAACGGGGCGAACGCGGCCTACCGCAATTGCCTGCAGGACCGCGGGGTCACCCTCGGCCAGAACAGCCTGCCCACCGACGACCCGAAGACGAAGGAGGCGATGGAAGCGTGCAAGGCACTCATGCCCACGGCCCGCCCCACGCCGTCGTCTTGACTCACCTTCTGGCATTGCTGAAGTGCGAGATCTCGGAGGCGCTCGTCGGCTGCCGCCGCCGCTGCGCCGGGTGCTGCGGCTTAGGTGGTGTCCGGTGGATCTTGGTGGTGGTTCGTTGTTCTGGTCGTGGCGCGTTTTGATG
>NZ_JBHMIS010000070.1:0-7951 GCF_048060415.1 Micromonospora sp. LOL_024
TCCACCGCCGCCAAACACGGCAAGGACGCCCTCGACGTGCTCAAACAACTGTTCACCACCGGACCGTGGCTACCCGAACCGGCAACCTCAAGCTGAATACGTACCTCGTAGGCCACCTCGCGGCCGCAGTCGTCACAGAACCGGCGGATGCTGATCCGGCCGCCGTCGTCGCGGTGTACCTGCCGGAATCATATGGTCCTCTCCTCGGTGGCGGCGTGCACCCTGACGGCGATCGACACGAGACCGAAGGAGATGGCGCCCTTCCACATTGCCCGCATTCGCGCTCCCGGCTCGTCGTGTACCTCTGCCGCCAGCGTGGCACGGTGCCCCGGACAGTCGCCTCCTTCTACGTGCGCGACCAGCGCGGGTCCGCGTCGTCGCCTCCTCGGCACGATGGAGGATGCGGCCGGCGGGAGGGCGCGGCGACGATCGGGCCGGACACTCGAATCCGGCCGGACGCCGGCGGGACGACCAGGAGGTGCGACCGCGTGAACGCTTCGGTGGGGGGCGGTAGGGCCAAACATGTACCGGTCAACCAGGTGCTGCGGGAGTACCTGCTCGCCTCGACGTCGGCGCCGGACAGGGTCGTGCTCGACCTGGCAGGGGCCACGGCGGAACTCGGTGAGATGGCCGGGATGATGGTGCCGATGGAGCAGGTGGCGCTGCTGACCCTGCTGACCCGGCTCGTGCGCGCCCGCACGGTGGTCGACATCGGCACTTTCACCGGTCTGTCGGCCCTCGCCTTCGCGAACGGTCTTGCTCCCGGCGGCACGGTGGTCACCTGCGACAACAGCGACCGCTGGCTGTCACTGGCCCGGGCGCATTGGCAGCGGGCCGGGGTGGCCGACCGGATCGACTTCCGGCTCGGGCCCGCGGCCCGCACCTTGCGGGCGATGTCCGGGCAGACGGACGTCGACCTCGTCTTCGTCGACGCCGACAAGCTGAACTACCCGACCTACTACGAGCTGTTGGTGCCGCTCCTGCGTCCGGGCGGCCTGCTGTTGCTGGACAACGTGCTGCTCGACGGCTTCGTGACCGCGCCCGACCTGGCCGCCGACCCGCTGCAGCGGCGCTGCGCCGCCGTGCTGGGCGAGGTCAACGCCGCCGTGGCGGCCGACGACCGGTTGGAGGCGGTGATGCTGCCGGTCGCCGACGGACTCACCGTCGCGCGGCGGCGCTGACCGGAACCGGCTGGCACCGCCGCACCGCTCACAGGTGGTGGGGCAGTTCGAAGGCGGCGAAGACCTCCGGCGGGAACGCGGTGATCTCCGCGATCATGCCGCCTTCCACCCGGAGAACGTTGAGGACCTGAGGGCGATACAGCGACTCGCCCGGCCGCCGGACGTACCCGGCGACCGCCGGTTGCCGGTTCGCGCGGGTCCCCAGCGCCCGCCACTCGCCGAAGTAGGCCGGCGAGGTCGGGTCGAACTGGGCGAGCAGCGCGGTGGTGAACGTCTCCCGACCGACGATCCAGAACGGGTCTGGCGGCATGGTGACCCGGACGTCGGCGCGTAGGTGCTTGGCGAAGCTCGCCGCGTCGGCCTTCTCCAGCGCCTCGATGCATCGTTGGACGAGCGCCCGCTCGGCCTCGGCCGGATCCGTGGTAGCGCCCCAATCGATCGGGCGGGGCGGTAGCCGGTCCTTCAGTGTGGCGCGGGCCCGTTGCAGGGCGCTGTTGGCCGAGGCGAGGCTGATGCCGAGCATCGCTGCGGTCTCGTTCGCCGACCAGGCGAGCACGTCGCGCAGGATCAGCACGGCTCGTTGCTGGGCCGGCAGGTGCTGGACGGCCACGAGGAAGGCGAGTTCGATGGTCTCGCGCGCCACGACCTGCGAGTCGGGTTGACGCTCCGGTGGCGCGACCACGTCGAGCAGCCGGTCCGGGTATGGCTGCAGCCAGGGCACCTCGTCGGTGGGCGCCTGCGGGGTGTCCCGGTCCGCGCCGAGGGCCGGCTGCCGGTACGGCAGCGGCGTGCGCGCGTTGGCCCGCAGGAAGTCCAGACATACGTTGGTGGCGATCCGGTACAGCCAGGCACGTACGGCGGACCGCCCCTCGAACGTCTCGCGCTTGCGCCACGCCCGCAGGTAGGTCTCCTGGACGAGGTCCTCCGCGTCCTCGAAGGACCCCGACATTCTGTAGCAGTGCACCTGCAACTCTCGTCGGTGCCGGTCGACCAGTACCGCGAAGCTTGGCTCGTCGATGATGGAGGTCTGCTGCACGGTGTCGTGCTGGGACGCGTCCGCGCCGAGGTCCGCCATCGAGCTCTCCCCAATCCGTCGTGGATCAAGCATTCACGGGTCACTATACCGAGGGAGCGGTGGGGCAGACGTCGTCGTGTGCGGCGATGCCCGGCAAGGCGGGAGGTGAGTGAGGCGGCGGTGGATGTGAGGGTGATGTCACGGCTGACCGGCGATGAGACCGAAACGAGGGGCGATGGATTCGACGACAACCACCACGGACGACATCAGCCGGATGTACGACGAGACCGCTGCGTTGTCGCAGGTCTTCATCGACGGCCAGGAGCACCTGTCCTACTGGTACGACGACCGAGACGACACCCCGGTCGTCGAGGCGGCCCGGCGGATCACCCGGAAGGCCGGTGCGGCGCTCGACCTGCATCCCGGCGAACACGTCCTCGACGCGGGATGCGGAGTCGGGGCCCCGGCCGTGCAGCTGGCCGAGGAGTACGGCGTCCGGGTCACCGGGGTGACCGTGAGCGCGGTTCAGGTGCGGGAGGCGCGCAGTCGGGCTGAGCGGGCCGGGCTCTCCGCCCGGGTCGAGTTCGTGCGCGGCGACTACCACCGGCTCGCTCTGGCTGACGAGTCGGTCGACGCCGTGGTGGCCATCGAGGCCCTGGTGCACGCCGTCGACGTGGCGGTGCCACTCACCGAGTTCCACCGGGTGCTGCGCCCCGGCGGTCGGCTGGCCATCACCGACTGCACGCGTGAGCAGCACCTGAGTGCGGCGCAGGCCGCCACCTTCATGGCGGATTTCAAGATCGCCCAGCTGCACTCCGTGCCGGAGTGGATCTCGTTGCTCGGCGGGGCCGGCTTCGAGGTCGAGGAGTACACCCAGTGCGGGCCGCGGGTGTACGGCATGGGCCTTCGGTATCTCAACCGGGTCGAGGAGCTGCGCGACGAACTGACGGTCAGCTTTGGCGCGGAGATGGTGGACACCCTGACGGCGTCGTACCGGAGCTACTTCGGCCGGCAGGCCGACATCGGGTACGCGATCATCGCCGCGCGTAAACCCTACCGCTGACACCTGCACGCACCCGGGGGCGTGCGTGCCCGGCCGTCGTGCCGAGCGCGCACGCCCGGCCGTCGTGCCGGACCGGCCGGCCGCCGAAAGTCAGCCGACCGTACCGATGAGTCGCCCGCCGCGGAGGCGTCACAACAGACGTGGCGCGAGCGTCGTCCGACCTGACGTCACACCAGGAGCCCAAGTCCGCGGAAATGTTGGAGGAGCGACCGTGTCCGACAATGCCCAGCAGACGCCCATCCCGCCGCAACCCGCCCCGGAGCTGCGCCGTCTCGACTTCCTAATCGGCACCTGGAAGCTCAGCGGCAGGACCGAGTTCGGCCCGATGGGCCCGCCGGCGGAACTCTCCGGGACCGAGACCTTCGAGTGGTTGTCGGGCAGCTACTTCCTCGTCCATCGCTGGAACTGTTTGATCGACATGGGGGCCGCAGGCCGGATTCCAGATGTCGGCTACGAGTTCTTCGACTTCGACTCCGAGACCCGGAAGTACCGTACGCACTACTTCAGCAGCTTCGGGCCCTTCAACGAGGAGCAGAGCCGCTACACCGGCGACTTCGAGGACGGCAGGCTCGTCCTGGTCGGTCCGGCGAAGTACGTGCGCCAGGCCAGCGACGACCGGACAATCAGCTACGACTGCGACTTCCCGACGCCCGACGGGACCTGGGTCACCTTCATGCACGCCACCCTGACCCGGGTCACCTGACCGGAGAGGGACCGGGCGGGCACCGCACGATCGAGCACACCTTGAGGAGATCGCGCGGTGCCCGCCCCGGCGTGGGGTACCGGGTCCACCACGCCTGGTATGCCGACCCGGCCGGCACGGGTGGCCCTCCCTCGGGAGGGCCACCAGGTATCAGTTCGGTACCGAGGTGATCAGGCCGCCGTCGACCAGAAGTTCCTGGCCGGTGATGTAGGACGAGCGGCCGGACAGTAGGAAGACCACGGCCTCCGCCACCTCCGCCGGGCGGCCCAGCCGCCCCAACGGCACCTGGCGGCGGGCGCCCTCCCGGGCCTCTTCCGTGTCCGCGACGCCGAGGAACATGTCCGTCACGATGTAGCCCGGGCTCACCGCGTTCACCCGGGTGCCGCAGGTGCCGAGGTCGGCGGCGAGGGAGCGCGCCAGGTTCACCACCGCGGCTTTGCCTGCCGCGTACAGCGGGGTGGTCGCGATGCCGCGGTGCACCAGCCAGCTCCCGTTGACCACGATCGCCGCACCGTCGGCCAGCAACGGCAGTGACTTCTGGATCGTCTGGAAGACCCCCCGGACGTTGGTGTCGAGCAGGTCGGCGTACTCCGCGCCGGTCACCGCGGCGCAGGGGTTGAACCGGGCGATGCCGGCGTTGGCGAACACCCCGTGCAGGCGGCCGATCCGGTCGCGTACGACCGTCATGAGACGGTCGAGATCGGATTCCTTCGTCACGTCGGCGGGGACTGCGACGACGCGTCCAGCGGCGTCGAGCGTCTCGACCGCGCCCAGCAGCCGGGCGGCGTCGCGACCGGCGATCACCACCTGGGCCCCCACGTCCAGCAAGGCACGGGTGGTGGCCAGGCCTATGCCGCTGCCGCCTCCGGTGATCAGGACTGTCCTGCCGTCGAACTCCGCCATGCGCCCAGCCTGGCAGTGCCCGGTGGTCCGGGCACCTTCGTGCGTGCGCGGCCGGCCAGCGGGCCGCACGTCCAAAGGTGCGCCGGTAGCGGGGCGGTTGGGAGGGTCGAGCCCGACCAAATCGCACCAACAAACACGTCACCAGGGAGATCGCGATGACCGGCAGTCCGCAGCCCGACATCCCGCACGGTGCCGTCGAGCGGAATACCCTGCGCTCGGTGGGGGTCGCCTACGACACCGGCACCAACTTCGCCACCGGACAGGGTGAGCTGTCCCGGATGCTCTGGCGCACCGGCCGGATGGCCGACGAGATCGGGGCGATCCGTCGACGGCTGCACTGCAACTCCGTGACGGTCTACGGCAGCGACCTCGGGCGGCTGGCCGAAACCGCGCGTACGGCGGCCGAGGTCGGCCTGCACGTCTGGCTGCAACCGCGGCTGGTCGACCGGTCGCAGTCGGAGATCGTCGACCACCTCGTCGAGGCGGCCCACCTCGCCGAGCGACTACGCCGGGACGGAGCGGCCATCAGCTTCTCCACCGGCTGCGTGCACTCCGTCTTCACGCCGGGGATGGTGCCCGGCGGGCGCTACCACGAACGGATGGCCAACATCTTCGCCGAAGCCGACCACCAGCTCCTGAGGCCGACCGAGACGGTCGACCAGGTCGACGGCAACGAGCGGCTCAACCAGTTCCTCGACCGGGTGGTGAACGCCGTGCGATCGATTTTTTCCGGTGGGGTCGGGTACGCGGCGGCGCCGTTCGAGGACGTCGACTGGCGGCTGTTCGACGTGATCCGGCTGATGCACTTCTACACGCTCCGCTACCCGATCCGGGACGAGGACTTGGTCACGGAGATAGCGCGGTACCACCGGTGGGGCAAACCAGTGATGATCGCGGAGTTCGGTACCGCGACGCACGCGCGCGCCGCCGAGATGGCCTTCCTCTCCTTCGACGTGGTCGACCGCGGCGGGGCACTGCCGACCGTCCGCCCCGGCGTGCGGCGCGACGAGCCCGCCCAGGCGCACTTCCACCAGCGGATGCTGGACGTCTTCGTCCGGGCCGGGGTGCACGGCGTGGCGGTCAGCGAGTTCATCCATCCGACCCACCCGTACTCCGCCGACCCCCGGCTCGACCTCGACGTGGCGAGCATGGCTCTGGTCCGGACGGTCCGGGACGACCACCACGATCCGGCGTCTGCCTACCGATGGGAGCCCAAGCAGTCCTTCCACGCCCTCGCCGCGCGGTACGCCGCGCTCGGTCAGGCGCCGCCCACCGACCGACCCGGCTGAGCCCGGCTTGGCCCGTCCACCGGCGGAATGGGGGACGGGACACCAGAGCCGCACCGGCCACGCCGAACGCCGCCACGAGGCGGGTCAGCGCCCACGTGGCAGCGTGCACCGACGGACGCGCCGGGCCGGGGACCCGGCCGTGCCTCCCGGTCGTTTGCGGGTCACCAGACCACCGGAAGAGCCGTCAGCCGCTCCATCGGACCGGTGACGTTGCTGCGGATCTCCTCGGCCGGTACGGCGATCCGCAGTCCGGGCAGTCGCCGGATAAGCGTGCGGAAGGTTAACTCCAGCTCGATACGGGCCAGGTTCTGCCCAATGCAATGGTGGATGCCGAAGCCGAAGCCGAGGTGGTGGCGTGGCGACCGGGTCACGTCGAACTCCTCCGGAGTGGGCACCAGCGCGGTGGTGAAGTTCGCGGCGGCGGCACCGATCAACACGCCCTCACCGGCCTTGATGCGGTAGCCGGCGATCTCGATGTCCGCCAGTGCCACCCGGGAGATCGCCTCCACCAGGGAGACGTACCGCATAATCTCCTCCACCGCGCCGGTCACCAGCTCCGGGTCGGCCCGGAGCTGGGCGAACTGGTCGGGATGCTCCAGCAGCGCCAGGCTCCCCAGGGAGATCACGTTGGCAGTGGTGTCCTGCCCGGCGATCAGCATGAGCATCGCGTAGAGGATCAGTTCGTCGTGGCTCAGCCGGCCCTCTCGTACCTGGTCGGCGATGAGGTCGTCGAGAAGTCCGGTGCCCGGCTCGCGTTCCTTGGCCGTGATCAGCCGACCGAAGTAGTCGGTCAGCGCTGCCATCGCTGCGGCCGCCCGGTCGGGGTCGACGTCGAACAGCTCCCGGGCCGGCCCGGCGAAGGCCACTCGGTCCTCGTAGGGCACGCCGAGCAGCACGCAGACCGCCATGGACGGCACCGGCAGCGCGAACTCGGCCACCAGATCCGCCGGTGGCCCGGCCGCCACCATGGCGTCGATACGCTGGTCGACGATGTCCTGGATGGCCGGGCGCAGCGCATTCATCCGGCGGACCGAGAAGCTCGGGATCAGCATGGCACGCTGTCGGGTGTGCACCGGCGGGTCGACGCCGATCAGGACGTCGGTGTAGCCGGTGTTCGCCAGCTCCGCCATCTCGGCGCTGAGCGCGGGGAAGCCATCGGCGCGAGCATTAATCGACAGACGCGGATCGGCGAGCAGGGCCCGGGCCTCCGCATGCCCGGTCACCAGCCACGCCTCCCGGCCGTCGTAGAGCCGTACCCGGGACAGCGTCCCTTCGGCCCGCAACGCTGCGTAGTCGGCGGACGGTCGGTACGGGCACTGCCGTCCGATCGGGAAGGTCGGCCGCTCGGCGGCTGTCGTCGTTGGGGTCGACATGCGTTCTCCTCCTGGTCAACTCGCGTCACCGGCCGCCGCGGTGCGTCCGCCGAGTGGTCGCGACCCCGCCGCCCGGTTCCGCCGGCGTGGTCGGCCGGTGCCGGGGCGGCCTTCGACGGCGCCCACGGTGTGCATGGTGGCGGCCCTGGCCCCGGTCGGTGACCCGCGACCGCCCGGCTGCCGGGGTCGCGTCTGCTTCGGGTGCCACCGACGTTGATGCCCATTCAGCCTGCCCGGGAGGCCCCTGGGTGTCTTCTTGCCGCGTGCGGCACCGTGCCCGGGGGCGACGCCGGCCAGCGCAGGCAGGAAGATGTCAGCCGCCCGAGATCACCCGACGCTGGGACGCGGGTGGGGCGGCCGGGCCGCCAGGGTCTTTGCGTTGTCGATGTGCGGGGCTGTGAGCTGGGCTGACGTGTCGATTGGG
>NZ_JBHMIS010000071.1:0-7798 GCF_048060415.1 Micromonospora sp. LOL_024
GCGACATGAACAGGCCATTCACCATCCTCGGCCTTGCCGGATGATGTTGAAACGGCCGTGCCCGTACGACCGGGTAGGAAGGCCCGAAAAAAATTGCCGAGCGTGATTCGCGCAGGCTGCGGGTCCGCCACACCCGAGGCATTCTTCCGGCCTTTGTCGCCGGATCAGCTGCCGGCAAGTGACCAGTCCGCGTCTCCGTCGGTGACGGTCGCGTCGTTGAACGTCGACGTGTTGGAGGAAGGCCACTTGCCGGCGGGGAAGGCGGTGGCATCAACTGCCTCACCGTGCAGGACGATCATCGTTCCGGCCTGCGCGGCGAGAAACGTGCCGAGGGTGGTGAGGGCGGCCCCGATGATGGCGGTGTTGACACCGGCCTCCTCCAACATGAGAGCTGCGCCTGCTGGCGAGAAGATGCCGGAGCCGAAGGCAGCTACCACGGCGATCGTCGCGGCGATCAGCTTGGCCAGGACGATGCCGAGGGTAATGTAGAAGGCGGAGCCTGCCGCGGCGCAGCCGATCAGGCAGTTGGACGTGCTGGAAGCGACGGCGCCGATGCGGGCGGCGGCGTTGGAGTGGTGGGAGACGCTCCCGACGTAGGCGTCGCGTGCCTTGCCGGACCAGTCGGAGTTGTCGACCACCAGGTGTTGTTCGGTCAGTGCGCTCGCGATGCCGGTCGCCGATCCGCGGATGTCCATCCACTGCCACGCGTCGTGGAACATGGAAATCGGGGCGGTCGCGCCCTTGAGGACGTCGATGAACAGCTGAAGCAGTTCCTTACCCACCTCGATGACCTTGTTGGCCATCGCGATGATGACTGCGCCCACGTCGGAGGGGACGTACCAGCGGTTGGCCGCGGCCGTGGCGACCGGGCCGACCCTATCGAGATGGTGGGAGAGATCGCCCAGCCCTGACGTGATGTCCTCTATCAGTGCCTGGAACTGGGCCTTGCTGAAGTCCACGACTGGTCCCCGATCAGTAGAGGTTCCGCAGCTTGTGCGCGTTGTTGAGGTCTTCTGCCTCGTAGGTGTCAGCGACCTCGCGCAGGGTCTGGGCAACCTCGACCATCGCCGTCTGACCTTCACGGCACCGATCCGCGACCGCGTGCACGACGGCGTTGTACGGCGACACGATGATCTGAAACAGCCCGGCCTCGACCCGCCCGAGTTCCATGCCGCTGCTTTTCGCCATGACCCCACCGACGGCGACGGCTTGCCGATCCCACTCGCCGGCTTCGCGACGCAGCACGTCGGTCGCTACGGTGACCTGCTCACGGCTGGGGGGTGGCATCTCAGGTTTCCTTCCGTCGGTCAGTTGTCTCGGTGATAGATGCGAGGGTCGCCAATGCCTCACCGGCAAGGGTGTCCAGCATCTTCGTCTCGATGCGGTGCCGAGACGTGGCATCGCTCAGTGCTGATCGGGCGGACCTGAGCGCCTGGCCCAGAGCATCGTTGATGGACGCTGCGCTGTGCCGGGCCGCCCACGCCGGTGTGATGGAGCAACTCTGTAAACCGGAAGTCGACAGCGTGACGGACACGTTCTGTCTACCAGCCTGCCCCACGTGATCTGTCGCAACAGCAGCCGATCCGGCTCGCGCCGTCTCAAGGGCCTTCATGACTTCCTCGGCAAGCGCTAACGGATCACGGGGCTGTCCGTAGACCGACGGCGGCGGCAGAACGGCGGCAGAATGCTGCCTCCTCGCCTCCGCCTGCTCCGTCCCAGCGTGCCAGCCGTCGGCGGTCAAGCCAGCGGCCAGCGACTGCATGACCTGGCGGGCCGCTTCCTGGTAGGCCAGGAGAACACATTCGCTCAACTGCTGAGGTTGAACCCGCCACTGCCAGCCGGGCTCGACCTGGATCGACTCCGGTAGTCCGGTCGCGTCCACGCGGATGCGGACCGCTCCGGATGGATCGGTAGCAATGGTCGGCGCGTGCGGGGACCGAGCCTGCACTTGGTCGATCAGCGACCGCAGGTCCGCCGTGTACTGACTCAGTTGCCGCAGCTTCTGGACAATCTCGTCGCTCATCGGCTCGCCACCGCCGGCGGGTGCTGGTCGGCCCGGGCTCGTGTCACCTGCTGGGCGATCATGAACATCGACACGGCGGAGTGCGCCAGCAGGATGCCGTACACGAGCCACCGGCCACTGATGAAGAACCAGATCATCATGACAGCGACGACACCAGCCAGGATCCACAGCGCGGCGGCAACACCCCACCGCGAAGTGGACGACGGGCCGGCCGGCCGCCAGGCCGTCGCGACTCCGGCCAGGGTCGTGCACAGCGCCACGGCGAGGATGACTTCGGTCCATGGAGATCCGAAAACAGCGGCCTCAGCCACCTCGGGGAACGCCGAGGTGGCCGCGGCGACCGCCGGTAGTTCGAGAATCGGACCGATGGCCCACAGCAGGAGGTGCGTTCGGTTCGACCGAGGAGCGTCAGTCATTGCCGCCGAGGTCTTCCTTGGCGAAGCGCCGCTGACCTGGAAGCCATGTCCGTCTCCCCCGCTCTTCAGCCGCAGGAACCGGTAGTTTCGGCAACCGCGGCGTCTGGCGCACATATCCCAGCCAAACCATTGATCAAGCCCTTGTCGTTCCAGCGTGCCGCGTTGTCGCCCAAACGGACCACCTACCAGCCGACGCGACCGCTGCGCAGGAACCCGTCAGCCGGCAGATCGCAGGGCGGGAAGGGGCCACATACGTAGGTGCGCCGCAGTGACGGCGGGCTCCGGTCCGACGATCATGACCAGTGACGCACCGAGGCGCCCACCGCACGCGGCGAGTGATTCTCCGGTAGCCATGTCCGGGACGGCCAGGTAGACCCAATTCGGCATGTCGTGGCCGTCCACCGACACCGTACGGACGCCAGTTGCCTCCGGAGGATTGTTGGCGTCGAGCCGATCGACGTACTGCGGGGGAGGTGGTCCGGCACCCCACGGAGGCCCGCCACGTTTTCCTGCGAGTGCGAGTTGATAGTTGATGAGCGCCGTCCACATGTGGTGGATGGGTGACGCCCCACCGGTGTCGTCTCGAACCGTAACAACATCGACGAGCGTGTCATCGTCGAGTTCGTGTGCGACACGAACCTCGACGGACTTCGGTTCGCCGAGGTCGCGGGTGACACCGTGCACGTCCGCGTGCGTGGTCTCCCAGTACCGACCGACGCGGCGAGCGCGAGCAGAGGGTGTCTCCAGCATGGCGAACCTGACACCCAGCCAGCGGTAGAGATCCTCTACTTCGGACATCGGCCCGTTCGGTCCATGCTGATCAGGTCGTTCTAGGCCACGATCCACGCTGGAGACTTCCTCAGCTGTCAGTTCGCCTGCCCTCCTTCTAGCCAGGTGAGCAGGACGCGGTTACTACAGGTACGCCCTGGCAGACGGTCCGTGCGAGAAGCAAATGGTGCCGTTGGCGAGGGTCGCGATGCTGCCAAGGAGGACATCAGCGTAGACCCAGCCGGGTCCACTCGACGTGAAGCCGTGGGTCTTCGCCCACAAACGCGTCGGCAGGGAGGGGTCGCTCCAAGTCTTGGTGCTCGAACCGTAGCTATCGATCACACCCACGGCCCAGTCCGTGTAGATGGCCCCCGGGTAACTGGGCAAAATCGTGTAGCCGGTGTAGATGGAGGTGTAGTGCTTCTTGGTGTCTACGGCGGTCAGGTAGACGAAGGAACTGCCACAGGTCCCCGTCTTCTCATCGAAAGTGGTGACTTCACCCTCCTTCACGGCGTACTCGATCCCGTTGCTGTCCACGCGAACCTCATACCCGTTCGCCTTGGCGATCTTGTGGTCGACGCCGACACGCTTCATGTCCATCTCGATGTAGATGGACGTCGGATCCGGCTGGACGGTGGGGTCGGCGGCATGGGCAGGCGCAGACGAAAGACCCCCTGCTACCAACATGGCTGCCACGACCACGGCAGCGCGTAGACTGGCCCGGAACTGCATACGTTCTCCTCCTGATCGGGGATGGACCGCGCGGTGAAAATGGTGGCTGCGGTGCCCAAACACCGCAGCCACCCTCGCGCACCTGGGAACCTTCCTACCAGAGCACCGACGGCGACCACCGCCCCGCCGCCCAACGCAAACTCGACGACACAACGATGATCACTCTATGTAACCATCATCGATGGGTTATCCCTAGACAACACAGAGCGACGGTAACGCCGCGTCAGTCGACAGCCCCGTTTCATCAAAAGTGACAAATATCACCAAACGCCTAAGTTGGGGAGTTGGGGTTGGCAGCCAGCAATGGCGCGCCACGTAAGCGGTGTCGGATTGCCCCCACCCCTCTACTTCCGCACCTCACGAATCGCGCCACCACCTCCCTTCTGGACGTTTGCGAGCGCCGCCTGCGTCCTAGAGCTGTACTCGCCGCCCACGCGGCCGTCGTCGTAGGACAACACCCACACGGTGCGTCGGGCCTTGCTGCCACAGTTGCAGCCCATCAGCGTCCTCCTACTTGCCGTGTATCTCGGCGCCTAGGCCCGCCACGAGGGTCTTGCGGTCCCGGCCGATCGTCGCAGCAATCCGGTCAGCGGTCGCCGCAGTGGCCACCCTCTGCCGCTCGGCCGCGAACCCGGCCGCAACCGCCCTTCGCACTGCCGCGTCAAGGACGACCGGGGACAACTCGGCGGCGTTCCGCCGACCGGCGGCCGGGCCGGTCGGCTTCCAGCCGGCCCAGCCGGAGGCCACCATCGCGTACGCCCGCCCGCCTGATGACCGTCCCCGCACCACGGGGAACCCGCCGACGTTGACGCATAGCGCGGCGACGAGCTGCCGGGCCCCGCCGATCCACCGCCAGTCCCCGGATAGCGGCGACCGGCGCAGCAGTTGCACCTGCCCCTCGGTGGCCTCCGGCACCAGCGACCCGGCGACCCATGTGCCGTGCGCGTCCCGGCCTGCGCGCACCACCGCCACCTGCGTGCCCGTGTCGTCGTAGTGCGCCACCGCACTGGCCGCGCTGGCGGCCAGGTCGGCATGCCCGGTGCCGGCCGTAATGTGCCCGACCGCCACCACGTCACCCTCGGCCGTCATGATCTCGGGCCGGTGGAACCAGTCGAACCCGCCCTCGGCCGGCGGCAGCACACACTGCCCGCCCGTCAGGAACGACAGGTGGCAATCGTTGTCTGCGAGGTGCCCGAACACCCTCCCATCGGCCGTCACAGTGATCGGCGTCAACTCCGACAGGCCCGGGTCGTCGAACCAACCGCACGGCGGGTACAGCGGCGCGGCCTGCCGCTTCTCGCCGTCCGCGCCAGCCGCGGTGACTGCCCCTTCCTCTTTCGACGTCTCCTCTGGGTGCTCGTCGTCCTCGCCGGCCGGCTCGTCGTCAGCCAGCTCCAGCCGCGCCTCCATGAACGCCTGGGTGCCGACGAGCGTCACCGCCATCACCCGGCCCCTCGTCACCGTGATGTACGGCTCCTCGCCCGACTCGATGAACGCTTCCCACTCCTCGTCGCTCATGTCCTCGATCGGCTTGCCCTTGCCGTCCGTGTACACGAACTCGAAGTCGTCCAGGTCCACCGACGGAAACAGCACCCCGGCGCGCAGCAGCTCCAGCGCCTCGCCCAGCTCCGGCACCGCGTCGATGAAGTCCCCGACGCCGGTCAGCCTCGACTTCTCCACCTCACCGGCGGTAATCCGGCCGATCGTCACCGCCCCTTCGTGCCCGGGGGCGTCCTCGCGCGCCCACCGCAGCGGCAGCGGCAGCTCGCGGAACGACCAGTCGCCGTCCGCCGCGAAGATCCGCCGGTCACCCGACGCGGCACCCAGCGGCGCCAGCGTCCCCTTCCACGTCGCCATCTGTCTGCCACCCTTCGCGGCTCCCGCCGCCGTCACCGTGATTTCCAACCCGGTGGCCCGCCGGGGCCACGGGTGCTTCGGGATCGCAGGCAGCGGCTCGTCCGCCTCTACCTCGATCATCGTGCAGCGGCAGTTCACGACCTGGCCGGGCGGTGCCGCCGGATCACCCGGGAACCGCAGCGGCACCCCACCGGCCATGAACACGCCGTTCAAGGCGACGCGCTGGCCGTCCGCCGCCCGGTGGTCATGCCGCGTCCGCGTGTCGTGCGTGGCCACCCACACCTTGTCCAACTTTTCGTCGAGCGCACGCGCGGACGTCAACCAGGCCGTCAGGGTGCCCGCGTTGTACGCGCCGATCGTCTCCGTACGGGCGATCGTCGCCGCCGGGTCCTCCCACGCCAGCTCGCCGAGGATCGCCTCCACGGCGTCACGAATCCGCGAGATGCTCGCACCCTCGGCGGTCAGCTCGGTGATCGCCGCCGTGACTTGCGTCCACGCCGAGTCCGGCACCCCCTGGAGCCGGTTCGGCAACGCCGCCAGGTACTCGTCCTTCAACTGCTCGACCCGCAACACGTCGACGTCACCGCCCGCGTCCGCGACGCCCTCGAGGAACGTCTCGTCGACGGCGGGCAGCAGGTGCACCGTCATTGCCTCGAACCACGCCTGCCCGGCTCCGGCGAGCGCGTTCGGGTCGGGCGGCAGCGCCGCCGCGGTGACCGTTGGCAGGGTCACCGTCCGGGCCGCCCGCAGCCAGGCCCGCAAGGCGGCGCGGGCCGCCTGCGTCACACGTTTCTCGGCGGCGATCACCCGCGCCTCGTGCGTGAGCCGCAGCGGCAGCCACCGGTCCCGGTCAGCCACGCTCACTCCGCCTGCGCGGGCGGCGTCTCAGCGACCACCCTGATCGTCTGCCCGACGCACTGCACACCACCGTTGGGCAGGCGCGCAGGCATTCCCGAATCGGTACGCACCAGCCGGTGCACCGTCAGCCCGTTCTCCCGCAGCTCCAGGCTCACGAAGTCCTCGTCGACGACGATGCCGACCTGCACGAGAGCAGCGCGCAGGTCGCTCAGGGTCACGCTCTGCGGGTCAGCCACCGTTCCTCCAGGTCTGCTGGTAGCGGGCTGCCTCCTCCGGGTCGCAGGCGTGCTCCGCGTCGCTCAGGGGCGGCTGGTCGCCGTCCCACAGCTCTCCCCACCAGCCGCAGGTGCGGCACTGCGACCAGCGGATGACCTGGCAGCCCTTGCCGCGCCCGGACCGCTGGCAGACGTGCCCGTGCGCCAGCACCAGATCAGGGACGACGGCGGTCGGGGCGGTCACGCCGGCACCAACTCCCCGGCGACGCTGCGGGCCAGGTGCTCGCGCAGCTCGTCGACGTCGTGCCGCCGCCCGGCCACGAGAAGCCCACCGACGTAGCCGCTGAGGGCCGCCGTCAGCTTCTCCGCGTCGACGCCAAGCCGGCCCGCCACGGCCGGGACCGCGGTGAACGCGCCCTGGAGCAGGCGGGGCACCGAGGTGGGCGTGGACTGCCGCACCGTGTGGTACTCCCACACCGACAGGTCGGTGTGCCGGTACCGCTCACGGCCGATGACCCTTTTCCCGGCGACTTCCAGCGCCCGCAGTGCCAGAGCCTCGCACGCGGCCACGAACGGTCCGGTCAACGGTTCCGCCGCAGCGGCGAGCGCCGCTTTCTCGGGCGGCCTACGACGTTCGGTGTCGCCGTCGGGCGGCGGCGCCGTGGCCGGCGCGGGAGCTTCGGCGGTCGGCGGTTCGCCGGCGGGAAGTTCAGCCGGCGCGGGCGACTTCAACTCTGCAGGGTCGACCTGCACGCCGACCTGGGCGACCTCCAGCAGCCGCTGCACGAGCAGCGGACCGGCCGCCGGCACCGTCCGGATGATCTCCAGGAGTCGGCGCAGCTCCCGCTCATCGTCCGTGGGCTTGTCCCAGGGCCTCGGCACGATTGGCATTTGACCGTTTCAGGTGATTTCAAGTAGTTGTAGTGGCC
>NZ_JBHMIS010000072.1:0-7600 GCF_048060415.1 Micromonospora sp. LOL_024
TCGGAGACTGATCTTGTCGCAAAGACCTGTCTACCGATGGCTCCACGCCCACATCCAGCACTGTCCGCTATGGACGCGATGCCCGTGTCATCCCGATCAGCACTCCCAGCCCTGTTGAGAACACCTCACTGACGCCCGTCATCGTTCGATCGTCCATTCCGGCTGGACCGGCGAGGCGATGACCAGCGAGGTATGCCCCTTTCGTTGCGGCCCGCCTCCGCAGGTTCGGCAATCCGCAAGAGCTCGCATAGCATGCTCGTCGATATCGTCGCGCGGTCAACGCCGATGAATGTCGAGAACCGCAGTCCGTGCTTCGACCCATGACGCGAGCGCCCCCTCACCGCCACGCCAGGGAGGTCACCGTGCGGTACATCTTGCTCAGCTGGCTCGATCGCGACAGCATCGCCGTACCCGGGACAGTCGGCTGGAGCACGGCCGACCTCCGCACGCATTTCCGGTACCTCGACGACCTCAACCAGAGCCTGACCACCACCGGGGAGCTGGTGAGCAGCCACACGCTGGCCCATCACCGGCGGGCGCTGATCGTCCGCGCCGACGCCAGGCCAGCGACGAGGATCGTGCGTTTCTCCGGATCCCGCGCCCTGGCCGGGTACTGGCTAATCGACTGTGCAAGGCCCCGGCGGGCGATCGAGATCGCCGCCCTACTCTCCGCCGCGCCCGGCACCTCGGCGCGTCCCCTCAACCACCCGGTCGAGATGCGCCCGGTGGCCGGGGCAGAAGCCCCGCGATTACCCGGCCGGCCGACGCCGGCCTAGGGCGTGTCCTGTAAGTCGATGCGCAGCCACAACACGATGGAAGCGATGATGATCTCTGATCGGTAGTAGGCCGCGCGTTTCGCGTAGCGGGTAGCCAGGCCGCGGAACTGCTTGAGTCGGTTGAAGCAGCGTTCGACGACGTTGCGGTCGGCGTACACCTTCGGGTCGAAGCGTGGTGGGCGGCCCCCGCGTGAGCCTTTCGCCTGGCGGCGGGCAATCTGGTCGCTCTTCTCCGGGCTGGTGAACGCGATCCCGCGCTCACGCAGCGCCGCCCGGGTCGAGGGATGGGAGTACGCCTTGTCGGCCAGCACCCGCCCGGGTCGTTTCCTCGGCCGGCCGGGACCGTCACGACGCACCGCGACCTGGTCGAGCAATGGTAGGAGCTGCGGGTTGTCCCCGGCCTGGCCCGGGGTCAGGATCACCGACATCGGCAGCCCCGTCCGTCGACCGCGAGATGGATCTTGCTGGTCAGCCCGCCGCGGGACCGACCGAGGGCTTCGCCGTCAACGGCGAGGTCCTCGACCCACCCTGTGACGCAGCCCCCTTTTTCCGGGCCCCAGCACTGTGCTGGTGGGCCCGGACCGAGGTGGAGTCGACACTGAAGGTCCACTCCACGTTCCCCACGGAGTCGTCCTTGACGATCACCTCGTCGAGGATGCGTTCCCAGGTGCCGTCGGCTGTCCAGATCCGGAGCCGTTCGTGCGCGGTCTTCCACGGCCCGTAGCGCTCGGGCATGTCCCGCCACGGGGCCCCGGTCCGCAGCTTCCACAAGATCGCGTCGATCACCTGTCGGTGATCACGCCACCTGCGACCCCTACCCACAACGGGTGGAAGCAGCGGCTCGATCCGCGCCCAGGCCTTGTCGGTCAACTCACCACGCCCTACCACCCGAGCATGATCAACGATCCCAGGTCAAACCCATACAGGACACGCCCCATAGCGGCGCGGAACTCCGGTGGCAGTGGTCTGTGAGAGGAACACTTCGTAACGGAGTTCCGCGCTCCTATCTCTCACGCCGACCCATCCCCGCGATTCCCATACGTCTGCACTCATCTCGGGCAACACGCTCCGCACTCAAGACGTTGCGCGGAAGGGCTCAGTAAGTTCTTCTACGCCGAGGCTTTCCGCCGCGTAGGCCAGTGCGGACCGGTCGAGTTCGCCCGGCCCCGGGCGGCCCGGCAGCAGCGACACCACCGAACTGCGTCCAGCCCGTACCGCCGGATGGCGTCTGGCCAGCTGAGCCAGTCCCTGGCCGGGTCCGGTCTCCACGAGGACGGCGTCTCGTTCGGCCAGCAACGCATTCAGCGCGGGCCAGAACCAGACCGCCGTGGCCGGTTGGCGGGCCCAGTAGTTCGGGTCGGCTACGTCCTCATGCGTCAATGCAACCGCCGTGTAACAGGAATAGAGGTTGATCCGCGGCCGGGAGACCGACAACTTCGCGATCGCTTCGGCCGCTCCCGCGGTGGCCGGCTCTAGCACCGGACTGTGGAACGGACTAAGCGAAGGCACCCGTCGACACGTGAAGTTCTGCGCCACCAGGGACTTCTCCACCAATGCGAGTGCCGGGTGCGGACCGGCGAGCACGATCTGCCTCGGCGCGTTGACAGCACCAATGACGACGTCGCCGTCGAGGAAGGCCGTGACGTCCGCCCGCCGCGCGGCGACAGCGAGCATGCCGCCCGGCGGGCCGTCGGCCAACCGGTGTATCCGGTCGAGCACGAGCCGGACCGCGTCACTCAGGCTGAACACACCGGCCAGCGTGGCTCCGGCCACTTCACCGATGCTATGTCCCAGCAACGCTTCCGGCCGTAGGCCCCAGTCGAGCACGACCTGCCCTAACGCGTAGTCGATAGCGAACAACAGGGGCTGTGAGCGGGTGACGTGGTCGAGGTCGACGGTCGGATGCGGCGCGAGCCAGTCGGCCAGCAGGCGGGCGCCTTCCTCTCCCATCTCGGTGAACACCTCGTCCATGGCCGCGGTGAACACCGGGTCAGTCCGGTACAGGCCGGTGGCCATGCCGACGTGCTGGGATCCCTGGCCTGGTAACAACAACGCGATCGGTTGGCCCATCAGCCTCCTTCCCTTCCTCATCCGGCCCACGCCGGGTGGGCAAGTATTTCGACGACCGCGCACGAGAAGCTGTACCCGGCACCGACGCTCACCAGCAAGCACGTGTGGCCCGCATCGAGCACGCCGCTGCTCACCAGATGGTCGAGGCCGGCGATAGGATCGCCCGCGCCGAGGTGGCCGACAGCACGACTCCACGGCCAGGTCGTCCTCGCTGGGTCGATGCCGAACCTGCTGAAGAACGCTACTTTTAGCCGCCTGCGACCCACGTGCGGCAGCACGATCCGGTCGATGTCGCCGAGTTCGAGGCCAGCAGCGGCCAAAGCTTGCTTGATCACGCGTTCCTGAGCGGAACTTACCAGCGAGGCCGCGTGGGACACGCCGGTCCTGGCGAAGAAGGCACGCTTGCACACCTCGTAGTCGACCTGTGCCCGGTGCTCGAATGGCGTCCGCCCGAAGGGGTCGTCACCGCGGTTCATACCTTCCAGCTCCGGCACCGACACGGTGACCAGGCTGCGTAGCCGCGCGAACCCGCCACGGCGGGACAACACCAACGCCGTCCCGCCATCGGCGTACACGGTGCCAGGATCGCTGTGCCAGCGGTCGAAACCGGGCAGGCAGAACTTGTCTCCCGTGGTAATAAGGGCCGAGGACCGCCCAGGATCGACGGCGAGGTAGGCCGAAGCCAGCTCCATCGCAGCCATCCCGCCGTTGGACACCTGGCGGACCTCCATCGCCGGGCAGTTGTTCCCCACAGCCTCCCGTTGCACGTAGGACGCTGGCGCCCACAGATCGTGGCCCTGGTAGAAGAAGCTGGCGTGCAATACCAGGTCGATGTCGTCGGCCGTCGACCGTGCACGGGCCAACGCCGTCCTAGCCGCACGGACGGCCATCTCCGGCGCGGACTCCTCGCCGGCCACCGAGACCGAGACCACGTCAGTGACCCGAGCCAGCACTGCATCGAACCCGCCGGCGGCGACCACCTGCCCGGTGGGCACCCTCGGCGGCAACCACGTTCCCGTGCCGTCAATGTAGGGGAGCTCCACCGTCAGCTGCGGGCGACTTGGTGGACCGCGTTCACGAACTGGTTGAGTGTGCGCACCTCGGACAGTGCGTCGTCGGACAATTCGACGCGGTACGTGCGCTTCACCATTGCGGCGGCCTCCATCAGTGCCAGAGAGTCGTACCCGAGGATTTGGAGGTCCACATCCCCGATGTTGCCATCGACTTCGACCGCCGCCTCCTCGCCAGCGCATTCACGCATGATCTCGACCATCTCGGGCAACGTGAGCTCGCTCATCTCTTTCCCCTTCTTCGATTGCTGACGACCAGTGCGCTATTGAACCCCCCGTGCCCCCTGGCGAGTACCAGTGCGGCCGAGCCGGCGAACGGCCTCGGTCTCTCCCCGAGGACGACGTCGATGTCGTAGCAAGGCGCGACTCTCGTGGTCGGCGGGATGACTCCGTCACGCAGCGCCAGCAACGCGAGCACGACGTCGAGTGGGGCACCGCCGGAGTAGAGGCGGCCGATCATGGTCTTGGGCGCGGTCACCGGCACGCCGTGTGGACCGAACAGCTCGACGAGCACCTCCGCCTCGACACGGTCGAGCGGGGCGACGCCAGCCGCGTCGGCGAACACCACCGCGATGTCGGCGGTGTCCAGCCCAGCGTCATCGAGCGCGACCTCGATCGCACGTCGTAGGTTGGGCGGCCGCCCCGAACCCGGCCGAGGGTCGAAGGTTGAGCCGTGGCCGGCTATCTCGCCGTATATCCGCGCGTCACGCGCCCGTGCCCGCCGCTCGTCCTCGACCACGAGGATCGCCCCACCCTCACCGGGCACATGTCCGGTGGCGTCCTTGTCGAACGGGAGGTACACACGGGCCGGATCCTCTCGCGTGGACAACTGGCCGCCGGCAACCTGCGCGGTCAGGCCGTATGGGCACAGTGTGGAGTCCATACCACCGGTGAGCACCAGCGCGGTCCCGCCGCAGACTAACCGCCTGGCGTGGGCGATGGCGACGAGGCCACCCGCCTGCTCCGTCACGAACACCCCGGTGGGACCACGCATGTCGTGCCGGATAGAGATCTGACCGGTGTTGACCGCGTAGAACCACGCGAAGGACAAGTAGGCACTCACGTGGTCCGGCCCGTCACGCCACAGGTTCTGCAGCTCGCGCTGGCCGAGTTCGAGGCCGCCTGCCGCGCTGGCTGTGATCACCCCCATCTCCAGCGGGGAAAACCCTGTGGTGTCGACGGCGGAGTCCGCAATCGCCCAGTCGGCGGCGGCGAGGGCGAACTGAGTCATCCGGTCGGTTTGCGGGATCAGCCTGCTCGGAATGTGCTTGCTCACGTCGAAGTCGAGTACCTCACCAGCTAGCTTGCTGGGATACGAGCCAGGATTGAAGCGCCTAATCGGACGGATCACGTCCTCGCCACGCAGGGTCGCCGACCAGAAGGCTTCACTGCCGAGCCCGTTGGGTGCCACGACCCCCAAACCGGTGACCACCGCTGCGGTCATCGAACTCTCGCATCCGTCAGCACCATCGCGCTCTGGAACCCGCCGAACCCGCTGGCCACTGTGAGCACCGTGGCCAGGTCCTGCTCGCGGCCGACCAGCGGCACGTAGTCCAGGTCCAGCTCGGGGTCGGGGCGGTGCAGGTTGGCGGTCGGCGGTACCACGCCGTGCTCGATCGCCAGCGCGCATGCGGCCACCTCGATCGCACCGACGGCACCGAGCGAGTGGCCGATCACCGACTTGATCGAGCTCACGGGCACCGCATAGGCGTGCTCGCCGAGGCTGCGCTTGAAGGCAGCGGTCTCATGCACATCGTTCTGCCGGGTGGCCGTGCCGTGCGCGTTGACGTAGTCGACGGCGGTCGGATCGAGCTTGGCCCTGTCCAGCGCCGAGGTGATCGCGGCCGCCATCTCTCGCCCGTCCGGGCGCAGGCCGGTCATGTGGTGAGCATTCCCATGACAGGCGTAACCGCTGACCTCGCCGTAGACGTGTGCGCTACGTGCGCGTGCATGCTCGAGCTCCTCCAGCACGAGGACCGCAGCCCCTTCGCCGAGCACGAACCCGTTGCGGGTCCGGTCGAATGGACGCGAAGCAGTCCCCGCGTCGTCGTTGCGTGGCGACGTCGCCTTGATCGCATCGAAACAGGCGACTGTGATGGGGGTGATCGGCGCCTCTGCACCGCCGGTGACCATGACGTCGACCGTGCCCTCCCGAATCAGCTGCCAGGCATAGCCGATGGCGTCGACTCCGGACGTGCACCCAGCTGAGACGATTGAGTTGGGCCCTTCCGCACCGACGAGCCAAGCGACCTCGGCCGCCAACGAGCTGGGGACGTAGTAGTCGTAGAGGTTGGGTGACGCGCGGCGGTGGTCGACCAACCACTGCCTTCCTTCGTCGCTGACCGCGCGATACTCCTGCTCGAGGCGCTGTGAGCAGCCAACTGCGTTGCCGATGCTCACCCCGACCCGGTGCGCGTTGTCTGGCACGCACTCGAAGTTGCTGTCCGCCAGTGCCTCCCTGGTCGCGACGACAGCCACCTGGCACGCTCGGTCCAGCCGCTCGATGTCGTCCTCGGTCAGGCCTTCTTTCCGCGGGTCGAAGTCACACTCTGCCGCGACCCTTGAGCGGAACGGCGTGGAGTCGAACGCCGTGATCAGCCTGGTAGCAGGCGCACCGGACACGATGCGCTCCCACATCGCCCTTGTCCCAACATCACCGGGGGCGACAACACCTATCCCGGTGATGGCGACACGACGTTCTCCCATGGCTGGCTCCCAGATCGTCCGCATCGATTGCTGACCACGACGATGGGCCGTCGCTCTAGAAATGGGCTAGAGGGATAACCGGACATCGGGTCGCCCTTGACCGGGGGCCGCAAGTGGTGTCGGCGCCAGGAGTCGCTCAGCCGTCCCCAGCCCCGGCGGTGCGGTCACGAATCGGGACCTCGATGCCGTGTCAAGCCCCAATGCCACGTAGCCTAGTTTGATCATGGTGCTGAGCTGGGCCTTTGTGGATGGTCGGCGTGGCGGGACGGCTGTTGCCGTGCGGGCTGTTTTGATCTCGGGTCATGTCGGTGGATGTGGTGGGCCGTCCGGTGGTGCGGCCGGATCAGGTGACACTCGGGGTGTTGATCTCGCAGGTGTCGCGGGAGGAGGTCGACGCCGCGGTCGAGGTGTGTGGGGTGCGGGAGAAGCGCTCGGATGGGAAGTTGCCGGTGCATGTGACCGCGTACCTGACGTTGGGGTTGGCGTTGTTCCCGGATGATGACTACTCCGAGGTCGCGGCCAGGGTGACGGGGTCGTTGGACCGGTTGGGGTGTTGGAACGCGGGGTGGAGCGTGTCGACCTCGAGTGCTATCAGCAGGCGCGGAAGCGGTTGGGTCGTCAGGTGTTCGCCGAGGTGTTCGAGCGTGTGTGTGGGCCGGTCGCGGGTGAGGCGGGTCCGACTGCCGGGATGGGCGCGTTGGGCACGGCGCGGGGGTCGTTCCTGCGTCGGTGGCGGTTGCTGGCGATTGACGGGTTCGACGTCGATCTGCCTGATAATGAGGAGAACGCGGCCGAGTTCGGGTATGCCGGGTCTGGCGGGAACCGGTCGGCGTTTCCCAAGGCCCGGGTGGTGGCCCTCGCGGAGTGTGGCACCCACGCGTTCGTCGCGGCGGAGATCGGCGCCTACTCGGTGAGAAGACCGCGAAACCACCACACGCCAGGACGCCGACCGGCTACGCGAGCAAATCACCACGTTGA
>NZ_JBHMIS010000073.1:0-7428 GCF_048060415.1 Micromonospora sp. LOL_024
CACACGACCTCATAACCGCCGTGACCAGCAGTTACCCCAGAACGCAATAGCCCTGGCCCCGACCGCGACCACGCGATCGGTGAGGCGGAGTGGGAACTACAGCACTACCCCACTCTGCAAGCACTGTGGGCGAGCACCCCCCAGCGCAGCACCGTCACGCTGGACCGTGCAGACTGATCACCCGAGCGCGACTGCCGCACCTGGATACGGACACCGGTGATCACCTCCGGCGCCACGTGCGGCGCTGACCACACTCGGCACCGGCACTGACGACGATCCGGCGCAGTCGCCGCATGTGGTCCAACATATACCTCAATTCGGCAGATCCGGAAGGCAATGCAACGCACGTCGTGATGGGGAGTCCGCCATGGAGGGACAGGCGGCGGGCTGCTGCGGCCTCCGAGCCGGTGCGGCCCAGCCCGTCCTGCTACGCTGGCGCCCATGCTTCTGCGCCGTTTTCCGGCGCGAACGCCGCGCGTGGGGGTTCCCCCCTCGGACACCATTATCTGTGGATATCCACGCGAGGTCGACTCCCGTCGCGTGGGGCTCCGAGGCGACGGGCGGCGTTTGCGCGCACCAGCCGTCGGGAGTCGCTGCTACCTGCGTTGACAGCACTGCATCCTCGACGGTGGGGGCAGCGGTGAGTGGCGCCCGCCCCCGTCCTCGGTTGCCCCACGAGCACCTCGTCGAGGCGCTCGTGCCCGCCCCGCTGCCGGTCGCGTCGCCGGAGCCGGCGCCCCTGCCGAGGTTGCCGCCCGCCGGTCGGACTGGCGGTGGGGTGCTGTTCGATGTGGCCCGCCCCGATGCGGCCGGCCGGGTCACCGCCCGGCTCCTGCTGCGTGCTCTGGGCTGGACGCCCGGCCTGACGCTGCACGTGGACGTCGTGACCGGCGACAGCGCTGTCGTGATCACCCCGGCCGCCGACGGCGCGCACGTCGTGGGAACCCGAGAGGAACTGCCCCTACCGGCCGCCGCCCGGCACCTGTGCGGCATCCCCACCGGCGAACCCGTGCTCCTGGCCGCCCTGCGACGCCAGAACCGCATCGTCGTGCACCCCTCACACACCATCACCGTTCTCCTGGCAGACCTACATGCCCGCATCCTGGCAGAGCCCCGATGACCGCCGACCCCGAGCGCGTCGCCACCGCGCGAGCACTGCTCGTACACCTCGGCCTCAATGCCGCCGACCTCACCGGCACCGACCCGCCTACCGTGCCGACAGTCGCCGACTACCTTTCTGTCGTCGACGCAGCGGCGAGCCCGGGCACCCGACGCACCTACGGCAGCTCCTGGCGACGAATGGCCGCC
The DNA here is from genome assembly GCF_048060415.1 of Micromonospora sp. LOL_024. Classification (NCBI taxonomy): domain Bacteria; kingdom Bacillati; phylum Actinomycetota; class Actinomycetes; order Micromonosporales; family Micromonosporaceae; genus Micromonospora; species Micromonospora sp. LOL_024. The sequence continues at coordinate 1,309 of NZ_JBHMIS010000073.1, forward strand.
GCCCTGGGCGATCGGCGCATCGACGCGGTGCGCGCCAGCGACGTCGAAGCCCTCATGCGACAGGCCACCGTCGGCGCCCGCTCCCGCCGCAACTCCCGCCACGGCCGGCACGCCGGCGAGCACTTGGTCGCCGCTGCCCGCGCCTTCTACAACCGGGCGATCGCCGACGGGTATCTCGCGGCTGTGGACAGCCCCGCCCACCGGATCGGCAAACCGCGCCGGCTGCCCAACACCCGCCGCGCCCTCACCTCAGACGAACTGTGCGACATCAACGCCGCTGCGCGTAGCGGCGGCAACGACGTCATTCTCGACGCGCTGCTGCTGCGTCTACACACCGAAACCGCCTGTCGCCGCGGCGGAGCGCTTGCCCTGCGCCTGATCGACCTCGACACCGACCTTGCCCTCATCCGGCTGACCGAGAAGGGCGGCACCCAACGCTGGCAACCCGTCACCCCGATGCTGGCTGACCGTCTCGCGGAGCACGCCCGCGCCCGCGGGGCCGTCGCCCCGACCGACGCGCTGCTGCGCTACCGCAACGACCACCCCGCCAGCTACCGCCGCTACGACCTGCTATGGGCGCGCATCGGCCGCCAGCTGTCGTGGGTCGCCGCCCAGGGCATCTCCACCCACTGGCTACGCCACACCACCCTCACCTGGGTGGAGCGCCACTTCGGCTATGGCATCGCCCGCGCCTACGCCGGACACACCGACAGACGTGGACCAGCCACCACCACCTACATCAAAGCCGACCTCCACGCCGTCGCCACCGCCCTTGCCGCACTCACCGGCCAACCCCACCCACTCGCGAGCCGGCACGACGTCGACCTGCCGGCCATCTGATCCGGCGAGCCTGGCCAGGCCGAAGAACTCACCCCGGGGATCATCACCGCAAGGCCGACCATCGCGCCCCGATGACGGCCCTGACCGCACTGTTAGGAAGTGTCGGGCTGCGAGGTGTCGCCGGGGCCGCCAATGTCGCCGGCGCCGGCGGGATCCGTCTCGCACCACGGCGACCAGAGTCGAGATCCACCACGCCGCCGTCCACAACCCGTAGCCGTATACGAATTAGTCGATCAACAGGTTCGTGTCCCGGCGACGTGCAGAGGTACCCGCGCCCGTCGCTCCGCGAACATCCGCACATCGTCCTCGTAGACGAAGTGCGGCCCCGGGCGGGGGAGCACGCAGCGCGGCACGCGCCAGCGGCCCCTGCACATCCGTGGCGCAGAGGGAGGTCGCGACCCGTGGCGACATCTCGCTGGCGAGGTGGAAGCCCCACCGCTGGCGTTCCCGGCCCGCGGCGGTGCCCATCGACGTAGAGCATCACCGCCCCAGCGCTCCGATCACCGGCCATCAGCCCAAGCTCAGCACGTGCGGTGCCGTAGGTGACTCGGGTGGCCACGCGGTTGTCCCTTGATGACACGACCTACCCGCGAGACCGAACAACTCGTCCGTCCGCTGGTTCCCGCCGCGTTTCCCACGCGCCCGGACCCAATCCCGATGCCGATACCGGCATTGCCCGCCCGCAGCTACCTGCCGAGGACCACCAACCCTTCTGAGCTGCTGCTGGGGATGGCTCTTCCCGCACGCTGCGGTCGAGTAACCGCGCAGCAACACCTACGCGCGCTGGCCTGGGGTCCGGGACACCGCCTTGATATCCGGCCCGCCCGGGGAATGCTCGTCATCGCGGCGTGCGAAAGCGGCCGGCACCAGGTGGGCAGTAGAGGTGAGCTGCCGTTGCCCGTCAGTGTCCGGCAGATGTGCCGGTTCGAGCCGGGGCAGCCGGTGCTACTCGCCGCCCTTGTCACCCACGATGTGCTCGTCGTTCACCCTGTCAGCGCCGTCGCGCGTCTGCTCGCCGATCTGCACGCCGATCTGGCGGGAGGCGATCGTGACCGCTGACGTGACTGCCGTCGCCGCCGCCCGTCAGGTCCTGGCCCACCTGGGCGTCACCGTGGCAGACCTTCAATCCCATCCCGAGACGCTGGAAGTTCTGCCGACGATCGCCGAGTACCTGCCCCGTGTTGTCGCCGCTGCAGGACCCGGCGCCCGCCGCACGTACGGCACCTACTGGGACCGGATGGCCACAGCATGGCCCGGCCGACCGTTGGACACCATCGCCGCCAGCGACGTCGAGGCCTTGAAACAGACGATGATCGCCAGCGCGGTGCCGCGGCGCAACAGCCGCAACGGCCGGTACGCCGGCGAGCACGTGATCGCCGCCGCCCGCGCCTTCTACACCCGCGCCATCGCCGACGGTCTGATCGACGCCACCGCCAGCCCTGCGCACCGTGTCGCGAAACCCCGGCGTCTACCCGGCACCCGCCGCGCCCTGACCCCACACGAACTGGAGGAAGTCAACGCGGTAGCGCGTAGCAGCGGCAACGACGTCATCCTCGACGCGCTGCTCTTGCGGCTGCACACCGAAACCGCGTGCCGTCGGGGCGCCGCGCTGGCGCTGCGGCTGGTCGATCTCGACACCGCCAACGGACTCGTGCGGCTCACCGAGAAGGGATCCACGGTCCGCTGGCAGCCGATCACCCCCGATCTCGCCGAACATCTGCGCGAACACGCTCATGCCCGCGGCGCCGCTTTCCACACGGACCGGCTCCTGCGTAACCGCGCAGGTCAACCCATCACCAGCCGTCGTTACGATCACCTGTGGAAACGCCTCGGGGAGCGCCTGCCGTGGGTCGCCGTGCACGGCATGTCCACCCACTGGCTGCGCCACACCACCCTGACCTGGGTGGAGCGACACTTCGGCTACGGCATCGCCCGCGCCTACGCCGGGCACACCGATAGTCCAGGATCGTCCACCACCACCTACATCAAGGCTGACCTGCACAACGTCGCCAATGCGTTGTCCGCCATGACCAGCCAGCCCCACCCACTGGCCGCTGTAGCGGACCACGCCGGCCCGGGGACGGCGTACCACCGGCGCTGTTCGCCTATCTCCGTTCAGCCGATAGCCGCGTGTGGTGCCAGGTAGAGCGACTCCGGGATGTATCAATGCGGCAGGCGAGCGATCCTGGCAGTAGTTATCAGACTCCGTTCGATGATGTCCTAGGAAGCTTGCAGGGGTTGAGGCGTCTCACGTGAGGGACGCAACATCCCACCCGCGATGCCTTCTCCCGGCATCCGCGAAGACTGTGCCAGTGCCGCCGGGGTGGATGTGTCGGCAGCCGGGTGTTGCGGGGCTCGCCAGCGGGGAGACGGTAGTCTGCAACCAGCAATGCCCTGGGTTCGGAGGTGAGGTTCGCGCTGTGGGTACCGGCTACGAACCGATGAGCCTGGCGGTGCTGGCCGCCCATCTCACGTCCGCGGACAGCGATCGGATCCGTTGGAAGCTGGTGTGGGAGTTCCTGGAGGAGTACCGGTGGGAGCCGGCCGACATCAGGGTCGGTCTGTTGGAGGATGAGCCGGGGCTGACCGGGGACGTGCGGTGGGATGCGTTGCTGGCGGCGCTGGCAGAGCACCTGCTCGCGCAGGCGGATCTTGCTCCACCGGCGTGGGTCGAGGTGCGGGTGTTGCGTCGGGCCTGGTTCCCGGCCGAGTTGGCCATCCACCGCGCCGATGCCCTGGCGTGGGCGCCGGCCGCGTTCCGCAAACATGGCGTGTATGTGTCGGTGCATGATTTGGCGGCGGCGTGAGCGGGTCGGACGGCGTCCTGATGGGGCGGCCGGAACTGGAGCGCGCGTTCACCCGCCTGGGCGAGCGACTTGTCCGCCGCGGCGTGGTCGCTGACATCTTCGTGGTGGGTGGTGCCGCGATGGCGTTGGCCTATGACGCGAAGCGGGTGACCCGGGACGTCGATGCGATGTTCGTTCCGCATGGCGTCGTCCTCGACGAGGCCCGTGCGGTGGCCGACGATCTGGGACTGCCCCCGTGGTGGCTCAACGAGCAAGCCAGCGTCTACGTCTCGGGCAAGGACGATCCGGGTAAGCGGCGGGTCTTCGACCATCCCGGGCTACGCGTCATGGCGGCCTCACCGGAGCACATCTTCGCGATGAAGGCACTCGCGGCGCGGGCCCGCGACGTGGACGATCTACGCACCTTGGCGGCGCTGTCCGGTGTCGCGACGGTGGACGACGCCGTGCGCCTGTGCAGCGACTTCTACCCCGACGAGGTGATCTCACCGCGGGCCATGGGAGTCATCCGCGAACTCTTCGAATGAGTCGGTGGCGGCAGCCTTAGCACTCGCGCGGACGCGACCCGGGGTTACGCGGTGTGCAGCCACCCGACCAGGAGATCGGGCTGGTTGACGCTTGCCGTACCGCCCATGGAGATCACCTCGATGCGATACCTCGCCCCTGAGCAACGAGGCAGGCACGTACGGCCAACTCCGCCCAGGCCAGCGCCGACGCCGCAGCGCAGTCCGCCACCGCCGCCTCAGCGGCCGCGCGTCGTGCCCGCGCCGACTCCGAGGCCGCCTACCAGGCCAGTTGGGATGCCCGCCAGGCTGCCCAGGCCGCCGGTCAGGACGCCCTCGCCGCCGACCTGGCGGCCAAGGAGGCCGCTCGGATCTACACCACCAGGCTTGAGGAGTACGAACAGCAGCGCCGCAGCGTGGAGACCGGTAGCGGTAGCGACTATGTCGGTACCGCCGCCGATGAGCACAAGACCTGGGGTTGTCTGGTCCCTAAGCCTTCGCTCGCCAAGGACTGCCTGAACGTCTACGGCGACTTCGCGTTGGCCGTCAAAAACCCGGTCATGTGTGATGTGCCGGCCAACATGGACCGTCCCGGCTGTCTGATGCTCGGCGACCCGAACACGTTCGTCGACGAAACCCCGAGATGGTCCTGGACATGCTCCAGTTCGTGCTGATGGCGTGCGGTCTGCGCCGGGGCCGGCGAGGTGTGCAACGGAGTCGATGCGGCCGTCTCGTTCGCTCGCGGCGACTGGGTCGGTGGTCTGCTCGGGCTAGGCGCCATGGTGCCGGTCCTCGGCTACGGCGCTACGAGCGTCAAGGGTGGACGTGCCGCCGACAAACTCCGGGACATTAACAAGGTCATCGAGGCACTCTCCAAGTGCAACAGCTTCGCCCCCGGCACACGGGTGCTTCTGGCGAACGGAAAGACCAAGCGCATCGAGGACGTCAAGAAGGACGACCTCGTTCTCGCCACCGATCCACGATCGGGCCGTACGGCAGCGAAACCGGTGAACGGGACCATCTACGGCATCGGTGAGAAGCGGCTCGTCGACCTGACCTTCGACCTGGACGGGGACGGGGACGGCATGCTCACCGCAACCACCAACCATCCCTTCTGGGCTCCGGACGCGAACGCCTGGGTCGACGCCGGCTCGTTGACGCCGGGGCAATGGGTTCATACCTCCAGTGGGATCCGGGTGAAGGTGGCGGCGATCGCCGCACGCACCGCCAGCGCGGAGGTCTACAACCTCAGCGTCGCTGACTTCCAGACGTTCTACGTTGTCGTCGGGGACACCTCCGTCCTGGTGCACAACTCCGGCATCTGCGGAAACCGCGTTGTCGCCCAGGGAGACTGGCAACACGTGCTGGACCGCCACCGGCATGGTGGCAAACTGGTCGACGACGAGGCCGGCCTCTTCGTCGGCAAGGAAAAATTGGTCCGGCAGCGCGTGGTGGACACCATCAACCGTGGCACTCCGAGGAACAACACCCCCGACCCGATAACCAACGAGCCTCGCCCAGGAAAAATCTTCGAGTGGGACTTTGGTCAAAAGGTTGGAGAGAGCGGGAAGGCCAACGGCCGTACCGAGTTGACCAAGGTGTGTGGTGGTCAATGAAGACAAGCTTGTGACGGCCTACCCGTGCTAGACGCCGACCCATCGGAAAGGACGAACATGATTCGACTGACATTTTCCGTCCCTGAGACCGGGTCTCCATGACGAGACACGTGGCGGCTGCCGGATGGTTCAGACCCCGCCTCCGTCTCAGAAATGGATCTCCGCTACAAGCACTTCGGAGCCCAGGTGGAGTTCGTCATCGACGACATGACGGTTATCTCCAAGGCGGGCCACGTGACGTTGGTGGATCTCGCGCTTTCCTTTCAGAGCGCCGAGCGGAGGCTCTCCTCCGGAGACACGGCCGTTTCATGATCGATTGTGGCTGTGAGTGATGGTGCCCGTGTCGGCGTGTCGGAT
>NZ_JBHMIS010000074.1:0-7402 GCF_048060415.1 Micromonospora sp. LOL_024
CCCCAATCGACACGTCAGCCCAGCTCACAGCCCCGCACATCGACAACGCAAAGACCCTGGCCGTTCGGCGACCTTGCACAGCCAGACCGCGTCGAGCCGGTCGGTCTTCGGACGTCCGGGTAGGTGCTTGACGTCCTTGGCGTTGACCAGCCATGCGTCGACGCCGGCTGCTTCGAGCAGGTAGAACACCGGCTTCCAGTAGTCCGAGGTCGACTCCATCACGACCCGGGTCACGCCCAGTTCCCGCAGCCGGTCAGCCATCGTCAGCAACGACCGGGTCATCGTGGAGTAGGTCGACACCTCCTGCCGTCGCCGCCCTCCAGGTCCCTGGCCCGGGATCCGTACGCAACACACCAGCTCGGCCTTGCCAATGTCGAGCGCCGCGATCCGCTCGATGATCTCCTCGTTGTCCTGACTTGACTCCAACACCCGGTCCTTCCATCCAGTCGGTCACAGGGTGGCCGCCCGCGGGAGCTGCTGGAGTCGAAAGCGAAGCTGATCCGCGTGCTCGAAGCAACATTGAAGGGCCCATGACGCAGCTCCCCACACCCGACTTTTCCACGGCCTCGAAGACCAAGCGCACACGGCGTCAGCGAGCGGCCGCGATCATTTTCAGCCCGGAACGGGCCCGTTCAAAGAGCAGCGAGGGAACTTTTCCCATGATGTCCAACGCCATCCGGGTCTTCGTCAGATCCGCCCGCAGTTTCTCGTTCTGCCGGCGCAGCTTCTCCAACTCGATCTGGTCCGCGGACTTTTTCACCCGTGGCGCAGAGGGGGCGGCGGTATCCGTTTTCCCGCCGCTGTCGACGTGGCCGAGGTGTCCGGCGTCGCGGGCCCGTGTCCACTCGATGATGTGTGACGAGTACAGGCCTTCCCGGCGCAGGATCGCGCCTTTCTCGCCGTTCGGGGCGTGGCGACCATCGCGAGCTTGTACTCCGGGCTGCAGACCCGCCGCGACGGCTTCGGCGCCGGGTCGGCCCCGCTGCCGGTGGCCGGCTGCTTGCCAGATGAAGTGGACACGTACACAAGGATCTCCGATCCCCCGTCCTCAGGTCAGCACCCCACTCACACGGGGTGTCTCACACCATCCTGACCGAGAGGGGTGCGCCTCGACGGCGACGCCCCGCTCACCGGCGCATACGTCAGAATCCACAGCGTCGTGCAGATCCTGGACCGGACCGCACTACGCGACAACCACGGCTTCGTCTCGCACACCACCATGAACGCCGTCGACACAGCGCTTCGTGAGTTCCTGGAACTGCCGTGACCATCGACGTACCCGGACGGATCTTGGTCACGCCGATCACCGGTGGAGGGGTGCGGCACCGCTCCGGCCGCAGGCGCGGCAAGCTCAACCAGCCCAACCGCGCTCGGATGCCGCAACCGAACGAACACGCCTGCCGTCCAGCACCAGGGTCGCGAACCGGCAAGTCGCACCAACAACGACGGCTTCGCCGCGGTCTACAGGCACCTGAACCCGCAGGCCAACAGCCGGAATTCAGCCGGAAGGTCCGCGACGTAGCGCAGGCCGTTGTCGACCGAGCGGCTGAGAAGCTGTCCGCGGGCCCCGCGAGGTATCACCGCCGGAAACCCGGCGTCAGGCGACGGCGTCGTCCGGAACACCTCGCGGGACACGCCCGCTGGTCGTCGGTCGCTCAGCCCGCGAGCGCGGTGAGCTCGTCCACCTCGGCCGGGGTCAGGGTCAGCTCGGCCGAGGCCAGATTCTCCCGCAGGTGCGCCACCGAGCTGGTACCCGGGATGACCAGGGTGGCCGGCGAGTAGGCCAGCAACCAGGCCAGGGCCACCTGCGGCCGGGTGGCCTCGTGCTCCTTGGCGATGCGGTCGAGCGTCGCCTCCTGGACATCGTTGAGGCCCATGCCCGGTGGGATCTGGGACTTGTCGAGGTCAGGGCGGAACATGCCGGCGGCCAGCGGGAAGTAGGGCGCGAAGACGATGCCGTTGTCGGCGCAGATCTGCAGGACTTCGGCACTGCCGCGATCGATGAGGTGGAACCTGTTCTGCACGGCGGCGATGGGCGCGATCGACCGGGCCTGCTCAAGCTGCTCGACGGTGACACCGCTGAGGCCCAGGTTGCGGATCAGGCCCTTGCGGTGCAGCTCGGCCAGCGCCTCCAGGGACTCGGCGAAGGGTACCTCGTCGGGGAAGAGCAGGCCGTCGCCGCCGACCCGCAGGTAGACTAGGTCGAGGCGGTTCTGGCCGAGCCGGCTCAGGTTTTCCTCGACCTGCTCACGGAGCTGTTCCGGGGAGGCCGCGGCGTTCCAAGCGCGCCACTCGTCGCGGACCACGCCGACCTTGGTACCGATTACGACGTGGTCAGGGTAGGGGTGCAGTGCCTCGCGGATCAGGTCGTTGGCCACGTGCGGGCCGTAGAAGCCGGCGGTGTCGATGTAGTCGACGCCCAACTCGATCGCGGTGCGCAGGACGGCGATGGCGGCGTCCTTGTCGGCGGGCGGACCCCATGAACCCGGGCCGGGGAGCTGCATGGCGCCGAAGCCGAGGCGGGCCACGTGCTTCTTGCCGATCGTCAGATGGCCCGCGCTGGCGGTTGGCTTGTTGTCTGTAGTCACTTCTTCTCCTCTTGCTATGCGCGCAGCAGGGCCGCAGCGCGGGTTTTCAGTCGGGCCTGGATGGAAATGGTCGTGACGCCGCCGGAGGGGTGGCGTTCGAGCTTTTTGCGCACGACCAGGTCGTGCACCCCTTGACGGCTGATGCCGAGCATGGCGCCCGCCTCCGCGTAGGACACCGACTCGGCGCTCGGGTGGCCGACGAGACGGACCACGATCTGTCCCAAGGGGGTGGCCCACCAGGTGGCTGTCGGCCGGAACGGCTCGTCGCTGGGGTACAGCGTGGAGACCAGCCGGATCGCGACGCGGGCAGCCCGCTGCTCGTTGTGGTCCAGCAGTTGGTCGGCCATCGTGGCGGACAGGGTGGTGACGCGCTCGCGGACGTCGGCCAGATCGGACTCCAGCAGGATTTCCAGGGGATCCAGCAGGCGGGAGGCGATCAGACCGGCCAGATGGGCCGCGAGTTCGTCGCGTTCGCTCGCATGTCGCATGACAAGCCCCTTCGGCTACGGGATGCCTATCGTCCGCTACTTGGCAGCAAGTGTCAAGTAGCCGCGAGCAGGCCTGCCTTGGCCGCCTGGATGCCGGCCTGGAAACGCGACTCGGCGTTCAGCCGCTCCATCAGCGTCGCCACGTGACGCCGGTAGGTGCGTACCGATATGCGGAGCTCGCGGGCAGTCGCCTCGTCCTTGTAGCCGGCGGCGAGCAGCCGGACCACGTAGAGGGTCAGGCTGTCCGAGCTGGTCTCGAGGCGGCGGAAGGAGTCCAGCTCGACGGCGGACTGCCAGGCGGTGGAAAGCAGCTTGGCGAGGCTGCCGACGACGACCTTGTGTCGGATTACGTACATCGACGCCCGTCCGTCGGAGCGCTCCCGGAGCAGCGCCAGGTTGCGGTCGAGCACGATGGCATCCGGCAGGTCGGTCTGGCGCACCCGAACCTTGGCGCCGCGCCGGACCAGGTCGTCGAGGCGCGTGCTGCCCGGTTCCTCGGCGGCCGTGACGCTGTCAGCCAGAGTCAGCAGGCACCCTGTACCGTGCCAAAACTGGTTCAACGGCGGTGACCTGGTGTTTTGATGATCATTTCAGGCTGCTCGGTGGTACTCGTTGATCATCCCGTTGAGTCGTCTTCGGCGGCGTATGGGCTTGTCGATGGGGATGACGACGGACGGGTCATGGTTGGGTGGCCGCTGCTGACGCCCTTGGTGCGGCCGGTGGTCGTTGAAGTGGTCGACGTACTCGCCGACTACGGTCTGCGCGTGGCGCTCGTTGTAGATCAGCATGTGGTCGGTGCACTAGGGCGTGTATCAAAGTCGGCCGTGGGCGGGTGACGAACTTCCGGCGTGTCGCTGCCTGGTAAACAGCGAGGTCTCCGGTAGATGGCTTATCGACCAAGATGAACCATCAACACGGAGACCTCGTGACCAGCGTAGCGGTGACGAGGCGGCACGACCTGACCGACGCTCAGTGGGCAGTCCTGGAACCTGTACCGTTCGGAAACTCGGTCATGGCCGGTGAAGTGCGGTTTTGGTGGTGTGGAGCTTGGTCGATCTGGGTCGGAGTTGGCGCCCTGTTCGATGGCTCGGGTTCGGCTACGCGGCCTGCTCGTACTCGTTGATCAACGCGTGGACGGCCTTCCTGCGTTGTACTCGGACGGCATCCAGGTCGGTCACCAGGGCTGGGATCGTGTCGCGGCCAGGTGGGCGTTGTCGGCGACCCTGATGCGGGCGATGCCGGTTGTAGTGCGCCAGGTATTCAGGCAGCACGACGAGCAGATGTCGGGTGTTGTAGATCAGGATCTGGTCCAGGCACTCCCGCCGTACGGTGCGTACCCAGCGCTCCGCGAACGCGTTGGCCCGGGGTGCCTGCGGTGGTGTTCGGAGCACCTCGACACCCTCGGCGTGGAAGACGATGTCGAACGCGGCGGTGTACTTGGTGTCCCGGTCCCGGATCAGGAACCGGAACTGGCCGGCATGCTCGCCCAGGTCCATCATGAGGTTGCGGGCCTGCTGTGCCACCCACTCGCCGGTCGGGTTGGTCGTGGCGCCCAGGAGGTGGACTCGCCGGGTCGCGATCTCCATGAGGAACAGGACGTAGATGCGGGTTAGTCCGATGGTGTCGACGTGTAGGAAGTCGCAGGCCAGGATGCCTTTGGCCTGGGTGGTGAGGAACTCGGTCCAGGTCGGTCCCGCCCGTCGTGGAGCCGGACCTGCACCGGTGGTGTTCAGGATCGCCCAGATCGTGCTGGCCGCGAGTCGGTAGCCCAGGCCGATCATCTCGCCCTGGATGCGTCGGCATCCCCAGGTCGGGTTGTCCCGGGCCAGCCGTAGCACCAGTTGGCGTACCTCGGCCGTGATCGGCGGTCGACCGCGTCGCCGTCTCGGGTAGGTCCACCGTCGTGCGATCAGGTTGTGGTGCCAGCGCAACAAGGTGGCTGGGGTGACGAAGAACGCTGTCCACCGGGTCCGCGGTAACAGCCTCGACAGGCCGGCAAGGACCGCCCGGTCAGCCGGTTCCATATCTGGACGGCATACTTGCCGACGAAGGACCGCGACCTGGTGCCGCAGCACGAGTACCTCGACCGCGTTGGCGTCCCCACCACGATTCAACAGGATGATCAACTGCAGTGCCTGACGAAGAATCAGGTAGCCGAACGACAGGATCATGACCGGTAGCATGACGCCATCCATCGATCCCACAGCGGACAAAGTCGCACGTCACCGGCCGTGGCCGAGTTTTCGAACGGTACAGGGTCGGGACGTGAGGGATGCTCGTCGCACGAGCACCCACCGAGCACCCAACCGACCACAAGGGATGAAAAAGCGAAGGGGCCCGACTGCCGTTTCGGCAGGTCAGACCCCTGATGATCTTGCGCGCCCGAAGGGACTCGAACCCCTAACCTTCTGATGCGTAGTCCTCCATAATCGACTCTAGCCAAAGTGGCGTCCGAACGCAACCTGTTCAGTCCGGCCCCGTCCCGGTGTATCCGCCCAGGTCCTGGCCCTGTAGACCGTTTCTATTTACGTACGTCGATTGTCTTGGTGCGCCTGATAGAAGCCCGAATCCGGCTACGTCCAGGTGCGTCCGTGTGAGTTCCCCGACGTCCGAGCACCCACGGAGCACCCGCATCATCGCCAGCGCCCCGATCGCCAGTGTGCCGATCGTCGCACGATCGCGATGGTCGGCGAACGTGCGGAGGGGTTGCCGCTACGGGGTCGCCGCCCACGGCGGCGCGGGCGGGTTCGCGCTGACCTCGGTACGGGGCGGGACAGGCCAGTCCGGAATCAGGGTGGTGTCTCCGGTGAGTTCGAGGGCGGTGATCGTGGCCAGGTCCTGTACGGCCTGGACGAAGCCCTCGACCCACATCAGCGTGATCGACGTCTTGCCGTCCTTGCGGTCGTACAGCGTCCTGGAATCGTTCGGTGCGTTCTGTGAGTCGTCGCCGTGCGCGAGTCGGTTCCGGACCGCCTTGGCGTCGCGTAGGTAGTGGTCGAGGCGCTGCGACTCGATGGTGGTCCAGAACCAGCGCCCACCGCGACCCGGCTCGGGCTGCGCACGAACCCGGGCCCGCCACCGGGCGGTGACATCCGGTACTTCGAGGTGCTGGCCGAACCGCTGCCGGATCCGTTCTATGGTCGCTGGCGTGTTCTGCCGGGGGCCGCCGTGCGCGTCGTTGGTCACGCCGAGGTAGGCCAGTTGAAACAGCACACCCCATCGTCGCGCGGTGCTCGATGGAGAGCACCGTCGCGATCCAGCCGAGAGTCGGCACCTGCTTCCTTGTCTCAGTGATCAACACGGCTGTGGCCAGCATGGATGAGGTTTTCGGCACCCACAGCGCCGCCCGCAAGGCCGCCAAGACAGCGAAAAAACCAGAAGCCTCAACGGAGCCGGACCAGCCGGAGGACCGCCGAACCCCAGGTCAAGGCCCCGATGATCACTGAGTAACTACAGAGAGTGATGGCACAGGCGTGACACAGGTGTGGCAACGAACGTCCACACTCCATCAACAGCAACAGGGTCTGATCTGCGTTTCCGCAGGTCAGACCCATGATGATCTTGCGCGCCCGAAGGGACTCGAACCCCTAACCTTCTGATCCGTAGCGACGGGCTGCCGATCAACCCGAACTACGCGACCACCCGGTTCCGCAAACTGGTCCACCGGGTCGGGCTGCCGCCGGTGCGGCTGCACGACCTACGCCACGGTGCGGCGTCTCTGGCGCACCAGGCCGGTGTCGACCTGAAGACCCTGCAGGATCTGCTTGGGCATTCCAGCGTCGTGGTCACCGCCGACACCTACACCAGCGTGCTGCCCGAGGCGCAGCGGCGCTGCGCCGACGCCACCGCCAACCTCGTTCTCGCAGCTGCCCGCCGCACCCGCAAGAAGATCAGGAACAAGGCCCGGAACAACCGGCCCGCCCGCCGGCCGAAACCAGGTGCCCTGGCACCCACCGCCCCGGCCGCGGCGGCGAAGCCGCAGGTCAACAGGCCGAGAGGCTCGGGGAAACCGCCTGCGGGCGTGGCACCCACTTCGCACCCACGTGACACCCACCGTCCACATTGGCCGGGCATCAAGAAGGGTCCGAACCGCGTTTCCACAGGTCAGACCCCTGATCTCGCGCGCCCGAAGGGACTCGAACCCCTAACCTTCTGGTCCGTAGCACCTTGGCCCTTACTTCCACAATCCCAGGGCGTCGCTGACGTTCGGCGCATACTTAGTAAAGGTCGTACGCCAGTCAAGACGCTTGCGGTGCTGAAGGTAGCCCACGGCCCCGGCGTTGTTCCTTTGCGTCCGCTTTAACCATGATTTGTTAGATGCCGTGG
>NZ_JBHMIS010000075.1:0-7371 GCF_048060415.1 Micromonospora sp. LOL_024
CACTCCCCATCCTGGGCATCACCAACACTCCGGACACCCACGGAACTTGATTAAGCCCTGCCCCGTGGCCTGGTCGCTGTGACGAACTGTGGCTCCGACGGCTGGCGTCTACCCTTCCTTGGTGGCGCACTCTCATGCCGCGGATAGCTCGGCACCGAGCGCGACTGACTGTCCCACCGGTGTCGGTACGCGGGTTGTAGCCAATGTCGACCTGCGCTGGGTGGGCTGGCACCATGGCCTCGTGACGTGCGTGGAGATCAACGGCGCTCCGGCTTCGATTGATGCGGTCCACCGAGCCGCGACCTGGAACTACGGGCACTACACGTGCATGCAGGTACGCCGTCGCAGGGTGCCGGGTCTGGCGCTGCATCTCCGGCGGCTGCGGGAAGCGTCGGCCGTGTTGTTTCCCGACACAGTGGCACCCTCCGATTCTAAGATCATCGAACTGATCGAGCATGCTCTGCGGGAGGAGCAGGACGCTTCAGTGCGGGTCACCGTCCTCCCCGTGCTGTCGAACGCGGCCGGTACCGACGTGATGGTGTCTGTTTCCGAGCCGGTCCCGGACACCGCACGTGCACCACTGCGGGTCATGACCGTCCCTTATGAGCGGGAGTTGCCAGGGCTCAAGCACGTGGCGACGATGGGTTTGACACACCGCTGTCTCGAGGCTCGCCGGGCAGGGTTCGACGACGTGCTCTTCACCGGACGGGATGGCAATCTGCGAGAGGGGTCCGTCTGGAACGTCGCCTTCTGGGACGGCGAACAGGTGATCTGGCCCGAAGCCCCGATGCTCGCCGGCATCACCATGCAGGTCCTGCGGCTCGGCTTGAGGGAACTCGGCATCCCCGAACAACAGCGAAGGCTCACGAGCGGCTCGCTGACCGAGATGAGAGCCGCCGCCGCGACCAACTCACATTGCCCGGCGCAACCGATCGCCGCCATCGACGAAACAGTTCTCCGCGAACCTGAGGCGTTGACGACTCTGCTGCGGCGGGCCTGGCAGGAAGCGCCCTGGGATACGCTCCACGCTGCCCAGTAGCAACCGGTTCGCCAGAACGGACATCCTGCCAGCCATCCGTTCCTGATGGGGCTCACGGATCGCCGCGACTCGCGCAGCGCCCGACGGCGTGGCTGTCAGCGCCCGTACGACGAGTCGGGCAGGAGCAGTTCGAAGGCCGGCCCCGGGCGGGAGGGCTGCCAACCGGCGGCCAGGGCCTGGCGGACACCTACAGTCACCGTGCCGGGCAATACCGGCTGGCTCGGTAATCCGAGCCAGTTGCTGGGATGAGCGCAAGGCAGCGATGCCACCATCAGGGCGCCTGGCTGCTCCGCACGCTCGACAACGAAGGTCAGCGGTGACCAGCCGAGGGCTTGACAGTAGGTCGGTCTGCGACGAACCGACCAGCGGTAGGTCACGCCGTCTACCGTGATTTTCCGAGAACCCTTGCTTGCCAGCGTCATTCACACCCCGTGGGCCTCGGCCATCCCGTGGCGAGGACCGTAGCGAGATCCCGACAGCGCCGCTATCGATATGGCGCAGCTCGGTACTCAAAGTGTCTGGTAGCCGCGATTCGCATGCTGACCGGGATCATCGTGCGTCGAGCTTGCCCGGGCGTATGGAGCCGGACAGGAGGACGAAGTTCAGCCGATGATGGCGGCGAGAGTCGGGTTCGCAGCTCGCGTCGTGATCGACGGCTGCGGCCGCCGCCGAGCAGTCTGGAGGTTGCTGAAAGGCTGGGACTCCAGTTTCACCTGCCAGTTCGTCGAGTGCCGGGTCGCCGACCGCTACCCGCAGACCCGGAACTGCGGGGTCGGGTCGGCTGATCAGCCGGTCCGTCGACGGCACCGGGGCTGGAGAACGACAGCGAAGGCGCTGCAGGACGGGAAGACTTCGGTGGCGGCCATTGCGACGCCGCGATCTGGGCCCCGGTGACCGGCAGGGTGGGCGAGATCTGGTCGAGCAAGCGCTGCGCCAGGGTGGCGTCGATCTCGAGGTCTGCGCTGATGCGAACATCGGCCGCGGTCGCCAGGTCCACGACGTCGTCGTTGGTGAACGCATCAGCTCCGAGAGTACTCAGCCGTCGCGCGAACTCCTGGACATTGATCATTTGCAGCCTCACCGTCGGATTGTTAATTATCCACCGTAACCCCCGCTTCGGTCGGCGGATCCTGCGCCCGCCGTGCGGCCGACAGTCAGCGCCGACAACTGCGACCGCTGCGCGGCAGTGTCCGCAACTCATCGGTGAGCTAATCGCGCGCGGGGCCGGCAGGGCCGTCATGCTCTGTGTTACCCATGCTGTCCCGCGACGCCCGGAAATGCCGCGGATCGAGTCGGCGCCGGAGTTGTCACGTCATCTGGGAGGCTTCCAGATCGTGACGGGTAAGGGCGGCGTGGAGTTGTAGCGCCTCGGCTGCCAGGTTCTCGCGACCGCCTTGTTCACGGTCGATGGCGCAGACCACGGTGTTCACCTGGGCGCCGATTCCGCGGAGCTGGGCGGACGACGCCAGTAGGGCGCCTCCGGTGGTCACGACGTCTTCGATCAGGACGACCCGCCGTCCGTTCACCGGACCGCCTTCGGCGAGCTTGCTCGTGCCGTACTCCTTGGCATGCATTCGTACGAAGACCGTGGGCAGTCCGGTCAGTTGTGACATCACGGTGGCGAGGGGGATGCCGCCCATCTCCATCCCCGCCAACACGTCGCACTACGGCAGCAGCGCCACCATCGCTTCGGCGACCTCGCGCAACAGATCCGGCTCTCCCTCGAAAAGGTACTTGTCGAAGTACTCCTCGCTGACCTGCCCGGAGCGTAGACGGAACCGTCCGGTCAGATGGCAGGTGTCGTAGACGCGGCGCGCAAGCGGGTAGGTCACCCGCTCAGCCTCGCATCCGGGTCTGGATCGGGAACACCGTGCCGGTGGCAGCATCGTCAGATCGTTGTCCTGAGCACTTCAACGTGTACGCGCATCTGGCCGCCGAGCGGGCGCGCTGGTTAGGCATTCTGCTCGTCAAACGGTTCGTCACTCCACCGCCACCACGCCTCGTCGCCATCGATGTGGAGGAGAAACTCAGGAACCTCCTGGCCATCCGGGTACCGAAGCGTCACGGCGTTCCGGACGGCCTCGTACGCGTGCCCCCCAGGACTCGACATCCTCATCGATGCCATCGAGCCGCCGCAGTTCCTCGGCGAAGAGCGGCCGAACCGCCGCCAGTCCTTCCCTCGGGTCGACACGAGGGTTCAACCATGGGAAGTCGCCACCGTTCACCAGAAGCTCAGCAAGCACCCCGCCGTCGTCGCGTCGGTGCAGCGTCCAGGCGCCACCGTAATGATCACCCACGATGACGACATTAGCGGCCGTAGAAGCGTCACTGCTGACATGCCCGGCTTCGCCACTGATCGCACCTCGGCCAGCAGATGCACGGATCTGCCGCGAGACGCTCGCGACGCACCGTCACAGCATCTGACCGGCTGCCTCGCCGTTGCAGGTCCTGGCCGATAGCGCAGGCGCTTCGGTCCGCTGCTGGGGGCGGGGATGATCGCTCCCAGTTGGGCCAGTGGCGGTCGGGGCGGAAGGATTACCGGTCATGGGGCGTGTGGTGGAGGTGTCAAGCCCGTTCGACGTGCGGCGGTGTCGCGTCGGGCTCGGTGATGCTGACGTTGTGCAGATCAACCAGCCGCTGCCCGAGGTGGACTATCGGTCGCTTGCGGCGCTTCTGTCGGACCATCCGACGGTGACTCTGCGCGTCTACGGTTCTGATGAGGATCTCGCTACGCTGCGGTTTCTGCGCTGGTTCCCGCGTCTGCGTCGGCTCAGCATCGCCGGCCTGCACCGCCTGACCGATCTGGCGCCGCTGCAGCAGTTGAACGCCGATGTCGAGTTCCTCGACATCGGCGAGACCCGCACGCCTGTCGATCTCACTCCGGTCGCCGCGTTCCAGGGACTTCGTCAGCTGCGGATCGTGGCGCACCGACGTGGCCTGCCGGACCTGCTCAACGCCAACCCTGGTCTGCGTGGACTGGCGCTGTGGCGACTGCCCGTAGACCAGATCCTGCCCGTCATGGCCCTACCCGATCTGCAGTCACTGGCGCTGACGCTCGGCTCGCTGACCAACGCCGAGTGGCTTACCTGCGTTCCCACCCTCCGCTACCTCGCGCTGCGTGCGGTCCGCAAACTCACCAACCTCGACGCGGTGACGCGTCTGCCCGCTCTGCAGTGGCTGTGGTTGGACGCCCTCACCCTGGAGGACCTTCCTGACTTCGCCGCCTGCAGCGCGCTGCTGCGCGTCGACTGCACCGAGCTGCGTCACCTTCGGCATCCGGCATCGCTGCAGGGTCTCGCGGCCGCACCCCGACTTCGGGAAACTCATGGTCACCGAATCGCGGCTGCCGATCGAGGCGTTCCTTCCCTTCGTTGATCACCCCACGCTCGAACACGTCGGCGTCGGCCTCGGTACCGAACGCCGCAACCATGACGCCACACGCCTGCTCCGCCGGACACCACCACCCGCCGACACCGACTTCGCCACGACACACGGCCTCCTCCGCATGCGGTAACCCCGGCACAAGGCTGCCGTATACCGTGTCCGTCTGCCGCGCACAGCACGTTGGCGGCGTTCGACATCCATGACAACACGGTAGGTGGAACCTGCTGT
Source organism: Micromonospora sp. LOL_024 (assembly GCF_048060415.1). NCBI lineage: Bacteria > Bacillati > Actinomycetota > Actinomycetes > Micromonosporales > Micromonosporaceae > Micromonospora > Micromonospora sp. LOL_024. The sequence continues at coordinate 4,652 of NZ_JBHMIS010000075.1, forward strand.
ACGAACGGGAGCCTACCGGGGGTCGTCGGTGTCCCACGGGTAGCTGAACTGGGCCGGTGTGAGTTGCCACTCGGCGACGAGCCTGAGCAGGCTGGACTCGTCGGTGGCGGTGTCGATGCGGATCTGCCGGGCGTCGACGTCGTAGTCCCAGCCTTCGAGCTGCTGCTCGTTATAGTCCCAGTGTGCGAGCTGGAAGGATCGTTGCGCGTCGGGGCGTTGCCATCCTTCGCGTTCGGCGAGGTCGTCACGCTGGCTCAGGATCGGAGTGATGTCGACGAATGCACGGCGTCCCGGCGCTGCCGGCACCTCTGCCACGAGCCGACGCCCGAGCCGAAGTGCGCTGAGCTTGTCTTGTGGCCACGTCGGCGTCGCAGCTTCCACGTTTGCCGATTCTTCGGAGGCGAGGGGGTCTGAGGCGGCCGGGGCTGCTACCAGGGGACGGGGGTGTAGTTCTTGAGCAGGACGCCGTGTAGTGGTGTGCCGGTTTCGCCGCTGATGATGGGGTGGTAGATGCGGGCTGCGGCGTCGGTGACGTCCAGTGGTGGTTGCCAGCCGGTGGCGGCGCGGTGGGCTTTGATGGTGGTGGGGTTTTCGTCGGTGATCCAGCCGGTGTCGACGGCGCACATGTGGACGTGGTGGCGGGCGAGGTCGGTGGCGCCGACGCGGGTGAGCATGTTGAGGGCGGCTTTGCTAACGCTGGTGTGGGGGTGCCGGGTGGGGCCGGTGCTGTCTTCGGAGAACCAGCCTTCACGGCCGGTCACGTTGATCACGTACCGGTGGCCGGGGCCGGGTGCGGTCAGGGCCGGGCGGAGCCGGTCGAGCAGAAGGAACGGTGCGACAACGTTTACCAGTTGCACCTCCAGCAGTTCGACCGGGTCGATCTGGCCGAGGGCGGCGGTCCAAGAGTTCGCGGTGCCGGGGACGACGAGCGCGCCGGTGGCGTCGATGAAGGAGGTCAGCTCGCGGCGGGGTGCTTCCGGGAGGGTGGCGAGACGCAGGCTCCAGTCCGGTGGTGCGGCCCCCGGTCGGAAACCGGCGGCTGATTCGACGGCGACGCCGTGCGGGGCGGCTCGGCACTCTGCCGCGATGAGCGGCTGGTAGGCCCACATCGGCCGGCGGACCGTCTGGGCCGCATTGTTGATCAGGATGTCCAGTCGAGGTGCGCCCACGGCCAGCCGTTCGGCAACGTCGAGCACCTGACGAGGGTCGCGCAGGTCCGCGCCGATGACGCGCAGTGACGCCAACCAGTCGGTCGCGTCGGGCTCGTGTGCGTACCGGCGGGCGGCGTCAGCCGGGAATCGCGTCACCACCGTGACGGCAGCCCCATCGCGGAGCAGTTTCAACGCCACCTGGAAGCCGATTTTGACCCGGCCTCCAGTGACCACCGCCCTGCGGCCGGTCAAGTCGGCACGGGCGTGCCGATGCTGACGGTGCAGGTCTGCGCAGGCGGGGCAAAGCGCGTGGTAGAAGGCGTCGACGGTACGGAACCGGTCGCGGCAGGCGTAGCAGCGGCGGTCCCGTCGGGTCCGTCCGACCCCGGCCGTGTCGGACAGATCAGTGGGTTCTGCTACCGGTATGCCTTCGGCGCGGTCTGCGGCTGCGGTGGCGGCGTCGGCGACGACGGCCCGGTCGGCGGCGGCGGTGTTGCGCCGTCGATCAGCGCGCCGCTGGCGCTGCGCGTCTTTGAGCAGGCCGTCGACGGCGCGTTGGACTCGTTGACGGACCGGGTCGTTGACGGGCAATGCGCGGATCTCGCTGAGCACCCGCAGGGTTCGCTCGATCTCGGCGCTGTTCATCGTTCCTCACCAACCGGTCGACGTGGACGGACCGGATTCGAACCGGTGTCCTCCGCCTTGAGAGGGCGGCGCGTCGACCTCTGCGCTACCGACCACGCGACGGGGGTGGGACCCGACCGGACTCGAACCGGCATCCTCCGCCATGCAATAGCGACGCGACTACCTCTGCGCTACGGGCCCCACCACGACGCATCGTAGCGACGCCGATCACCTTGCCGCCAACCGATTAGCCCTGCAGACCGGTTGATGTGCGGTCGAGGCCCATGGTGCGGGAGGTAGATCAGATTTCGATGGTGTCGGCCGATTGCCGCCGATGTCGCCGTACGGGGCCACCCTCGGCAGGTCAGGTGTCGTGGGTCGGGCGCACAATCAGCAGATGCACGTCCAACCCCGCTTGCTGGTCGAGCCGTTTCATCGCCTGGCGAAGGGGCGCTGCGCCCCGGGCGGCGGGGTTAGGCGTGCGTACACCCGATCCGGTGCTGTGGGGGCCGCCCTGTGGTGTCGGAGCGTTCGAGGGCGGTGGCGGTGGTTACGGTCCGGGTGGGCGGCGGGGGTGTCGGTCGGTGATGGCGCGGATCTCGGCGACGGCGTCGCGCCAGTGCATCGACTGGCGTTCGGTGCCGAAGTGGAGGTGTTCGGCGCAGAACCAGTAGGCGTTTTCCGGGTGGCCGACCCAGTGTGCGGCTTCGCGTCTGGCGAATGCCGCTCTCTCCTGGTCGGTGATGGCGAAGTGCACCACGGTGAATTGGGTTGCTCTGTCGGTTGATCCACAGACGAGGCACAGCGGTGGCTTCATGAAGGTGAGTTTCCCAGCTTCGATCCGAATCTCTGGGCCGGGTTCCTGAGAGGTAGGGGGCTGTGGTGCAGGGCCATTGCGTAAAACCGGTGACGTTACGTGACTGCGTCGATGAGTTGGGTTGATCG
>NZ_JBHMIS010000076.1:0-7212 GCF_048060415.1 Micromonospora sp. LOL_024
ACCACGCCCGCGACAGCACCCGCCGCTGGCGCTACTCGGCATCACCTGACGACTTTGCCGGAGCCCTGCGGTGGGGGAGTGGCCGGTTCGGCCGGAAGCGTCGCCGACGGCAACTATGGCGATCGCCGTCGATGTGCTGTCTAATAGAGCGTTTGTCTCCAGGCGGGCTGCCGGCGGCGATGGTGACCGAACGTGGATGCTCCGGTCGCGTCGAGGGCCTCGGCGCAGACGGCCCCGGACGGTACGGTGAGTCACCCCCGACGAAGTCACGGCCGATCTGCCGTGCGTTCCCTTAAGATGGCCGTCACGTTTCGCACCGGACTTGGGCCGAGAATCCGGAGAAACGCGGGGTGTTCATTACGCGTTGTGACCGCAGCGGCTCCTTCATTTCCCTCGGTCGGCGAGATGGCGCGTGAACTGCGGCACCGTGTTTTCTTCGAGCGTGCGGGATTGACCGCACTTTTCGAGATGCTGGGCTCTCCTCCAAAACGCGAGGATTACCGAAATCGCATGCTCAAGGCGTGCGGAGTCCAAGAGGGAGCGCAAGGTGCCAGCCGCTAATACATGCATCCGACATCCGGTACCCGTCTTTCCCAGTCGAGTTCACCCCGCCTAGGTCGGTGGCCGGTCCACGGGTGGGAGCGTGCGGCGAAACCATCGGTGGTCCGTGAAGGAAAGACAGAAGACGGTTCAGCTCTAGTTGTGCCGCGCGGCGCCAGGATTCATGGCCGATGCGGAGCGTTTCGAATGTGCGCCCGGCGAATCGCCGGCGGTGCCGCGTGCCCGGGCGTAATTGTTCTCTCGCCCCGTGAGCCGTCGCCAACGGTGCGCTGTCGGCAGGGGAGGCGTAGTGAGTAGCCATTTTGTTGATGCAGTAGAACGGTCGATCGTGTTGATGCGGGACAATCTCGGTGAGCAGTTGACCGTGGACGACATGGCGCGTGCCGCGATGTTCAGCAAGTTTCACTACACACGGGTCTTCCAACGCGTGACCGGCGTCTCGCCGGGTCGGTTCCTGTCGGCGCTGCGCCTGCAACGCGCGAAGTCGCTGCTGCTGTCGACGTCGATGAACGTCGCCGATATCAGCGTGCACGTGGGTTACAACAGCGTTGGCACCTTCAGTTCGCGTTTCACCCGCAGCGTCGGCCTGTCGCCCACCGAGTACCGTCGGCGCGAGGGTGTGCTGCGGTCGGTCGTCCGGGCCGACCCGGACGGTGTCACGCCAGCCACCGGCGTCGTCTCGGGCGTCGTCTCGGGCGTCGTCTCGGGCGTCGTCTCGGGCTGCTCGTCGACGCCGCTCGACGCGGTGTTCATGGGGTTGTTCAAGAGCCGGATCCCGGAGGGGCGTCCGGTGAGTTGCGCGACCCTGCCCGGCCCTGGGCGCTTCACGCTCGACGGGGTGCCGGAGGGCACCTGGTACCTGCTCTGCCACGCCCTCGGTACCGTGCTGGGCGAGGACGGTGGGTTCGGGCCGGAACCAGTCGCCATGTTCGGCTGCCACGGCCCGTTCCGGATCGGGCCGGCGCAGAATCTCGATTTTGTCGTGCGGCTCAGGCCCGCGCGTCTGTGCGACCCGCCGATGCTGGTAGCGCTGCCCGACGTCCGTGCCGTCGTCACCGTCCGCCGGGCCCGCTGGAGCGGTGTGGCCAGTGCCGCCTGAGCGCACGTCCGGCCGGCGTGGCCGATGCCTCCATCTCGGAGGATCCCGAATGTCGCTCGCCGTCGATGTCGAGACAACGATACGCGGCTGCGGGCACCCGCCGTCCCGGCTCAGTCGAGCCGGATCTACCAGGAGGCATCCTTGAGTAACGATCTACCCGGAAGCGCCGAGTTGGTGCGGCGCGCGACCGACCTCGTGCCGACGTTGCGGATGTTCTCGACGTGGCACGAGGAGAACCGGCGAATCCACGACGAAGCCGTCGCCGCGATGGCAGCGGCGGGCGTGTTCCGCCTGCGGACGCCATCGACGTACGGCGGCTACGAGTGCGACACGCGGACCCTCGTCGACGTGGCCGCCGAACTGGCCCGCGGCGATGGGTCGGCCGCCTGGAACGCCTCGGTCTACTGGATCCCGACCTGGATGGCGTCGCACTTCCCGGACCACGTCCAGGACTCGGTGTTCACCAGCCCCGACTCGCTGATCTGCGGCACGCTGAGCCCCAGCGCCGTGGCGGCTCCCACCGAGGGTGGCATCGTCGTGAACGGCAAGTGGGGTTTCATCACCGGCGCCCTGCACAGCAGCTGGCAGGCCGTCATCGCCGTCCTGCTCGTCCCGGAGGCCGAGCCGATGCCGGTCATCGCGTTGGCGCCCACCAGGGAACTGCAAGTCGTCGACGACTGGCACACCGCGGGACTGAAGGGCACCGGCAGCGTGAGCACCGTCGCCCAGGACCTCTTCGTGCCCCAGGAGCGATTTCTGCCACTGGGCGCGGTCCTGCAGGGGCAGGGCGCCTCGGACGCCAACAAGACCAGCAGCATCTACCAGGCGCCGCTGCTGCCGGTGGCCGCCGCCTCGTCGGTCGGTGTCGCGCTCGGCCTGGCGAAGGCGGCGCTGGACGCGTTCGTCCAGCGGCTCGGCGATCGCAAGATCACCTACACCGACTATGTCAGCCAGCGGGAGGCGCCGATCACGCACCTGCGACTCGCCGACGCGGCCATCCGGGTCGACGAGGCCGAGTTCCACGCCCACCGCCTGGCCGCGACCGTCGACCGTAAGGCCGCCGAACAGGCCGCGTGGACGATGCACGAACGGGTGCTCGCCCGTGCCGACATGGGCGCGGCCGTCCAGCGTGCCCGCGAGGCTGTCGCCCTCCTCGCCGACGCCAGCGGGGGGTCGTCCATCTATCTCGATGTGCCCATCCAGCGAATCCAGCGGGACATCCAGGCGATGAGCCTGCACGCGCTGATGCATCCCGACACCAACGCCGAGTTGTACGGCCGTCTGCTCAGCGGACTCGGGCCGAACAGCCTGTACGTCTGACCGGTTTCCGGTCCCGATCCAGAGGAGCACCATCATGTCCGCAACCAGTGCGAGCTTCCGGCCCAGCCCCGTCGACCAGGCCGGGGTGGCCGCGCTTCCCGGCCGCATCGTGTCGGCGTGGGCCCAGCATGACGCCGACGCCTTCGGCGCGGTCTTCGTCGAGGACGGCACCATGATCCTGCCGGACCTGTACCTCAAGGGCCGCGACGCCATCGTCGCCTTCATGCGGGACGCCTTCGCCGGGCCATACCAGGGCACCACCGTCACCGGCCAGCCCATCGACGTCCGCATCCTCAACGGGGACGTCGCCGTCGTGCTCACCGAGGGCGGTGTGCTGCTGTCCGGCGAGAACAAGGTCGCGCCGGAGCGGGCGATCCGAGCCTGCTGGCTGATGGTCAAGGGCGACGGCGGCTGGCAGCTCGCCGCGTACCAGAACAGCCCCGGCGTCGCCTGAGCACGGGCCACCGCGGCCACCGCGCGACCCGGCCGTCCGGGATCCGCGCGGTGGCCGCACGTCGTCTCCGGACCTCTCCGGCTCCATGGCGCAATCGGGGCCGGCGCCGGCAGCCCGGGATCGCCTCGCCGTTCCTCCCTCGGGCGCACCGACGTCCGGCTGTCGGCGTGCCCGCTGTCGGGGAAAGAGCAAGAGAGCGGCAGTCCGCCGCCCCCTCGTGCACCTGCCAGCACCAGTCATCTACTACCAGCAGGGCCTGACCCAATTCAAGTGCATCGATTGTCGGAATTCATCTCCGACGATGCGCTGCCGCGGGCGGCCCCCAGGGCACAGCGAGAGGTGCCCGCCGTCGGCGCCCGAATGAATGATTGCTCCACGACGCGGACAGGGTGAACGGCCCGACCGGCGGCAGAAGGCGGGATGCGATGGGTGAGATGCGGCCGGTACCCGGCGGAGTGTTCCAACAGGGCACCCCCGAGTGGGTGCTCGACTGGCTCGACGACGCCGACCAGCCGTTGCCCCGTTTCTGGTTCGCCGACGAGACACCCCAGCACACCACCGTTGTGGCGCCGTTCCGCATCGACCGGTTTCCGGTCACCGTCGGCGATTACGCCCGGTTCGTGCGCGACACCGGCTACCGCACGGAGGCGGAGCGGCGTGGCTTCGGTCTGGTCTACACCGAGCGCGGCTGGATGGAGCGCGACGGTGTCACCTGGTACGCGCCCGGCGGTCCGGGCACCGGCGGTACCGACTTCGACGACCATCCCGTCGTCCACGTCTCCTTCACCGACGCCAGGGAGTTCGCCGCCTGGTGCGACAAGCGGCTGCCCACCGAGGCGGAGTGGGAGTTCGCCGCCCGGGGGCCCGACTTCCGGATCTGGCCTTGGGGCGACGAGTGGGACGCCGAGGCCGCCAACACGGCGGAACTGCACGCCGGCCCGCTGACCTCACTGGCCGCCTGGCAGCAGTGGTGGCGCGCCGAGTGCGCACGGCGCGGCCCGGTGCCCAGGACCTCACCCGTGGGCGCCTTCGCCGAGCGGGGCGACAGCCCCTTCGGCTGTGCCGACATGGCCGGCAACGTCTACGAGTGGACCTCGACTTCGTCTCGGCTCTACGCGGACACCGTCCGCTGCGACCCCACGGTCGCGATGGCGATGGGCCGCTACCGCGTCATCCGGGGCGGTTCGTGGATGAACTTTCGTTACCAGGTCCGATGCAGCGAACGGATGCATGGCGACCCCGGTGGCTGGTCCAGCTTCGCACACGGGTTCCGCTGCGCGGCCGACCTCTAACGTTGAGGAGAGACATGGTCAGGATTGTGGTGCCCACCGTCTGGACGCCCCAGGGCAGGACGGACTTCGAGGGCTCGCCAGGGCCGTTGGACGAGGTCATTCGAGACTTCGCCGCCCGCCATCCGGAGTTCGGCCGGCGGCTGCTTGACCCCGAGGGAACGCCGTTGCGATACGTCAACATCTGCATCGACGACGACCTGATCCCGCGGCACCAGCGGACCGCCACGACCGTCGGCCCCGATGCGGTCGTCACCATCCTCTCGCCGATGGCCGGCGGCTGATGGGGGCCGGCGATCGGCCAGCGGCGGAGTCCGACGACGCGGCGTGGCGGGTGGTGATGGACGCGTACGGGCCACCCGACGTGCTCACCCTCCGCGAGGCGCGTCTGCCCCCGGTGGCGGCCGGTGAGGTGCTGGTCCGGGTCGGGGCGGCCGGCGTCAACGTCGTCGACCTCTACCAGCGCAGCGGCACGTACCAGGTGGCGCTGCCGTTCACTCCGGGCATCGAGGGCAGCGGCACGGTGCTGCGGGTCGGTGCCGACGTGACCGGACTCGTCCCGGGGGACCGGGTCGGCTGGATGGGACAACCCGGGGCGTACGCCACGCACTGTCTGGTGCCAGCGGCACGCCTGGTGCCGGTGCCCGACGGGGTGAGCCTGTCGGCGGCGGCCGCAGTCCTCGTCCACGGCATGACCGCACACCTGCTCGCCACGGAGGTGTACCCGTTGGGCGACAGTGTCGTCTGTGTGGTGCACTCGGCCGCCGGCGGGGTCGGCGGGCTGCTTTGCCAGCTGGCCGCCCGGCGGGGTGCGACCGTGATCGGGACGATTTCCCGGGACGACAAGGCAGCCGCCGCGTCGACCGTCGGCGCACAGCACGTCGTCAACTACCACCGGACCTCGTTCGCCGTCCGGGTACGGGAACTCACCGGCGGTCGGGGTGCGGACGTCGTGTACGACGCGGTCGGCCGGGACACCTTCGCCGACGGCTTGGCCTGCCTGCGACCGGGCGGCACAATGGTCCTCTACGGCCAGGTCAGCGGGGCGGTTGACCCGGTCGATCCGGGGCTGCTGAACTCGCTCGGCTCGCTGTTCCTGACCAAGGCGTCGTTGAGCCACTACGACCGCACGCCAGACCAGACCCGCCGGCGCGCCGCCGCCGTCTTCGACGAGGTGTTGGCCGGTCGGCTGCGAATCCGTACGCACACCACGCTCCCGCTCTCGGCTGCCCCGGCGGCCCACGAGGCGCTGGCGTCACGTCGCACCACCGGCAAGATCCTGCTACTGCCCTGACCGGCTGCGACGCTACCGGGTCCGCCGGTTACGCCACGGCCCGCCACGGGCGTAGCCCGACCCGATGGGAGAACTCGTGAAGGCCCTGGTGCTGTCCGGAGGATCGGGCACCCGTCTCCGACCGCTCAGCCATTCGCTGCCCAAGCAGCTGGTCCCGCTGGCCAACCAGCCGTTGCTCGCCCACGTGTTGCGGGGCGTCCGTGACCTCGGGATCACCGAGGTGGGAATGGTGGTCGGCGCCGGGGCGGCGCAGATCAGACAGGCGTTCGGCGATGGCTGCGGACACGGCGTCACGATCACGTACCTGCCGCAGGACGCACCGCGCGGGCTCGCCCACGCGGTGCGGATCGCCCGGCAGTATCTCGGCGACGCGGACTTCCTACTCCACCTCGGCGACAACCTGTTGCCGGACGGGCTCGGCGAACCGGCGGTGGAGTTCCACCGCCGGCGGGCCGGCGCCCACCTGCTCGTGCAGAAGGTCACCGATCCGCGGCCGTACGGCGTGGTGGAGCTGGACCGCGCCGGCCGGGTGCTCCGCCTGGTGGAGAAACCCCGACAGCCGCGCAGCGACCTCGCCCTCGTCGGAGCCTGCTTCCTCACGTCGGTCGTGCATCAGGCGGTCGAGGCGATCCGTCCCGGGCCGCGCGGCGAACTGGAACTGACCGACGCCGTGCAGTGGCTGGTGGACCAGGGGGTCGTCGTCCGCGCGAGCGAGTACTCCGGCTACTGGCGGGACATCGCCGACAGCGGTGACGTGCTTGCCGGTAACCGGCACCTGCTGGCGACGGTCGAGCCCGGCCGTGGCGGGATTGTCGACCCGTTCAGCGTCCTCGGCCCCCGGGTACGCGTGGAGGAGGGGGCCAGGGTGATCCGCAGTCGCGTCGACGGTCCGGCGATCGTCGGTGCCGGATCGGTGATCGACGGCAGCCATCTGGGGCCCTACACCTCGGTCGGCCGGAACTGCGTCATCCGCGACAGCGAGCTGTCCAGCTCGGTGGTGATGGACGAGGCTCGGATATCGGGGGTGCGCCGGCTGGTCGACTCGATCATTGGGCGGGCCGCGACGATCGGCGGTGCGGATCCGCGCGCCGGCCGTCGTGTCGTCTGCGGCGACCACGGCCGCGTCGAGGTTCCCGGATAGGCCGGCCGGTCACGCTCGTCACCACCCGACGAACGGCCGCGCCCGGTCACCGGG
>NZ_JBHMIS010000077.1:0-7115 GCF_048060415.1 Micromonospora sp. LOL_024
GCTCCTACCGGCCATAACGGATATCCATCTCAATCCGTTACACAGATCCCTCTACAAGCCCTCAACAGCCCCTCAGCACCCGGCCGATCGTGGCCGACGACGGAGTACGCCGCCATCGCAGCAGATGCACGCGGATCCCGATGACTGTCAGCAGCGCGGTCGAGGCACGCTGACCCCACTCGGCAAGTTCGTCGATGCTCTTCGCGCCCGAGACGACCCCACAGGCACACACCAGCAGGATTGCCGTAAGCGAGTACCACCGGCCCCGCCGGGAACGCGGGTCGGGCACCGAATCGAGATAAGGCCGCAGGTCAGCGATCCGGCCGGTGTCCAACGGCCCCAGCTTCACCAGCACAGCGGGGATGAGAGAAGATGCTCAGCAGGCACGGGCCACCTCGTGATCATCTGGCTTCGACACCACAATGATCACGAACCCCGTGCCGGCCCTGCTATACGCCCAACCGGTCACAACCCGACCAGCCACACAACCCCGGAACCTGCAACCGCCCTGGGTGCACTGAACCGTGCCCGGCCCGGGAATTCGGGCTGGGCACGGTTCACCTGAACGCAGGATCGGGTCAGAGGAGCAGGGAGCGCCGTAGATAGTGGGCGGTGTGACCACTCCCGGCGGCGATCTGCTCGGGCGTGCCGGTGCCGATCAGCCGGCCGCCGTCGTCGCCGCCCTCCGGCCCCAAGTCAATGATCCAGTCGGCCACCTTGGCCACATCGAGGTTGTGGGTGACGGTGACAACGGTGTGTCCCTTGCTCACCAGGTCATGCATGACCTTCAGCAGCCGGTCGATGTCGCTGGAGTGCAGCCCTGTGGTCGGCTCATCGAGCAGATAGAGCGTGTGACGTCCGGCGCGGCGCTGCAGCTCGCTGGAGAGCTTGATCCGCTGGGCCTCGCCACCCGAGAGGGTGTTCGCGGGCTGGCCGATCCGGATGTAGCCGAGCCCAACCTCGCGCAGCGTTCGAAGTGGACCGGTAATCGCCGGCTCCCCGATGAAGAATTCTGCGGCTTCGTCAATCGACATCTCCAGCACTTCGGCAATGGTCTTGCCGCGGTAGTACGCCCGCAGGGTCTCCTCCTTGTAGCGTTTGCCGAGGCACACCTCGCAGGGGAGGTAGACGTCCGGCAGGAAGTGCATCTCGATCTGCACGGTGCCGTCGCCGGAGCAGGCCTCGCAGCGCCCACCGGGCGAGTTAAAGGAGAACTGACCGGGCTTGAAGCCGCGCCGCCGTGACTCCTCGGTCGCCGCGAACGCCTTACGGATAGCGTCGAAGATCCCGGTGTACGTCGCCGGTGTCGACCGGCCTGACCGGCCGATCGGTGACTGGTCTACCCGGATCACCCGGTCGATCCCGGACAGTCCGTCGATACCGCCGTGCGGTGCCGGTTCCGGCGCGGTGCCCCCCAGCGACCGTTCCGCCGCGCGCCACAGGGTGTGGTCGACGAGCGTCGACTTTCCGGCCCCAGAGACACCGCAGACCGCGACGAAACAGCCGAGCGGGAATGCAACGTCTATGCCCGTGAGGTTGTTGCCGCGGGCGTTGCGGACCACGATCTCCTGCCCGGCGCAGGGTGGCCGGCGCCGCTTGGGCACCGTGATCCCGCGCTCTCCGCTCACGTACCCGCCAGTGATCGATTTGTGGTCGGTGAGCAGCTCGCTGACCTGCCCGGCGAAGAGTAGCTGCCCGCCCAGCTCGCCCGCACCCGGTCCCATCTCGACGACGTGGTCGGCCGCCTCGATCATGTGGTGGTCGTGCTCGACCACGATCAGGGTATTGCCGTGGTCGCGCAGTCGACGCAGGGTGGCGATCAGTTCCTCGGTGTCCTTGGGGTGAAGCCCGGCAGTCGGCTCGTCCAGCACGTAGAGCAGGCCGAACAGCCGGCTGCCGAACTGGCTCGCCAGCCGGATCCGCTGTGCCTCGCCGCCGGAGAGCGTCCGGGCCGGGCGGTTCAGCGTGAGGTAGCCCAGGCCGACGTCCGCGAGCGACCGCAGCCGATCCATGATTTCGTCTACCGCCTGCGCGATCACCTTGCGGTCGCGGTCGCCGACCACCAGGTTCTCGAAGAACCGGTGGACCGAGCTGACCGGCATCGAGGTAAGCTCCGCGATACCCACGCCGTCGACTTTGACCGCTAGTTGCTCGGGGCGCAGCCGGCCTCCGCCGCAGCCGGGGCACAGGACGTCACGCATGAACGCCTGCAGGACCAGGCCGCCGCCCTCGAGCCGGGTGCGTTCGTACCGTTGGCGGATCCAGGGAATGACGCCGAGCAGGACCGAGTCGCCGACCGGGATACTCTCGGCATGCAGCAGCCGCTGACGCAACTCCTCCGGCAGGGTGCGCCAGGGTGACAGCATGCTGCGACCCTCGGTCTCCATGAACGCGGCCAGCATCCGGCGTTCCGCGTCGGCGCGGACCGCCTTGCTGAGCTTGCTCTCCGCGGTCTTGCTGGCCGGCGCCTTCCACGGGGCGATCGCACCGTCCGCCAGTGCCCGGCCCTCATCCGGCACGATCAGGTCCTCCTGAACCTCAAGCCGGGTGCCCAGGCCGGTGCAGTCGGGGCACTGACCGAATGGCAGATTGAAGGAGAAGGAGCGGCTCGCCAGATCCGGCGTCGCGGTGCTGTGACCCTCGGAGCAGACCAGCAGCTCACCGTCGGCGCGCAGCAGCTGGTCGCACACGGTGCAGTGCGCGCGGCCCGCCTGGCCGTAGACCACCCGGACGAGGTCGTAGACCTCGGTGACGGTGCCGACGGTGGAGCGCGGGCTCCGCGACGCGGAGGTCCGCTGGTCGACGGCGACCGCGTTGCACAGGCCCTCGATGCGGTCCACATCAGGCTTGTCCATCTCCGTGATGAACTGCCGCGCGTAGGTGGACATCGACTGCACCTGGCGGCGCTGGGCCTCGGCATACACGGTGTCGAAGGCCAGAGATGATTTACCGGAGCCCGAGACCCCGGTAAAGACGATCAATTGACGGTGCGGCAGGTCGAGGTCCACGTCGCGCAGATTGTGGACCCGCGCACCGCGCACGGTGAGCCGGCTTGGAAGCTCCGCCGATTTATTCTCGGGCACAGTTGTGCCCGGGTACGAAACCACTCTGGGGATCCCCTATCGGCTTGTCGCGGGGTGACAGGAGCCGATCGTAACCGAGTCCGCGGCAATGCGGCAACTTTCTCCGGGCCGCCCGGATCACATTTCCCCTCCCCAAGGGCCCGATAGCATGAATTTCGATCTGTCAAGTCTTCTACTTTCCGGCGCGCCACATATAAGGGCCAGGGTCAAATACGTCCCGGTCCGTGCCCTTCGGCGAGTTCACGCGCGATCGCCATGACGTACTGGCCGTAGCTGGATCTGCTCATCCGTGCGCCCAGCGAGTGGCAGGCGGCGGTGTCGATGAAGCCCATACGCAGCGCCACCTCCTCCACGCAGGCAATCCGCACCCCCTGACGCTGCTCCAGGGTCTGCACGTACTGGCTGGCCAGCAGGAGGGAGTCCGGCGTGCCGGTATCCAGCCAGGCGAAGCCGCGGCCCAGATCCACGAGCGCCGCGGTGCCACGCTCGATATATGCCTGGTTGATATCGGTGATCTCCAGTTCGCCGCGGGCCGACGGTCGGAGGTTTTTCGCGATGTCGACGACCGTGTTGTCGTAGAGATAAAGGCCGGTGATCGCCCGGTTGGATCGGGGACGGGCCGGCTTCTCCTCGATAGATATCAGCCGGCCGTCGGCGTCGATCTCGCCGACGCCGTACCGCTCGGGGTCGGTGACCGGGTAACCGAACAACACGCATCCGCGCACCTCGCGTGTACGAGCCGCGAGCACCTCGGAGAACGCCGGCCCGTGAAAGATGTTGTCGCCGAGAACTAGGGCCGCGTCGTCGTCGCCGATGTGGTCGGCCCCGATGATGAAGGCCTCCGCCAGGCCGTTGGGCTCGGCTTGGCCGGCGTAGCACACCTGGAGCCCCAGGTGGGCGCCGTCGCCGAGGAGTCGGCGGAACTGCGGCAGGTCTGCCGGGGTGGAGATGACCAGGATGTCCCGGATCCCGGCGAGCATGAGAACCGAGAGCGGGTAGTAGATCATCGGCTTGTCGCCGACCGGCAGCAGCTGCTTGGAGATGGCCAGCGTGATCGGGTGCAGTCGGGTGCCGGAGCCGCCGGCCAGGATGATGCCCTTCACGTCACCACCCCGAGTCGACCGTGTCGACGATGTACTCGCGCTGGTCGTCCGAGACCCACCAGCCAACCGGGATGCAGACCAAGCGCTTGTCAACGACGTCCAAGGCGGGCAGCTGGTCGATGTAGTCGCGTACACAGGTGTGGACGTCGTTGCGCATGTGCACCTGGCTCACCATCACGCCCGCCGCGTCCATCCGCTTGACGAACCCGTTCCGGTCGTCCACCTGCAACGGATAGATCCAGAATGAGGACTGTCGGTCCGGGGCGCGCTGCGTGAGCGTCAGTCCGGGTACGCCCGCCAGCCGGCTGTCGTAGTACGCGGCGTTAGCTCGGTGCCGCCGCAGCACCTCGTCGGAGTGCGAGAGATTGGCGAGGCCGATCGCCGCGTTGATGTCGCTCATATGGAACTTGTAGCCCCACTCCTGAACGTCGGGCGGGTTTCGTAGCCGGTTCGGACCCTCTCGGTCGATGCCGAACCACCGCAGCAGCTTGGCCCGACGATGCATATCCTCGTTCGGCAGTACGATCAGGCCACCGTCACCGCAGGTCAGATGCTTTATGGCTTGGAAGCTGAAGACCGAGATGTTGCCGTGATTGCCGAGCGGGACGTCCCGATAGGTGGCACCCCAGGCGTGCGCGCAGTCCTCGATCACCATCGGCCGATGGCCGTGAATCGCTTCGGCCCGGTCGAGGACCCCGTGCAGCCGGTCCAGGTCCACCGGGTAGCCGGCGAAGTGCACGATCATGATTGCCCGGGTTTTCGCGGTGATCTTCTCGGCCAGGTCGTCCAGATCGACGTTCAGCGTGGCAGGGTCGACGTCGACCCACCGGATGTCCAGGCCGTTGGCCAGGATCGTCCAGTTAGTAGCCTCCATGGTCAGTGGCGTGGTGAGAACCTCACCGCCGGGGGTCGATCCCCTGACCAGGCGCAGCGCCAGGTGCAGACCCGCCGTCGCACTGTTCAAGGTCGCTACGTGCGGGTTACCGATCCGATCGGCCAGCTCGCGTTCGAACTGCTCGACCCTCGCGCCTTGACCGACCTGTCCGCTCGCCACGACAGCGGCGACGGCGTCCGGGGCCTGCGCCGACATCGGTACCCGGAACAGCGGAATCATCGCAGCGCCTCCCGGCTGCCGCCGCCGGCCCGCAGCCGGCGCGCCTCGCTCAGCGCCAAACATTCGTTGTACGTAGGCAGTATCCCCAGGTCGAGGGCCTGCCGCAGGGTCGGCGCAGTCCGGTCTTTGTCGGACAGGATCGGTTCGCCATGCTGCGGCCAAGGCAGGGACAGGGCCGGGTCGAGCGGATTGATCTGGAACGAGGCCGCCGGGGTGTAGATGCTGGAGCACAGGTAAACCACGGTGGCCTCGTCATCGAGCGGAGCAAATCCGTGGACCAACCCCTCGGCCAGGTAGAGCGCTTCGCGCCGTTCGTCGTCCAGCCGCACCGGGATGTGGCTACCGAACGTCGGCGAACCGATGCGGGTATCGACGACGATGTCGACGATCGCTCCGCGCACGCATGTGGCGTACCGGGCCTGGCCCGGTGGCATCGCGACGCCGTGCAGGCCGCGGACCGTGCCGCGGCGCGACGATGAGCAGTTGACCTGAGCCACCTCCAACGGATGGCCGATCGTCTCCTCGAAATCCGGTTGGTTAAATATCTCAAGGAAGACGCCTCGGCTATCCGGAAAGATCTGTGGTCGGATGAGATAAGCACCCTCCAAACCCACCGGCTCAATCCGCATTGGATCTCCTCCCATATTCGATGTCGACCAACGCTATCGACGCAAGCTAGTAGGTCGGTCGAAGCGGACTAGGGGTCGATCAGCGCTGCTTGTCGGAAACATCTCAGCTCAGTACGGTCGAAGCGCCAGAACTCCGGAATTAATCCTATCCTTGGAGGTCGATATGCTGCGCGTTGCCGTGATTGGCGCGACAGGTTGTGTTGGCCGGCAGATCTGCGCGACATTCTCCGCTGCCGGGCACGACATTCTCGCCGTCGCACGGAAGGCTGGTGTTCCGCACGCCACCGGCCTCGAATTCGTCGAGCTGGATGTCGCCGCCACCGACGCCGCGACCATCGGGGTGCTGTTCGCCGAACGCCACGTCAATGTCGTGGTCAACGCGGCCGGCCGGTGGGGTCCGACGCAGGCGGAAATGGTGCACTCGCACCTGGGCGTGGTCCAGCGTCTGGTCGAAGCGGTTGCGCTGATGGAGCGGGCGCCCCGCCTCGTGCACATCGGCTCGGTGCACGAGTATGGCCCGCTGCCTGTCGGGACGTCCCTCGACGAGTCCGCCGTACCGCGGCCGCGCACCTCCTACGCGCAGATCAAGCTGGCCTGCTCAACGGCCATGATGGCCCTCGGCGGAGTCGTACTGCGCGCCGCCAACATATACGGCCCACACCCGCCGGAGGAGACCTTCTTCGCCGTTCTCCTCCGGCGGCTGCGGGCTTCGATGGGCACCGACGAGGTCGTAGAGCTGTCCGTCGTCGATGCGCGACGAGACTTTGTCGATGTCCGTGACGTCGCGGGCGCAGCCCTGGCCGCCGCGTCGGCGTCGCTGTCCGGATGTGCGATCAACATCGGCAGCGGCCGAGCCGCCGACATGCGGGACCTAGTCAGGTCGCTCGTGGCCGAGGCCCAATTCCCGAAAGAGCGGTTGCACATTGCCCAGCGGGAGGTTCCGAGTCACGGCGGAGAATGGTCTCAGGTGGACATCCGTGCAGCCCGACAACTCCTAGGCTGGCGTCCCCGTTTCACGGTCCAGGAATCGTTGAGCGCCATGTGGCAGGCAGTGAGGTGATCTCAGCGTAACTGGATAGGTCTGTGGCGGGTCCGGTCCTAGTCCTTCGTGGAGGCTGGTAGGTACGGCAGGTCAAAGCCCTGCCATGGGCGAAGATTCCGGTCCTGGGCCAGACCCACGACCGTG
>NZ_JBHMIS010000078.1:0-7002 GCF_048060415.1 Micromonospora sp. LOL_024
TGCGGGCATCGCTGGTGTTCCTCCCAGGTTTCGACGTCTCCATCAAACCCGGTGCGGGACAAGTTCCCCTTCGCCGGCACCTATGAGGGAGGAACGGACGGCAGGCTGTGCGCGGACATCCTCCCGCTGTGCTGTACGAGAACGGTCAGTGGGTGCTCTACGAGGCTCGGGCGGACAAGCCGGTCACCTTCAATGAACCGTGCGTGCGCGGCCACGTTGACGTAGACGCGAACTCCTCCGCCGGAGGCAAGTACGGTGCCTTCGTGAGGAACCAGCGTGTCCTCGACACCGAGAAGTTCGACATCCACACCGTGAGCTGACAAAGACGTGGCCGGGCGGAGGCCCGAAAGAGCTTCCGGCCCCCGCCCGGCCCCTGGGGCCGCGCAGGAGACCTACATGAGTGAAACGACCGCCGGACAGTGGGCGTGGGCCGAGGATCCACGCCTGGTCATGTGGTGTGTGACATTCACCCGGGCCATCACGGCCCCGGATGCGCTCGCGCGATACGGCGCCGACCCGCAAGTCGCCCGCCTGCTCGACCGCGACCAGGCCAACTCCTTGTACGCCGCGACCACGCAGGAAGGGTCGGTGCTGCGCGCCGGTTCCTTGGGCATGTGGTCGTTCTGTTTCGAGGAGCACGGCATCACCGGCGCCATGTCCGGCACATGTACCGCCCTGTCCGAGGGCACCGAGACCCTCAGCCTCCTGCACGGCGCCGACGGCATGAACAGCTTCGCCCACTGGCGTGACGGCCGGCGCGTCGAGCGTTTCGAGTTCCGGCATGACCTTCACGAAGCCTCAACCACCACACCCCTGGTGGGACGCTGTCGAGGATCACCTCGCCACACGTCCTCCGCAGCGTTCCCGGCTGATGTCGGCCCTGGAGGTGGTGACGACACACATCGGTGCCGCGCTCGACTCCCGCACCGTCAACGGGCCGCTGCTCACCGCAACTCTTCTGACCAGCAGGAGACCTCCCTCGCCGGGCCGCCCGCGTGCCACCAGCCGCCGTCCGCCTGGGCGTCTGCTCCACAGCCCCGCGTCCGTCCCACCTCGGCCTCAGACGGATAGGGAGATCGAGGAACGCGAATAGGAGTACCGCCGTTCGCGCCGTCACGTGATCGCCGTCGTAGTGGTGCTTCCATAGTCGACAGCCAGCCGCGCCTGCCCCGGTCGCATACCCGACAGTCAAACATGAGGATCACATTCACGTCACGCCTCAACTACAGAAAGCAGTGGCCGGCGGAAGCGGGCCGGCCGGGGATGGAGGGCGATACCCCACCGACGGTATGCGGACCCCGAAGGCCACGGGACCCGGCACCTGGGCGGCCTCACCCCGATCGGCCAGGTGCCGGTGAGAAGAGCACACCGGCTGGCGGCGTGGTCGTCGCACAGCGACACTCCGGCCTGCTGTCAGCAACAGCGGCGCCCTGCGGCGGCGGAGGCTTCCCGTGCGGCGCATGGGGTCTGACTTGCGGTGTTGAGTCGGCCTGGAGCGCGGTTCCAGCGTTGCCGCTGGCCCGTTTCTCCAGGCCGCTCGCCGAACCCGCCGTGCGTGTCTCCACGCAACGGGCTCTCCACGGGTTCTGCCGTTAGGTGTTGATGGTTGCGGTCCACGGGTTGGGGATCTTGGTTCCTCTGTAGCGGTAGCGCGTCACGTGGATCGCGGCTACAGATCTTGAAGGGCCAGGTTTGTCCACTGTGGGTCGGCGTGTCGGCGCGATCTTCGGTGGTGATCGTTGTAGGCCGGGGTGATGAGGTATCCCGATGGAGGTGGGTTGTCCGCGCGGGGGCGGGCGAAGCGTGAGGCGGTGCGGCGGCAGGCTGCCGGGTGGTTCGCTGAGGGTGTGTCGGTGCCGGAGGTCGCGCGCAGGTTGCGGGTGTCGCAGACCGCGGTGTACGGCTGGCGTAAGCGGTGGCGGGCCGGTGGTGAGCAGGCTCTGGCGTCGAAGGGGCCGGGTGGGTCTCGGTGTCGGCTGGATGATGGGCGGCTGCGGCGGCTGGCCGATGCTCTGGAGCAGGGTCCGGCGGCGCATGGGTTCGGTAGTGATCAGCGGTGGACGCTGGCGCGGGTGTCGGACCTGATCGTTCGGATGTTCCGCACCCGGTACACGCTGCGCGGCACGGCGAACATCATGTACCGGCTTGGCTGGTCGGTGCAGGTACCGAAGCACCGTGCGGTCGAGCGGGACGAGGCCGCGATCACCACGTGGCGGCGGGAGACGCGGCCGGCGGGAAAACGGTAGCGGCGCAGCGGCAGGCGTGGCTGGTCTTCGAGGACGAGGCCGGTCAGACGCTGCGCCCACCGAAGACACGCACCTGGGGACTACGCGGGCACACCCCCGTGGTTCCGGTGTCGGGCAAGGGCTCCGGCCGGGTGTCGATCGCCGGGTTGACCTGTTACCGGCCCGGCCAGCGGTCCCGGTTCATCTACCGCACGATCACCCATCGGGGCCGCAAGAACGAGCGCCGCAGCTTCAGCGAACGCGACTACATCGCCCTGCTGGACGCCGCCCACCAGCAGCTCGACGGCCCGATCGTGTGCGTCTGGGACAACCTGAACACCCACATCAGCGCCGCCATGCGGCAGATGATCGACGCCCGGGACTGGCTGACCGTGATCCGGCTACCCGCCTACGCCCCGGACCTCAACCCCACCGAGGCAGTGTGGTCCCACCTCAAACGCAGCATCGGCAACCTTGCCGTGACCGGCGTCGACCACCTCCAGGCGATCATCAAGAACCGCCTCAAGAGCATCCAGTACCGCACCGACCTACTCGACGGCTTCCTCGCTCACACCGGCCTGACCCTCGAACCCGACACAACCTGACCATTCAAGATCTGTCGTCGTCGGTGGCCCAGCCGGCGCCTTCCTTGACCTTGCCGGCGGCCTCTTCGGAGGCGTTGCTGATCTTGTCATCGATACCCATGGAGCCTCCTACGTCGATGCTGGCGCTACATCGGTGTCAGTACCCCCGGCACTGGACCTGAACCACCCTCGACCGGTCAGTTGCTGGGGCCGGGCGCGGCGGCGCCGGTGTGCGTGGGCTGTCGGTCGATGTCGGGTTCGAGGTAGATCGTCGTGGCGGTGGGAAGGACCCGGCGGATGCGTGCCTCGGCGTCGTTGATGGTGGCGGCGACGTCGGCTCCCCGGTCGGTGGTGCCGATGGCGATCTTCGCCGCGACCAGAAGTTCCTCCGGCCCGAGGTGCAGGGTGCGCAGGTGGATGATCCGGTCGACGCCGGGGGTGGACACCAGTTCGGAGTGGATCGCGGCCACCTCTTCGGGCAGGGCGGCCTCACCGATGAGCAGGCTCTTGGTCTCGGCGGCGAGGATGACGGCGATGACCACCAGCAGAACGCCGATGCACAGGGTGGCGATGCCGTCGTAGACGCCGTTGCCGGTGAGCACGCTCAGTCCCACGCCGAGCAGCGCGAAGACCAGACCGAGCAGCGCGCCGGCATCCTCGAGCAGGATCACCGGCAGTTCCGGGGCGCGGGCGTGGCGGACGAAGGAGACCCAACCCCGCTTGCCACGGACCTTGTTCGCCTCGACGATCGCGGTCCGCAGCGCGTAGCTCTCCAGGGCGATCGCGATCAGCAGAACGGCGACGGCGATCAGCGGTGAGGTGAGCTCGTGCGGGTCGCTGACCTTGTGGTAGCCCTCGTAGAGGGCGTACAGGCCACCGAGGGTGAACAGGACGATCGCGACGATGAACGCGTAGACGTAGCGCTCCCGGGCGTACCCGAAGGGGTGCAGCGCCGACGGGGCGCGGCGGGCTTGTTTACCGCCGACCAGCAGCAGCGCCTGGTTGGTCGAGTCCGCGACCGAGTGCACCCCCTCGGCGAGCATCGACGCCGACCCGGTGACCGCCGCGGCGACGAACTTGCTCACCGCGATACCCAGGTTCGCGACCAGCGCCGTCACCACGGCCTTCGTGCTGCCTTCGGCCGCCATCAGATGTCTTCCCCTCGTCGGAGGTCATGAGTGGGTGGTCAGTGTGCCAGCGGCGTTGCCTGCTGCCCACCGGTGGCCGCAGCACGCCGCCGGCCCGCCCCGAGGGGCTGGGCCGGCGGGACGTAGCGGTGTGACGGTCAGTGGACGCGGCGGCGGCCATAGGCGCCGGCGGCGATCGCCACGCCGATCGCGGCGAAGACGACCTGGATGGCCAGCTCGATCCAGTCGATGCCGGCGGTGTCGTCGACGTTGATGGCGCCGGCGACGAGGGTGCCGAGGATCGCGGCGACCACGCCGATGAGCAGGGTCAGCCAGATCGGGATGTTCTGCTTGCCCGGCACGACCAGTCGACCCAGCGCGCCGATGACCAGACCGATGATGATCGCGGTGAAGAAGCCGGTAACTTCCACGAGAGCCGTCCCTCCAGAGGGGTTGTCGTCGGCTCCGATCATTGCCCTGCCCCGCAAGCGCCGAAACACCGCCGCACGCCCCGTCCCGCCGTCAGCGGGAACGGCGGTGAAATGGACGGATGCCCGGTGGCCCGGACGGGTACCTAAGCCACCGGACATCCGCGCGGTGGTGCTACTTGGTGCCGGTGAGGGCGACCAGGGCGTTGGCGGTGCGGAAGTACGGGTTGCGGCCGAGGTCGCCGACGGTGGTGATGTTAAAGGCGTCCTTGAGCAGCTTGGCGTCGCCGTCGCTGACCCCGGCTAGGGCGGACACCGGGGCGTCGACGATCTCGGTGAGGGTCTTGTCCTGGTAGGCCTTGTCGACCAGCTTGGTGAAATCGGCGGTGACGGGCATGCACACTCCTTCGAAGCTCCGATCGGATAATCCGAGCGGTTGCGGACAAACCTGCCGAATTAGATCATGGAGGGGGTATGCAGATCCACTGTGGACGAGCGGCGGTTCACGCCTCGTCGTCGCCGCCCTCGTCGTCGCCGAAGGAGTCGAGGACCTCGTCGGCGACCATGCCGCCGGCGAAGCCGAGGGCGGCACCGCCGACCACGCCAGCGGCGACGGCGCCCATGCCGGAGCCGCCGTGCCGCTCGTGGTGCTCCTCCTTGTAGTGCCCACCGGGGTGGCCGTACGCGGCGTGTCCGTAGCCGGGAGCGCCGTAGGCGGGCTGCCCGTAGCCGGGGGTGCCGTAGCCGTGGGCGGGCGGGGCGTAGCCGTGGCCGGCGTGCATGCTCTGGTAGCCGTCGAGGGCCTGGCGGACCCAGCCGTCGACCTGCGTGGCCCAGTCCACGCTGTCGGCGTCGACGTGCGCGGCGTGGTAGCGGCCGTAGGAGTCCTGGCCGCCGGTGAACAGGCCACCGCGCTTGTCGAACTCCAGCACGACGTCCACGCCGTGCTCGTTCGCGACGAAGGTCAACTCGACCTCGTTGGCGCTGTGCGCGTACTGCGGCGCGGCGTAGTACTCGATCTCCTGGTAGAACGGCAGGCTCTGGTGCAGCCCCGAGATGTGCCCGCGCTCCAGATCGGCGCCCTTGAACCCGAAGCCGAGCCGGCCGAAGGCCTCCAAGATGCGTTCCTGGACCGGCAGCGGGTGCACGTACACCGGGTCGAGGTCGCCCTTGTCGACCGCGCCGCGGATCGCCACCTCGGTACGAAGGCCCATCGTCATGCCGTGCCCGTACAGGTCGGTCACCGGGGTCTCCCACGGCATCGCCACCTGGAGCGGCAGGGACAGGTGCTGCCCCTCGCGCAGGTGCAGGCCACCGGCGACCTGAACGCGGTGGAACTCGACGAGGGCGTCGTACTCCTCCTCCGCGCCGTCGATCTCCACTCGAGTGACCAGCCCGACGGTGACGTGGTCGATCTTCACATCGTGGCTGCCGCCGGTCAGGTTCACTTGCCCGCCCAGCATCAACCCCGGGCGGGTGCTCGGATTGGACAGGACGGTATCGACGCTGGGGCCGCCGACCCCGAACGCGCCCAGCATCTTCTTGAAAACCACGAACCTCTCCTTCGACGACCACCGACCGCGCGACAGCCGCGGAGCCGGTGGAACTTCCACTGGAACCCTTGTGCCGCAACGAGATCAACGACGTCCATAGTGGAGGCCGCCGCGCCGGGAAAGTACCAACGCCACCTGAGAAGTAGCTGAGTGCGTCCGTGGCGTTACGCTCGGGTAGCGCCGAATGGGTATCGGGTCTGGCTTCCGTGGGCTGCGGCCGACACCCTTACGTCACGCGCCTGTCAGTCGCCGGCTCGGTCAGGAACTCGCCTCGTCCTCGCCGGTCTCGGGCCCGTCGGCAGGCACCGGCGTGGTGCGCAGGCGCACCCGGGTGATGGCCCGTCCGGTCACCTCCGCCACCTCGGCGGACAGGCCCGGCAGCTCGATCACCTCACCCGGCGTCTTCGGAATGTGGCCGTGGTGGGCCAGGACCAGGCCGGCCACGGTCGTGTAGTCGCCGGCATCGAGGGTGTCCTCGTCGAGGTCGATGCCCACGTCCGGCAGGTCGTGCAGCGGGAAGCCGCCCGGCATCAGCAGCGCCCCGTCGGCCTCCCGTACGACGGCCTGTACGTCCCGGTCGGTCTCGTCGTAGATCTCCCCGACGATCTCCTCGACCAGGTCCTCCATCGTCACGATCCCGTCGATGGAGCCCCGCTCGTCCACCACGAGGGCGAACTGCTGCCGCTGGGCGCGCAGCTCCCGGATCGCCTTGGTCACCTTCAACGTCTCCGGGAGATACAGCGGCAGGCTTGCGTACTCGGCGACCGGGCCTTCCTGTTCGAGCAGGTCCCGCATGTGCACCACGCCAACCGTGTCGTCAAGGCCGCCGCGGCCCACCACCGGCGCGCGGGTCTGCCCCGACCTGCCCAGCTCCCGCAGCGCCTGCGGGGCCGGCTCACCCGGCCCCGACCCGGCCGCCGTCATCATCGCCCAGGCGCCCACCGACGGCGCCAAGACCACGGAGCCGGCCACCGCCCGCGCGTTACTGGAACAGATCGACCTACGCGACGTGACGGTGACCGCGGACGCGTTGCACACCGTCAAGGCCACCGCCGAACTGATCCACCAGCAGGGCGGCCATTTCG
>NZ_JBHMIS010000079.1:0-6933 GCF_048060415.1 Micromonospora sp. LOL_024
CTACCGATGGCTCCACGTCCTTATCCCACACTGTCCGCTATGGACGTTACGCCCGTGTCATGCCGAATCCCGCGCGGATCCTTGCTGAGATCACCTCACTGAAGGAGTCTCGGTATGACGCACCAGCACACCTGGCGCAAGTCCAGCTACAGCGACGACGGCAACTGCGTCGAGATCGCCGACACTCATGAACCGGTTCTGGTACGGGACTCGAAGAACAGCGCCGGTCCGGTGCTGCGGTTCGACCCGGAACAATGGCGCGTCTTCACGGCCGCCGTTCGTGATGGCGGATTCGCATCCCGAACGTGACGGGGAGGCACAAGCACCTCTAGCGTCACGACCTGGGCGCGGCGCGCGCCGGACTGAGAAAGGGCTGGCGATATTGCGTCCAGCACCAGCGTGGCCCGAGACCGGCCTCGCGGTCTCGGCGCCGCTGGACCTCCTTGACTCTGAGTGTGCTCGCCACCACGATGGCGGCAGCAAGAGGTCGCGAGCCTGTACGGCCGTCTCAGGGCGTCCGGCGAGCCCGCTCGCCTATCTGCATGAGTCCGGTTAGGTCTACGGGGGGAGGTGTTGGTGCCTCGTCATCCGGAGACGATGATCACGCCGAACCGGATCCTGGCTGAGAGACGTGCCGGTTTGTCATCGCCGCGGCGGCCTGGGCAGCGCATGTCCCGGGCCGAACTGGCCGATGTGGTCAACGCCGCTCTGGATCGGCTATACCCGGGCAGGGACCTCGTCGCCCACTACGTCGACCACCGATGGGTGGGCAAGCTGGAACGCGGGGAGCACCGCTGGCCCAGCGAGCAACGCCGCGCCGCTCTCCGACGTGCTCTCGGCGCCACCACTGACGCTGATCTCGGCCTCTACAGCCCACGACGAACGCCACCCGGTGACCCCGCTCCAGATGCCGTGAGCCGCCTCGTTCCCGCTCCGACGCGCATCGATTTCACCGGACTCCGTGCCTGCCTCGACGCATTCGACGTTCCCCCCGACGGCCCGGTCCGGCCTGCGGATGACCTTCGCGCCGCCGTGAACCAGGTCGTGCGCCTGCGCCTTACCTCCAACTACCACCAGCTCGCGACCATTGTCCCCGCCCTACTCGATGAGCTGCACCGCGCGCGACTCACCTGCACCGGCGCACGACACGAGAGCATCGCCGCCCTGCTGACTCAGGCGTACCGGGCGGCGGACGCCCTTGCGGACAAGTTCGGTCACCACGACCTGTCAGCCCGCATCATCACCATGATGACCAGTACAGCTCAAGACACATCGGACCCAGCAATCATGGCGACCGCACAGTACGTACGCGGCGAGCTGTTTTTTCACAACGGCCGACCGGACCTGGGACGGACGCTGCTGGAGCGGGCCGCAGCCGACATCAGCTCCTGCACGAGCCAAACCTGGCGGGCGGCATATGGTGCCCTGCACATGCGCGCCGCAGTACTCGCTGGCCTCGCCCAGCGACCATCGCGAGCCTGGGACCATCTACAAGAGGCCGAGGTTCACGCACGGGCGGTGCCTGAGGGCGAATACCACGGCACCGCCTTCGGCCCCTCCTCGGTCCGCATACACAGAATGACCTTCGCCCTCGACTCCGGCGACCCCGACGCCGCCCTGCGCGCGGCTGAGGGCTGGGCCCCACCGACAACCGTTCCCAGCGAACGTCGCTCCCACTTCTACATCGACCTGGCCCGCGCCCACGCTCAGACGGGCACTCCTGCGCAAGCCGTCGATGCGCTGCTGCACGCAAGGACAGCGGCACCCGAACACACCCGCATCCACCCTCACGTGCGTCAGGTCCTCACCCTGCTGCGCTCACGAGCATCGACGGACGACCGCCTCTCCGAGTACGCGCGATGGGCAACGGCAGCGGTCGGCTAACCCGGCCGCACCAGACCGGGTAACTGCTCCAACGACTCCAGCACCCAGACACCGTGCTCGGCCATCACAGGGTCGCCAGCCCACAGATGTCCCCAAGGGCCACGCTTGATCAACGCCGACCGCAGCCCAGCAGCCTGAGCAGCTGTCACGTCATAGTCACGGTGGTCTCCGACGTACAGGATCTCGTCCGCGCTGCCGCAGGCGAACTCGACAACCCGCGTGAAGAACCGCGGATCCGGTTTGGCAACGCCCCACTCGCCGGACGTCGCAACAGCATCGACCGGCAGCGCCAACTGCCGCAGAAGCTCGGCGGCCCGGCTGGTCTGATTGCCAGCCACACCAACCCACAACCCGAGTCTCCGCAACTCAGCAAGGACAGGACGAACGTCCGGATACAAATCAGCCTCGCTGATCATCTCACCGTGACCAGCACGCTCACGGCGCTCACGCTCGACCGAGAGATCGATGCCGGGACGCAGGTACTGAAACGCTTCGGCGTTGTTGCGGCCCTGCGCCACAACGATCCCCACCAAAGCCGACAAGGTATGCCTCGGCACGCGCAGCCAGTCAGCCCACGCCTGGAACTCCCGAGTGTCATCCAGAAGCGTCTCACCGACATCGAACACCACAGACCTGATCACGTACGACACCTCCGGGAAGGGCCAGCGATCTACTCTAAAGGCTGCCCTCCGGGCGGCACTCCCATCTATGGGAGAGCCAACTGGTGCTGCCCTGGCAGAATCTCTACTCCGTGGATTTCCGCCAAAGCCCTAGCCGACACCAACCCAGACCAGCGACCGAACGGAGACACCAGCGGCGCATGCGTAGCCACGACCTGACCCCAGGACGAATGATCGGTGTAGTTTTCGACCACGGCGACGACTTCTTCACCGCCCTCGCTGACGCCTGCCGCGCCCACGGCATCAAACAGGGCTACATCCCGATGTTCATCGCCGGCCTGTCCACAGCCAAGATCGTCGGCACATGTCAACGCCTCGACAACCCCGACGCCCCCGTCTGGGCCCACGTCGACCTGACCAACGTCGAAGCCCTCGGCGGCGGCACCATCGCCTGGGACGACACCAACCAGAAGATCCTTCCCCATATCCATCTCACGGCCGGACTCAAGGAGCACAGCGCGACCGCTCACACCAGCCACCTGCTGGACGCCACCGTTCAATTCCTCACCGAGATACTCATCATCGAGATCAGCACACCGGCCATGCGCCGGCTACCAAACACCGACCTGTACGACGTACCACAACTGCACCTCGGCTAACGATCGCAACCCTGCCCCACGAGGGAGGTGGAGATGCCGCGCCACCCCGACACCGTCATCACGCCCAACAGGCTGCTCGTCCAGGCCCGCCAACGCCTGACGTCCCCACAACGGCCCGGCCAGCACATGTCCCGAGCCGAACTGGCCGACGCCATCAACGCCGCCCTCGACCACCTCTACCCCGGGCGAAACCTCACCGCCCACTACGTCGACCACCGCTGGGTCGGCAAACTCGAACGCGGAGAACACCGCTGGCCCAGCCGCGAACGCCGCACTGCCCTCCGCCACGTGCTCGCCGCCACCACCGACACCGAAATCGGCCTCTACAGCCCGCGACGCACTCCGGACGCCATCCGATCCGGCCACGTCCAGGACCAACCGGATACGCGCAGGCCACTCCACATCCGCGTCGGTGGCAAACTTCTCGACGGCGATCGAGAGGCATGGCTACATGCACTCGACGAGTTCACGAACCAACCCATGCGAACCTGGCCCCACCTCAGAGGCCGTGTGCAGGAGTACCTCAAAGTCCTCGATCATCTCCAGGGCGACCACGCTCGACCGCACCTCGCACGAGTCGATGCCCGCTGGTCGGAGTTCATGAGCTGGATCGCCGACAACACCGCCCCGCCCGAAGGTTGGACGTGGCTTGACCGATCGCACCGCCGCGCGATCGAGGCTCATGACGCATCACTTGCCGCCTACACCCTCATGCGCCAGAGCCAACGCGCCCTCGACAACGGCGACGTCCGCGCCGCGATTGCCTTCTCACGCCGCTCCCTGGCACCCCGTTCGGTACCAGCCCGAACCCGCGCGCTGTGCCTTACTCGCATGGCCGAAGCACTGGCTGCCAGCGGCGACGACGAGGCACGTACCGCAATCATGGCGGCCCGACATGAGCTGCCCGGCGCCGGCGGCAACGCGGTCGATGAAGACGACTTCGCCCGACACTGCGACCCGCGCTACGTAGCCGCAGTTGACGCCCGCTGCCGGCACTTGCTCGGCGACCCGACATCCGCCACCACGATCTTCGAGGAACTCCTCAGCGACCTAGCCGCCGTCGCACCGATCGACGCGGGACTCTGGCACGCCCACCTCGCCGAGTGCTACCTGCACCACGACCCGGAACGCGCTGCCGACCACGGAATCACCGCGCTGCGACTGGCGGACGAGACCGCCTCCTACCGTGTCATCCGCGCTACCCAGCCACTCGCGATAGCGCTGCGCCGGCACAGCGCCCTGCCCTCAGCCCGGACCTTCATCGACAGGCACCGCACCGCAGTGACAACCCAGTGACAAGATGACCGCATGGACCTCCTGCCGCTTATCACCAGCACCGACGTCGCCGCGAGCGCACCAGAGGTAGCCGTTCTACCCGTCGGCAGCTTCGAGCAGCACGGTTCGTTCCTGCCGCTGACCACCGACACGATCGTCGCCACCGCAATCGCTGCGGCCATCGCACGACAGCACAACGTCCTGGCCCTGCCGCCGATCACCCTGTCGTGCTCGCACGAGCACGCCGCCTGGGCCGGTACCGTCAGCATCGGCCACCAAACCCTCTCGGCGATCATCGAGGACATCCGGTCCTCGCTCGCCGCGAGCGGAATCACCCGGCTGGCCATCGTCAACGGCCACGGCGGCAACTACGTGCTGTCCAACATCGTGCAGACCGCCAACGCCGTGACGCCCGGCTCGATGACGCTGTTCCCCACCCGCACTGACTGGGCAAAGGCCCGGCAAGACGCGCGCTTGGACAGCGACGCCCACCACGATATGCACGCCGGCGAGCTGGAAGTGTCCATCCTGCTGCACGTACAGCCCAACGCGGTCGGCGCGGACTTCACCGCTGGAGACCACGCCGCAGACGACCGACCGATGCTGCTACTCCACGGAATGAGCGCGTACACGAAGACGGGCGTCATCGGCCGGCCCTCAGCAGGCACCGCAGCCAAGGGCAAAGCCCTGCTGGCAAGCCTCGCGCAGTCCTTCGACGACCATCTCAGCGCCCTGCTGAACCACGGGTGACGGAACAGTCCGACACAACCCGCCACCGCGAAGGAGGCGAGAATGCCGCGCCACCCCGACACCGTCATCACGCCCAACAGGCAGCTCGTCCAGGCCCGCCAGCGCCTGACGTCACCGCAACGGCCCGGCCAGCACATGTCCCGAGCCGAACTGGCCGACGCCATCAACGCCGCCCTCGACCACCTCTACCCCGGGCGAAACCTCACCGCCCACTACGTCGACCACCGCTGGGTCGGCAAACTCGAACGCGGAGAACACCGCTGGCCGAGCCGCGAGCGCCGCACTGCCCTCCGCCACGTGCTCGCCGCCACCACCGACACCGAACTCGGCCTCTACAGCCCGCGACGCACCGAAAGCCGCGCGATCCCCGATCGCCGGCAAGTAACGGCTGCTTGGTTCGGCAAGCTGCCAGGTGACCTTGCGCAGCTTCCGGGACCGTGGACGTCCGAACGCGGATTAAAGGCACCGACCAGGGTCGAGTCACCTCATGTCGAGGCGCTTCAACGCAGCATCGCCTTGTTCGAAGAGTGGGACCACCAGCACGGTGGAGGACTCGCTCGCGCCGCGATGGCCGGACAGCTCGAATGGGCCTGCCGGGTCGCCCGTCAGGCGTCGGCCACAGAGACGGTACGCCGCACCTGGCTGTCGACGGCAGCCCGACTTGCTGACCTTGCCGGATGGGCGTGCTTCGATTCAGGTGATGCGCCCGCGACAACCCAGCGGTACCTCGTTATGGCGATCCAGTTGGCCACCGAAGCCGAGGACGTGCAGCAACGGGCACACACCGCCACCACACTGGGCAGATATCTCACGTACGTCGGGCAGGTCTCGGCCGCTCTTGATGTGATTGGCCTTGTTCACTCGGATTGGCGCGAGATTCCCCCACTGGGACGTGCGGCGGTTCGGATCGTGGAGGCTCGCGCCTATGCAAAGAGCCACGATTCGCGAGCGTGCATCCGCGCGGTCGCTCAATGCGATGAGGAGTTCTCGGCCAGTGGGTTGGATGGGACAGAAGATCCGGTTTGGGGCTACTACGCCGATGCCGGCCAGATTCTCGGTGACGCCGGCCATGCCCTGTTCGACATCGCCATGGCCACCCATGACCGCCAACAGATGGCCATGACTATCAGCCGATTGCAGTCGGCGTACTCCTATCATCCGATGGAAGCTGCCAGATCGCGGGCGCTCACCATGATTAGGATTGCCTGCCTCCAGGTACGCAACGGCAATTTCGCCAGCGGGTTGCACTCGGTACGGGCTGGTTTGACTGACGCGCAGGGCGTTCACTCCAGCCGGCTGCGCGATGACCTTCGCGTACTTGATTCCGTCCTCGCAGACTCCGACCCGGAGCCGAGCCTTGCAGGTGAGCTCGCGGCAGCGCGGGCGCACGTAGCCGAGACTGTGCGCCAGCAGGTCTAGTAGCCCGTCCAGCCGGCGGGAGCGGTTCCGTCTCGCAACGTCGCGATGCGATGCCTCAGCTGACGCTGTCGTTGCGGATCGTTGTCCGCTGACTGAGCCAGCCATAAAGTCATCCGCAGCATGCGAATCAGCCGCAGCACCGGCCACGACGGGCTAAGGCGCACATCGAATCCATACGTCTGAACGAACTCGACGTACTGTGTTGCGGAGAACCATCCGCACTCGTAGTAGAGGGCCGTCAGAGTAAGATCCCATTCCGGCGGTCCAATACACACCGTCTCCAGATCCACGAATGCCTCTCGGCCGTCGGCCGTCACCAGGAGATT
>NZ_JBHMIS010000080.1:0-6219 GCF_048060415.1 Micromonospora sp. LOL_024
CGGACCGGCTGCGGTCCTGCCATATTCGCCACTCTCCGTAACACTTCAATCGGGTACCACCGTATCAACGGCGCTACCAACATCGCCGAAGCCACCCGAGAAGCCACCCACCGCACCCACACCTCATCACCGCCGTGACCACCGGAGAACCGACCGTGACCAGCAGAGACGCTACTTTGCAATAGCCCTGACTGCTGAGTGCAGGGGACTTTCCAACACCGCCAGCATAATTGTGTCGACCGTGAAATTGGTCGACGCGGGTGGTGCGTGATAGTGGGTACGCATGGCGGAATAGCCCGGCCGGATCGGCGGCCGGGCGTAGGCGTTCTGGCGTACGGGGCAGGGGCGGACCACCGTGGTCGCCCGCCCCTGCCGTCGGGAGAGAGGGTGCTCAGTCCTGGCTGACCGGGACCTCGGCCAGGGCGGCGGGCGTGACCGTACGCAGGAACGGAACGACCAACACCAGGGTCGCCACCGCGAAAACGGCGAACGCGGCCCGGATGCCGAACAACTCGGCGAGCAGGCCGACCACGCCGGCGCCCACCGGCAGTGCACCCCAGCTGAACAGCCGGGCGGCGGCGTTGTAGCGGCCCAGCATGTCCTCAGTGACGAGCTGCTGGCTGATGGTCCGTGAGTTCACCGTCCACAGGGTCCCGCCCATGCCACCGAGGAACGCGGCCACGGCGACGACCCGCATGTTGGTGCTGACCACCGGCGCGGCCACCATCGCGGCGGTGCCGAGGATGTCGGCGAACATGGCCCAGCGCCGGCCGAGCCATCGGTTGATCGGCGCGACGGTCAGCGCGCCGAGCAGGCCGCCGGCCCCGAGGGCGCTGAGCAGGATGCCGTAGCCCTTCGAGTCCAGGCCCATCACGTCCGTCGCGATCAGCGGGATCAGCGCCAGCCAGGCACCCCAGCAGGCGGCCAGCACGGTCACCACCATGGTCATCACCCGGAGCAGATGGTGCCGCCAGAGCGTGCGCAGCCCGACGGCGATCTGCTGGTTGACAGTGCCGGCCGGACGTTGGTCGTGGGCCCGGGGCCGGAACCGGCCGACCAGCAGCGCGAGGACCAGCATCGAGATGACGAACGTGACGCCGGTGGCGCCAAGCGCCACGCTGACGCCGGCCGCGACCAGCAGGCCGCCGACGAACGGGCCGCAGAACTCGTTGCAGACGGTCTCGGCGCCGGCCACCCATGAGTTCGCCCGCTGGCGGTCCCGTACGGGAACCGCCGACGGCACGATCGCCGCCCCGGAGGTGAGCGCCACGACCGAGGCCACGCCCAGGGTCAGCCCCGACAGGTACAGCAGCGGCAGGCTGATGGCGTCCACCGCGACCGCGACGAACAGCCCGCCGATCGCGGCCAGCCGGACCAACTCCGCCGCCCACAGCAGCCGCCGGCGGTCGAACCGGTCGACCAGCACGCCGACGTGCAGCGCCACCAGCAGCCAGGGCAGGGTGAGGGTGAGCGCCACAGCGGAGATCTGTGCCGGCGAGTCGGTGAGCCGGGTCGCCATCAACGGCAGGATCACCTTGGTGACACCGTCGGCCAGGTTCGTCATTGCCGTGAAAAGCACCAGAACTGCCGTGTTCCGGCTGCTGGCAGTAGGCGTGGCGGTGACCGGTGGGGACGCTGCCACGCTGGTGACCTGGTCAGTCACGACGAACTCCAGTCCTCGGCCCAGGCGTGTCTGCACATCATATGGTAGTTCGCGGTCACGTCAATCAAAGAAGCCAATGAGGGTATCGCTGAACTCAACCGGCGACGGCTTTCCGCAAATCGTCGACAATTGTCGACAGTGCGGGCCATGTCGCCATGTGATCTGTCTACCGTGACCCGTTCAATAGCTCTTCCGATCGCCGCCGTGAATCCCATATGTTCGGACCAGTTCGATGTGCCGGGATTCGGGAAGGAGCCCCGATGTCCGTACCGCTCACCCAAGGCCATGACGTTCTCGCGCCGGAGCGTGTCGCTTGATGCTGGCGCGAGCCTCTTTGTAACTATTCAGGTCACGCGGCAACTGTGGGCGTCCATGGGTCGCCGAGCAGCGCGTTGCGGAGTTCGGTAGCCGCGCGGAGGCTGTTCTTGCGGATGGTCGAGATGTAGCCGCGGATGGCCAGGAACATCTGGGCGCCGGTGAGCGTGCGGAAGCCGCCACTGACTCTGGTCTTGGACTTGACCATCCGGACGGCTTGTTCCGCGGTGTCGTTCGAGAAGCCGACGGTGAACCGTAGGAACTCGGCGTTGCGGGCTTGCAGTCGTAACGCCAGGTTGCGGGCCGGGGTCTGTCTGCCGGGCCGGGCGGGATGGGCGGTCAGTGCCCGGTCGACGAGGCGGTCGTAGCGTGCGGACAGGTCGTCGTACTTGAATCCGGGTAGCCCGGTATGGCCTCGATCGCGCCAGTGCGCGGTTCAGCGGTGCGCGTCACCGAGCAGTGTGACCAGGTCGCTCGCCCAGCCGTCGGCGGCGGCGTGCGGTGTTGGCTTTGACGGTGCGGGTCTCGCGGCGGCCGTGCCCGGTGTCGCGGCGGCGGTCGCCGAGGATCCGCGTGCATCTGCTGCGATGGCGGCGTGCTCCGTCGTCGGCCACGATCGGCCGGGTGCTGGGGGCTGTTGACGGTGACGCCCTGGACCGGGCCGTGTGCGCCTACCTGGCCCACCGGCATCGCGCCGTCACCGAGCCCGCTCAGTCGCCGTCGCCGACGCAGTCTCGGCGGCTGCGCGTGATCGCCGTCGACGGCAAGGCACTCAAGGGGTCAGCCCGTCTCACCGAGACCCGCCGGCATCTACTCTCGGCGGTCAGGCACGGCACCGTCGTGA
Organism: Micromonospora sp. LOL_024; assembly: GCF_048060415.1. Taxonomy (NCBI): domain Bacteria; kingdom Bacillati; phylum Actinomycetota; class Actinomycetes; order Micromonosporales; family Micromonosporaceae; genus Micromonospora; species Micromonospora sp. LOL_024. The sequence goes on from NZ_JBHMIS010000080.1 coordinate 2,823, forward strand.
CCCTCGCCCAGGTGGAAGTCGGCGCGAAGACGAACGAGACCACGCACTTCCAGCCGCTGCTGGCGCCGCTGGACCTGACCGGCACGGTCGTCACCTTCGACGCCCTGCACTCGGTCAAAACGAACATCTCCTGGCTGGTCGAGGCCAAGAACGCCCATTACATCGCGATGATCAAGACCAACCAGCCTACCGCCCACAGCCAACTCGCGGACCTGCCGTGGCGGAACATCGCCGTGCAGCACACCGCCTCCACCCGCGGGCACGGCAGGCGCGAGTCCCGCTCGATCAAGACCTGCGCCGTCGCGGACGAACTCGGCGGAATCGCCTTTCCCCACGCTCGCATGGCCATCCGCGTGCACCGCCGGCGCAAGCAGTCCGGCAAACGCGAGACCCGCGAAGGCGTCTACGCCGTGACCAGCCTCGACGCCCACCAGGCCAGCCCGGCGGACCTGGCCGCCGCGATCCGCGGGCACTGGGCAGTGGAGAACTTTTCACACCACATCAGAGACGTCACCTTCGCCGAGGACGCCTGCACCATCCACACCGGAACCGCACCCCGGGCCATGGCGACCTTCCGCAACCTCGCCATCGGCGCACTGAAAACCCTCGGAGCCGACAACATCGCCAAGACCACCCGAGCGATCCGCGCCGAACCCCAACGAGCACTACCCATCCTGGGCATCACCAACGATCCGGACGCCCACGGAACTTGATTAGGCCCTGGTCTGCCACAGCACCAAATCGCCTCCAGTGATCCAATATGGCCACTTGTCGTGCTCGGGCATTCTATCCTTTTGGCGGTCGGCTAGCGGTCCGGCGGCCGGGTCAGCCGTTCCGTAGAACGCGGTAGCCGAGCGTGGGTGAGAGCCGCATGATCGTGCGTAGGAGCTTGGTCCTGCCGACGTAGAGCTCGTCGCCGCCGCGGCGCATGCCGTCGAGCACCGCTGTCGCCGCCTGACTCGCGCTGATCTTGCCGCGGCCACGCCCGTGCGTCATATCGGTGTCGACGAGGGCCATGACTGCATCGATCACGCTCACGTTCGGGGCTGCGTCCTGACACTGGTAGCGAAGCGCACGGGTGAAGGTGCGCACACCCGCCTTGGTCGCGCAATAGACCGGTGCCGACCGTTTGGGTGCCAGTGCCAGTCCGGTGGAGACGTTTACGATCGCTGCGGAGGGCTGCCGGCGGAAGTGTGGCAACAGGCCGGTGGACAGCGCGATGACGGCGTCGAGATTGACGGCGACCTCGCGACGCACGGCCGGCCGTAGGGAATGCGGGTCGGTGCCGAGGAAGTCAGTGAGTGTCTGCACGCCGGCATTGTTGATCACCACCGAGAGAGTGGGGTGTTGGTCGGTGACCTCGCCGATGAAGGCGTCGACCGCGTCGGGGTCGGCCAGGTCGACCGCCCAGGGGTGGACGCGGTGGCCATGCTCGGCCTCCAGCGCGGTGAGCTGGCCGTAGTCGCGTCCGACCGCCACCACCTCTGCTTCACGTTCGACCAGTTGCCGAGTGAGCTCTCGGCCGATGCCCCTGCCGCCGCCGGTGACAAGAATCGTTCTGCCTGCGAGGTTCATCGCCCCGCCTCCTTTACTCGCGCGGATTGGTGGTCCCGGTTGCCGAGGTGAGGTTGGGAGGTCGGGCGGGCGAACGCCGTTCGGTAGGCTGCGGGCGTCATGGCGGTCCGGCGCCGGAACTCGCGGGTGAAGTGTGGTTGGTCGGCGTAGCCGCAGGCGAAAGCGACCACGCCGAGCGAGTGTCCGGCGTTCAACAAGAGGTCGGCGGCGGCCTCGGCGCGCGCGGCGGCGAGCAGCACGGTGAAGCCGCCCTCGGCCCGCAGCCGGCGTTGCAGGCTGCGTGGCGCCATGCCCAGCTCGGTGGCCAGGGAACCTAACGTCCAGCGGTGGGCGAGGTTGCCGGCGAGCAGACGCCGGGTCCGGGCTGCCACGTCGGATTCGGTGACCGGCCGATCCGCCCTTGGCGTCGGCGCGAGCGATGACCATGCGAAGTGCCAGACCGCGGTGGCGTGACCGGGCGGTGGGGCCGTGAAGACCCCGTCGGCGTACACGATCAGCGCCTGGCGTGGGTCGAGCGCGACCCTTACCCCGCGCGCACCGATCGCCGCCAGCAACGCTGACAGCACGCCGAGGATCAGCGCATTCTCGGCGGGCTCGGGCGGAGCTCCGGGTGGCCCGACGTGCTCGGCGACGAGGTGGGACGGGCCCGCCTCGCGCACCACGACCCGGTGGCGCGAGTGGGTGAAGCGCTCCAGCCGGCCCCACCGCGCAAATAGGTCGTCGGGGGTCCTGGCGGCCGCAAGCGCCATCAGGGCCGGATCCGGCGGCAGCCGCGGCAGGAACAGGCCCACGCGCAGCAGTGGTAGCAGTCCGTGGGCCTGCGCTATGCCGGCAAGGAGCTGGCGCTTCGCCTTGAGCGGCATCAGCGGACCACCCGACGGGTATGCCGGGACCGCGATCGCCTCCTCGGCGAGCGCGCGCCGCACCGTTGCGATCAGGACCGCGCTCGCGAACTCGTCCACCGGATCCTCGTCCCATTTCCCGAACTGTCTCGGGAAAGGCTATGCCGGCAGCGACCGGAGGTCTTGAACAATGACGCCAGCTGTGCGACGCAGAAGGTCGATCCCGGGCTGTCTCTGGTGCCGCGGCCTCGACTGCCGAATCCACAGCCCACGAAGGCTGGAGTTGGCGTGGCTATTACTCGATCGCCTCGGGCACGTCCACGGCCCCGGCGTTGTTCCTCTATGTCTGGTTTGATCATCTTCCGTTAGATGCCGTAGACGGCGAAGGTGTCGGCGCGGTCGTGGAGGTCGCGGCGGGCGTGGGCGATGTTTGCCCGTCCGGCGAGGCGGAAGGTGTTCAGGGCCAGGTTGCGCATGGCGGCCAGGTTGCGGGGAGCCGTACCGGTTTTTAGCTGGGAGTCGTCTTCGCTGAAGGTGACGCCTCGGACCCAGTGGATCTTGTTCTCCACGGACCAGTGCCCTCTGGCGTAGGCGTTGAGGTGCTGCGGGCCGGCGTGGTCGGCGTCGAGGCTGGCGATGCCATAGATGATCTGTTTGCTGGTGCGCACCCCGTCGAGGCCGCCGGTGTCGCGGCGTAGCCTGAACACTTGCCGGGCGCCGGGGAACAGGGTGTCGTCGCAGGCGGCGACACGGATCGTGCGGCGTTCGGTGCGCCCGTGCCCACGATCGGAGCCGATGTCCATGCTGTCGGCGAACGTGGTGTCGCTGCCGGACAGCAACGTCTGGGCGGCGTGCAGGGCGAGCGGCTGATTGCGTTTGAGGATCAGTAGATAGTGGGCGTGGAAGGTTCGGTGATCAACCGGGCGGTCTTCTTCGTGGTGTGCAGGGCGTCCAGGGTGAGCAGCATGCCGGCCACGTTC
>NZ_JBHMIS010000081.1:0-6162 GCF_048060415.1 Micromonospora sp. LOL_024
TCACCGCCGTGCTGACCATCAAGGCTGTGCGGCCCGGACGCCCCCGGTCCGACGCGAGACGTTTGGACGTGGTGCACCGCTCGCCCTGAAATGCGCCGCGCAAACCGTTTACTCGTAGTGAGCGTGTCATCCGGAAGACCAGCGCCGACCTGCGCGCGGCGATCGACAGCGGCAGCAGCATCCCGGGCAGCAGCACCAGCGGGGCGTAAGGTCGATGTTGAGCGTAGGCCCGACGTATCCCGCCCCTTTGCGTTCAGCACGAGAGCACACGACAGTCGGGACAGGCCCACCGGCGGGAAGGTGACCCAATCCTGGGATTGGCGCAAGCTACGGTCCGTGGGCTTGGAGCCGTCATGCGGGGTCGCCGCAACTCCCGCCGCGCCGCGTCAGTGCTCGCATCGATCGATAGTGCGGCCGAGCCGGGCATCATGTTGCAGTGGGTTGGTGCGGATCCGAGGGCTGCCGCGCCGTTGAGGCAGCCCCTCGGGGGCCGGGTGTCGAGGTGGCGGTTCAGCCGGTCACCGTGGTGAGCGGGACGGGTCGGCCGGCGCGACGTAGGGGCCACAGCTGTGGCCCGTCGACGAGGTGCAGCGGGGTGCCTGCGTGGTAGCCGTGTCTGGTCAGGTGGTTCCGGACCGTGATGGTGGTGGCGATGGTGTCGATCGGGTAGCCGAGCTGGTCGACCCGCTGGTGGTGGTGGGCGAGCAGTGCCTGACCGATGCCGTGGTGGCGGGCGTGGGGGGTGACGTGCAGCCAGGTCAGCCAGTGGTGCGGGGCGGCGGTGCGGTATCGGCGGGCCAGGGTGTGGAGGTGCTGGAAGCGGGTTAGGTGTCGGCCGGTGAAGGTGCTCAGGTGGTAGTCGGACAGCGGTGGCGCCTGCGGTGCGGGGTGGTGCCGCCAGACGGCGACGGCGGTCATGTCGACCGTGACATCGACGTGCCCCCATTCGACGGCGTGGTCGACCTCCATGGCGAGCAGGGCGTGGAAGATGTGCTGCCGCTCCGCCAGGTCCGGTACCAGCCATTGTGCGACCGAATCAGCGGCGACGGCATCGGTGAGCAGCGCGGCGATGGTGGCGACGTCGCCGGGCTGCGCGGGCCGGATGGGTGGCGCGGTCACGGTGGGGGCGGTCACAGGGGCCGCCGACGTGGCAGGGTGCGCGGGAAAGGGGTCCGGCCGCCGCTGATGGGGGCGCCGCGCCACATTCGCCAGATGATGGGCCCGCCGGTGGGGAGCACGATGGTGGGGCCGGCGGTGTAGCCGTGGCGCAGGTAGAGCCGCCGATTGCGCATGGTGGTGGCTTCCAGGTACGCCGGCAGACCGAGATCGTCGAGACGACGGTGATGGTCGGCGAGCAGTGCGGCGCCGATACCGCGGTTCTGCCGTGCCGGGTCGACGGCGAGGTAGGCGAGGTAGTGGTGCGGGTCGTCGGGGTGGAAGGCGTCGAACATCTCCTCCAGCAGCACGAACTTCGGCGCGTACACGCCCGCGATGGCCTCCAGCGACTCCAGCCGTTCACGGGTATCGGTCGAGGTGCGTTCGAGACGGGGGTGCCAGATCGCCACCGCCGTCTGGTCGCCCGTCGTGTAGACCTGCCCTTGCGTCAGGCCGTGGTGGAAGGCGTCGGTGAAGTACCGGTAGTAGACGGTTCGGCGGTCGGTCGGGTCGGGGATCAGCCAGTCGGCGACGGCGCCTTCGTGAAACGCCTCAGCGAGGACGCCGATCAGCGGTCCGGCGTCGGCTTCGGTGGCGGGGCGGACGAGCAGATTCGTGTTGGTTGCGGTCACAGCTTCCCTCAGGTCAGGCGGGTTGGCGAGCGAGGTCGGGGGCGCGCAGGGGTCCGGTGTCGCTGTCCGCGCCCAAGCCGATCGCCGCGTACACATCGGGGTTGGTGGTGCGCAGGATCAGTGCCCATGCGATGCCGAGTAGCGCGGCGGCGGCGTAGGCGGCGGGGAACGCCCAGCGCAGCGGTGAGTTCGGGGCCACGCCGAGGAGGGTGTCGAACTCGTGCAGGGTGACGGTGAGGATCCCGCCGAGCGCGACCGCGGCGATCCCCGGTGCGATCACCGACCGCCACGGTCCTTCGGTGTGAGCGGTGCGGGTGAAGAAGCCGATGACGGCGGCAGAGGTGAGGGTCATGAGGATGAGGACGCCGAGGCCGCCGGTGACAGTGATCCAGAAGAACAGGTGCACGATCGGGTCCGCCCCCGCGAGCGCGTAGCCGACCAGCACGCAGAAAGCGAGCGCACTCTGGACGAGGGAGCCGACCTTCGGTGCGCCGGTGCGACGGCTGGTGCGACCAAACACGGCGGGCAGCACCCGTTCGCGGCCGAGGGCAAACAGGTACCGCGCCACGGTGTGGTGAAACGAGAGCAGGGCGGCGAACAGGCTGGTGATGAACAGAACCCGGGCGACGGTGATGACACTCTGGCTCAGATACGGGGACACCAGGTTGAAGATGAGGTCGGTGCCGTCGGTGCGGGCCGCCTCGACGATGCGGTCGGGGCCGGTGGCCACGGACATCGCCCACGCGGACAGCCCATACAGCAGGCCGGTCACGGCCACGGCGATGTAGGTGGCGCGGGCGATCGTGCGGCGCGGGTCCTTGGTCTCCTCGGAGAACACGACGGTTCCTTCGAAGCCCACGAAGCCCGTGATCGCAGTGACCAATGCCGCACCGATCCCGGCGGCGAACACGTGCGTCGGGGCGAGGGCGTCGAAGCTGACGGTCCCGTCGGCAGGGTGGCTGACCATGATCGCGTCAAAGGTCAGTGCGACAACGCACTCAGCGACCAGCACGACGGCGAGGACGCGGCCGTTGAGGTCGATCCGCGCGACCCCAAGCACCGTGACGATGGCCCAGACGGCGAGGGCGCACATCCACCAGGTGAGCTGCCAGCCATACCGGTCGTTGAGGAACTGCGCGGTGACCGCGCCAGCCCCGCCGTACAACCCGATCTGCATTGCGTTGTAGGCGAGCAGGGCGACCATGGCGGCGCCGACGCCGGTGGGGCGGCCGAGTCCGCGGGTGACGTAGGTGTAGAAGGCGCCCGCGTTGACGATGCGGCGGGACATGGCCACGTAGCCGACCGCGAACAACGCCAACACTGCCGCGACCAGGAGGTAGGCGACGGGGATGCCGGTGACGCCGGTGACCGCGTACCCGGTGGTCGCGCCACCGGCGATGACGGTGAGGGGTGCGGCGGCGGCGATGACGAAGAACACCACCGACGGGATACCGAGCCGCCCACGCGCGAGGACAGCGGACACGGTGTCGGGTTTCGAGTGCAACATCGGCTCTCTCTCAGCCAAGAGGGATGGATAGGGAGGTGGTCGCACTCAGGAGGTGCGGTGGCTCAACACGGCGCCGCCGACGACGGCACCGAGGTCAGCGAGGAGTTCGCGTAGCGGGGCAGGGACCTGGTCGACCTGGTGGCGCAGGAACGCGCGGACGGCAAGGGGTGTGCCGTCGAGCAGGATCGGGTCGAGCTGCGTGTGCAACGCCAGACCCGCAAGGACTTGGTCGAAGGCGTTGAGCGGCTGGTAGTTGCGCAGCTGGAAGGACAAACGAGCCCAGGACCAGGCGGCCGTGTTCACGTCGGTGGGGACGTAGACGGTGCGCTGGCGCCACAGCCGACCGACCTGCTCCGGCCGCAGCAGCCCAAGCTGCCACATGCGGGTGATCACCTGCTCGCAGGCGGTGGTGGCGAGGAACGCCAACCACGTTCGGGTCGCGGTGTGACGCGGCTCGGCCACCAGACGGTCGAGGACAAGATGCTGCAGCCAGTCCTTCGGCGGGACCGTGTTGATCACCCGTACATGGCGGCCCTCGAAGGTGACCCGACCCTCCCGGTACAGCTCCGCCAGCAGCGCGGCGGCCAGGCCGTGTGCGGTCGCGGACTCGAACAGACGCGGACGTCCGGTCTGGTCGTCGTGGGCCAGGTAGAAGAACTCGTCGGCAAGACGCGTGGTGGTGTGGGCGGCGGCGCTGCCAACGGCGCGTACCGGCCGGGCCGGCTCTACTGGTGCCGGGTGTTCGTACAGGTGGGGTGCGTGGTCGTTGGATGCGCCGGAGGGTGTGGTGTTCACCGCGGCTGACCTTCCTCGGTCGACTCGTCAGAGGGGATGGGAAACCCGAGCTGCCGGAGAAGCTTTAGGCCGCCGGGGTGGCGGGCAAGTTCCTCGATCGCCCAGGCGTGTTGCCCGCATCCACCGGTCTGGCAGTGGAAGCAGGTACCGCCGTCGCGGTGCTGGAGCACCGTGTTGCGCGCTGATTCGAAGCAATCCACGGGGCGGTCACCGTCGTCGGTGCCGGTCATGAAACAGAACTCCGGCGGTGGAGTGTGGCCACGCTGACCCGAACCTCCATGCACGGCGGATGCCGGTCGACGTGCGGGTAATCGCACTCCGGACGGTGGCCGAGGATCCAGACCCACTCGTCGCTGCGGTTCGGCAGGTCGCGAACGCCAGCGACGGTGACGGCTACCGCGGTGCCGGGGGTGAGGTCACGGCCGTAGGACCAGTCGTTCGCTTCAAGTTGGAGCAGAGTGCCCGGGGCTACCTCGGGCAGGGGCTGCGGGCTGCGGTTCACGGCCGCGTCCTTCGACGCCCTCGATGTCGAGGGTCGGAGTCCAGGACAGGGCGATCGGAGTTCGCCCCGCACCGCCGGCCCCGATTGAGGGCACCATGGGGCAATGCGGCGTTTTCATCCCGGTCGCGAGGCGTCGATTCGCCACAGCTGGCGAAGCGCCTGGCTGCATCCTCGCAGTCAATGCCGAAGGGCCTGAACGGGTGCTCGCCGTCAGCAGGGACGAACCACTTGACGCGCACGGCCATCACCTTTCTGTGTGAAGATGCGTGGCCGGCTCGCGCTCTCGGACACGTTGCCCTGCTTGAGAAAGCGTTCAATCCGCCACCGATGTCCGAGACCTCCGCCGCCGCGACCTGCGCCTTCCGATCAAGCTGATGGGGCACGTCACCGACAGCCGACGGGATTGCCGCCGGCGATTCCGGCCGATCGGTGGCCATCGCCTGGCGTCCCGTCGAGGTCACACCCCACGCGGCGAGAAGCTTGGTCGCGGACAGCGGAATGGCCAGCCACAACGCCAGCCTCCGGGCAACACGCACAGCAGAACCCTTCAGATCGCACGGTCAACGACCCTTTGACACGGCGGAATGAGGAAAGCCGTGGCGCGGCGGCTCGACATGTGGCCGGCTGGCAGGATCGCGTGCCAACGGGACGACTAAAGGCGAGACCGACCGATGTCGGCCAGACCTGCCGGCGGGTTCCGACATTCCGGCGACAATCCCGGTCCGGGGATAGCGCCGGACGGCATTCACGGCGAAATGTCGGCGGATTGTCGGAGGTCAACGGCGTCTCTTATCGACATCGGTGACGACAGTTTCTGATGGCTTTGTCACCGCCCGCATCGGTTCGGCGGGCGGTGAGGGACCGCCGCCGCAGCGCGGCGCGCGGTCTCCCGGTGTCCACTGCCCCCTTGGGAAGGGATGCACCATGACCAGTCCATCGATGCCGCAGGTCGCCGAGGTCGGTCGTCGGGCCGCGGAGATCCTCGACCGGATGCGCGCCCACCCGGCCTACGACCGTTTGCACAGCTCGTCGATGAAGTACTCCACCTGTTGGGCCACGTTCACCGGGTACCCGGCGATCAGCCGCTGGTCGCTGGAGCGTGACGCCGGGCCGCTGCTGGACGAGGCGCTGCGGGTGCTGGCGCTCAAGGCAGCAGTGTTCGAGTTGACCGGCGGCGACGAGCAGGCCGCCGAGTTGCTGGTGCCGGCGCCGGTGGACGAGATGGTCCACGCGGTGCTGGCGCAGTTCACGCTGATGACGCGGATGCAGGCCGACCTGGGCGTGGTCTTCCCCCACGCCACAGAGTTGGAGGAGTTCACCTACACCCGTGGGTGTGTCACCGACGCCTACTACGCCGCTGCGGGGTGGGGTGAGCAGCCGCTGCGGTACTGGCTGGACTCAGCCGAGGTGACCCGGCGCCTGGACCTGCTCAACACCCGCTACCAGGCGGCCGGTCTCGGCCGCGACGGGCGTAGCCACGATTTCGACTTCGACCAGCCGGAGCTGGTCGCCCGACGGAAGGTGCGTTCGCTGGGCACCGTGTACCGGCCGGACAACGGGTTGAACCGAGC
>NZ_JBHMIS010000082.1:0-6123 GCF_048060415.1 Micromonospora sp. LOL_024
CCAGTCACCGCGCCCCTGAAAACCAGCTAACCAACTCTCCATCAAACCCGGGGCTTGACACTTGGACTTGACAGGCTCCGGAGAGGCGCGCTCGGGACTTCCAGTCATCCGAGCGCGCCTCTCAGGGCCGCTGGCTGCTCAGCACGTCCACCTGTATCGGGGGCGAAGTCGTGTTCTAGCGGTCCTTTCGCTTGCGGTAGGCCAGCATGGTCAGCGGCGCGAAGACCACGATTAGCCCCGCGGAGAGCCCGAACGCCCAGGCGAGCTGCTCAGCGGTGACGGTGCCGTGCATCAGGCCGCGGGTGGCGGTGGCCGCGTGGCTCATCGGATTGACGTTCGCGACCGTCTGCATCCAGCCCGGCATCGACTCGGTCGGCACGAAGATGTTGCTGATGAACACCAAGGGGTACACCACGATCATGCTGGTCGAGGCGACCGTCTCCGGCGCCTTGGCAACCACGCCGATCGTAGTGAAGATCCAGCTTACGCCGAAGGCGAAGACGATCAGCATCCCCACCGCCGCAATCGAGCCGAGCACGCTGTCTGGCCGGAAACCCAGCAGGACGCCGCACGCGATCGTCAGGGTCAGCGCGACGAGGTAGCGCCCCATGTCCGCCAGCAGGCTGCCGACGATGGTGGCCGGCTGCCAGAACGGCAGGGTGCGGAACCGGTCGAAGATGCCCTTGGTGATGTCGGTGTTCAGGGCGGTTCCCGTGTACACCGACATCATCACCACGGTCTGGACCAGGATGCCCGGCAGGAAGAACTGCAGGTAGTCCGCGGTCGAGCCGCCGATCGCGCCGCCGAACAGGTAAGTGAACACCACTAGGAAGATGAACGGGAACAGGATCATGTCGACCAGTTGCGCCGGATGGTGCCTAAAGGTGGAGGCAGCCCGCCACAGGAAGGTGAGAGAGGCCGATAGTGGGCCGGGACGCGACGGCTTGCGCTGGACCGACAGTGCGCCACGCAGAATGCTCTCGGCGATGGGCTGGGGCTCGGTGATGGTTTCGTCCGTGGTGGCGGCGCTCATGAAAGTTGCCCTTCCTTTATGCCGTCCTCGGACGGGCTGAACGTGCTGACTGCGCTGTGCTGGGCGGGAGCACTCATCCGACGTGCTCCTTTTCCTTGCCGTCCTTGGACGAGGTTGGGTCAGCGGCGGGGCTGTGGTCGGCGTCGACCTTGTGGCCGGTGAGAGCCAGGAAGACCTCGTCGAGGCTAGGTTGGCCGAGTGAGTACTCGGTGATCCGGATGCCAGCCCTGGACAGACCGATCAGTGCCTGTGCGACCTGCTCCGGGTCGTTCGCCCGGACCGAAAGCACCACCGGATCGCGGTCGAACTCGACCGGCGCGTCGAACGCCTTGCTGAGCAGTTCGCCCGCGCGGGTCCGGTCTTCGGCGCTGAACAACCGCACGTGCACCGCGCCGCTGCCGACCGAGGCCTTCAATTCGCCCGGGCTGCCCTCGGCGATGATTCTGCCGTGGTCGATGACGGCGATCCGGTCGGCCAGCGAGTCGGCCTCATCCAGGTGCTGCGTGGTCAGCAGGACCGTGGTGCCGACCGTCACCAGCGCCCGGACGGCCTCCCAGACCTGGTTGCGGGCGTGGGGATCGAGCCCCGAGCTCGGTTCGTCGAGGAACAGCAGCTTGGGCGAGACGATGATGCTCGCCGCGATGTCCAGCCGGCGGCGCATGCCACCGGAGTATGTCTTCACCAGCCGGTCGGCGGCGTACTCGATGCCGAACGCCTCGAGTAGCTCGGCTGCCCGTTTGCGGGACTCCGACCATGAGTGGCCGAGTAGGCGGGCCACCATCACGAGGTTCTCGGCACCGGTGAGCGCGTCGTCGACCGAGGCGAACTGGCCGGTCAGGCTGATCAGCCTACGGACTTCCTCGGCCTCCCTCAGCACGTCGTGCCCGAACACCCGGGCGCTACCGCCGTCCGGCTTGAGCAGGGTGGCGAGGGTGCGGATCGTGGTGGTCTTGCCGGCGCCGTTGGGGCCGAGGAAGCCGTAGACCATGCCGAGCGGCACGGCGAGGTTCACCCCGTCCACCGCGCGGACCTTGCCGAAGAGCTTGGTCAGCTCTTCGGTCTCTATTGCGAAAGCTGACTGCGATTCCACGTTCACTCCTCATGGAGATGGTCGTCAAGCCGAATATCCGGGGCAGCCGCCAGTGCGGCGGCAACCAGCGGGTCTTGGCCGGGGATCCGAATATTCGGCAAGGGCTCAAAGTGCCTCCACTGTACAACGGAACCTTAGCGGCTCGCACATAGAAATTTATGTGGGGTGGGGCTTGACAAGATCGGAAAAATGCTATCAGGGGCTCGCTGTACCTGCAGGTCAGAGGCATCCTGAGGGTGTCGGTGGATCCGGTCGAATAGTCTGTGAACCGGTCGGAACCGGGGCTGTTGCATCGCATGTCAGCGACAGGGGTATTCGCTATGCCCGATCGAAATCGATTGTAGGACCGTTGCCGGTGTGCCGAGAGGTCGTTAGGCGGTTCATTGCGCCATTCCGCGCAACGGGGTGAGCGCGGTGAGTAAGCCTTTCCGCGTAACGAGTCGTGGCGGTGTGTGATCACGTTGTGCGGGCTTGGTCGGTGTGCAGGAGGACCAGAGCGGCTGCGGTGATCTTTCCGATGCGCCATGGGCAGAGGCTGACGTTGCGCAGCGCTTTGAACGTGGTCTTGAGCAGGGAGTTTCCGCGTTCGCCGATGGCGCGGACGCTGTTGTGGGTCCTGTTGAACTGCTGCTGGATGTCGGTGCAGGCGCCGTTGCGGGGCTTCTTGAACGCGACCGTGATTGTGGTCGCTTCGCCTTCGTAGCCGAGGTCGCCGAGCACGCGCAGGTCGTCGTCGATCCAGGTGGTCAGCAGGGGAAGGATGTCGTGCTCACGCAGGGCGGTGGTGTCGTGTTCCCGGCCGGGGCGCACCGGCGAGGTCCACAGCGGCCATCCGTCCGGGGCGGTGATGACCTGGATGTTCCCGCCGTGGTTGTCGTGTTTCCCCGACCACCACAAATCCACCCCCGGTGTCGGCCCGGGGGTCCGACGCCGGTCGGTCTCGATCAGGGGCCCGTCGATGTTCACGTGGGCGTAGCCAGCCATCTTCGCTGCCAGCAGGGCTGACTTCAGGCTCGGCGCGTGGGCGGCGAGGACCCCGATGCCCTCGTGAAGGTAGGCGTAACCGGTCGACAGGCTGACTGTGTTGTCGGCGGCCAACTGCTTGACGCGAACGCCGTCGAGGAACCAGCGGATCACGAGAATGGCCTGCTTGAAGCAGCCCAACGCGCGGTTCTCGGCGCGGGTTTCACGGCGCTGACGTTCGGCGCCCAGCAGCCCCGACAAGAACAACACGGTCTCCTCACGCACGGACAGCGTGGCGGTGCATGTGACGCTCATAGCGACGCAGGATCCCTACTGAAGTTGATCTGTGAGAGGACCACTTCATGCCGTGGTTCTGCGTCTTCTCGTCGCACCACAACGGGTTCGGGCGTGTCTACACCGATCACCAAGGCCGCTACTCAAGGTACCCGCACCGTTACGCGGAAAGGCTCAGTGCCCCTCGAACTGCCTCGTCACCGCTCGTGCCGTGGCACGTTCACGGTGTTGGATGACACGCCGTGAGGGCTGTCGGCCAGGCGGCGTTGGGGCGGTCAGGCTGTAGCGGTGGCAGAACCCGTATGCGTGCGGCGGCTGGGTGATCAGGAAGGTCAGCAGCTGCTCAAAATTACCTGCCGAGGAACCGGCTCCCCGATCCGACTGCGACGGTCGATGGTCGTTCTCGCCTCGACCGGCGGGAACACGTGTCGGCGATCGCCCGCCTGGTCTATGCTGATGAGGACTCGATTCGGCAGGTCACATCCACCGGTTCAACGAGATGGGGATGGCCTGCTTGGCCAGTGCCCGCCCCGAGAAGCTGGGGCGACCGTTCACCCGCTGGAGCGTGCGCAAGCTCGCCGACCACCTGAGCTCGGATGCTGCCTGCCGGCTCCGTATCGGTCGAGAACAGCTGCGGCAGATCCTGCACCGGCACAAGATCACCTTTCAGCGTACGTGAGCAGCCACTTCCTGCAGCGGGGGTTCGCGTTCGACGAGTTCGGGCCCCTGGTGATCCGGCCGCAGGCCGGCACAGGGTGGGCTCCGGCAGGGCATCCTCACCGGTTGCCCACGAACTATCACAAACTGCACGAGGTCCGGCAGTCCCACGGCTGCTACTCCGTTGGCGACGACCAACTCTGGGGCGTCGTCCGACGCCGCAAGAGCGCCGCGAACACTCTCACCGCACTCAAGTCGATCCGCGCCACCCGCCCGGACGGTGCACCGATCTACGTCATCCTGGACAACCTGTCCGCACACAAGGGCTCGACGATCCGCAGGTGGACGGCCCGTAACAAGGAAGGTGACGTCGCGGACCCAGTGCAGCCGGTTTTCGATATGCCATTCCAGGCGGGCCCATTCCTGCAGGTCAGCCGGTTGGGCGTGGGCGGCGGGCAGTGACGCCACCAGATAGACGGTCTCTCGTGTGCGTCTGCCGGCCACGGTGCGGGTGCTGCGGGTGATCCGGACGGCCTGCTGGGCGTGGGGGAAGCCGATGCCACCAGGGGTCTGCACGGTCAACGCCTTGACGGTCCGGGTCTCGCGGCGGCCGTGGCCGGTGTCGCGGTGTTGGTCGCCGACCGGCACCTGCGCCCAGGGGAGCTGCTTGAGCTGGGCGTACAGGGTCGGCTGGTTGGCCTTGACCGACACGTACAGGTGCCCGCCGGCAGCGGCGACGGCTCGGGCGTGGGCGACCTGGGTGTGGAGCGCGTCCGCGACGATCACCACACCCGCCAGGCTGGCCCAGCCGAGTCTTGACCTGCTCCAGCAGTGGGGCGAACGCCGGAATCTCGTTCGACTTCGCCACGATCTGGACCTGCGCCAGGACCACACCGGTCGATGTGTCGTAGGCCGGCAGCAGGTGAACCCGTTCCTCGGGCAGGACGGTGCCCCGCACCACCTTGCCGTCAACGGCGATGACCCGCCTGGTCGGTGGCGGCGCCGGTAGTCGGGTCACAGCCAGTCGGCCAGGACTGCTGTCAACGTCTCGGCGTCGACGCGGACCAGCAGCCGCCACACCGTGGTCAACACCGGCACCCGGCCGGTGAACCCGAGCCGGTCCCACGCCGACGCATCGAGATCGTCGAACTAGTCGCCGATCGCGGCGAACGTGGACGCCCCGGCCATGACGGCGCACACCGCGACCGCGAGCAGGCTCGCCGGGGGATACCGGATCCCTCGCGGGTCACGCAGGTCAGGAACCTGCGCCAAGGCCTCCAGCAGGCCATGCGACCCACCGCCGGCGGCCGTGGTGTCGCACGGGGCGGGGCGTGCTGACGGATCACGTCGATCAGCGATGATGACATGCGCGGGTGTGGTCCTTCTCGGAGTCATGTTGTCTCAGCAACTCCATGATCACCGAAGGGTCACACCCGTTCCGCGTCACCCTCCACACAGGCCACGACAATACAAACCGCCAGGTCAAGCGCACCTCAATCGACTACGCAAAGACCCTGGTGCGGCCCGGTTGGTCCTTGGGGCCCGTCGGGATCCGGCCGGTGCGGTCGGCGTGATCGGGCGGATCGCCGACCAGCTCGGAGTTCACCCTGAGGCGTTGCGGACGTGGGTGAAGAAGGCCGAGACCGACGCCGGTGAGCGGCCGGGCACGACCAGCAGCGATGCCGAACGCATCGCGGCCCTCGAACGGGAGAATCGTGAGCTGCGGCGGGCGAACCAGATCCTGAAGTCCGCGGCGTCTTTCTTCGCGGCCGAGCTGGACCGGCCGTCGCGATGAGGGTCGCGTTCGTTGACTCGCATCAGGAACAGCACGGTGTCCAGTCGGTCTTGCGGGCGTTGGAAGACACGCCGGCGCAGATCGCACCGTCGACCTACTACGCCACCAAGACCCGTCCGGTCAGCGCCCGATGCCGGCGCGACGAGGAACTGACCGCGCTGATCAAGCGGATCCACGCCCAGAACTACGCGTCTACGGCGCCCGCAAGATCAGGCACCAGCTGCACCGCCAGGGCGTCGAGGTGGCCCGGTGCACGGTCGAGCGGCTGATGCGCGCCGCCGGGCTGCGCGG
>NZ_JBHMIS010000083.1:0-6052 GCF_048060415.1 Micromonospora sp. LOL_024
TGCCGTCGTCACGCCACAGGGCGAAGTAGTAGTAGGTGGCCGACTTCGGCGGCAGGTCGTGGGGCAGGTACGACCACTGACAACCGGTCCGGTTCTGGTAGAAGATCGCGTTCACGATCTCCCGTAGGTCGTAGTCACCGTGTCGACCTGACACCGACACCGCGACCCGCTTGGCCTTCCACACCTGCAGGAACGGCCCGATCAACGCCCACTGCTCGTCGGTGACGTCACTGGGATACCGCTTCCGATCACCCATGACCGGGCTAACGCCGCAGCAGCCCGAACGGTCACGACCAGGACTCACATTCCACAGATCGACCAGCCACTATCCATGGCGAACCCGCCAGAAGGTCTCCAACCGGGCGCAACGCATAGATCAGATCAAGCTACTGCGGACCGCCCTCTCAAGCAGCCGGCGTACGGCCAGGGTTGCGGCTACGACCCGGTCGAGCAGGTCGACGTCGATGGGTATGGGGTGTCGGCGACGTTCGGCGACGGAGTAGATGTAGCCGGTGGGCACGGTGAAGCCAGCTTCGAGAAGGCAGAGTGCTTGCCCGCCGAGCTGCAGTTCGGCGGGGCCGCCGGGCTTGTAGCGTCCGACCTTGTACTCGACCGGTGTCGCCGTGTCGTCCTCGAACTCGACGATGTCGCAGATGCCCCGAAGTCCGTGGGTGTGGCTCCAGACCGGCAGTGATCGGATCACGGTGAGGCCCCGGCGTCGTTGGATGCCGGGCAGGTCGACGGTGGTGTGGCTGAGGTCGCCGCGTACTGTCGCAACATTTTCCGTCCAGACGCCCTCAACGTGAATCAGCGCGGTCTGTCGGTGGCAGTAGGCGTAGTGCTCCAACGCGGACAGCGGCACCTCCCGCAGGTCGGTGCCGCTGCCCGGCGGGTGATCGTCGGTCACGGCCAGAGGTCAACCAGCTTGGTCAGCTCCACGCCGTCGGGCAGCATCGTCTCGTTGATGGTGCGGGTGTAGTCGGTGTGGGCGCGTGGCGCCTTCTCACGGTTGACTCGGTCGAGCGCGATGCGTTGGGTGAGGGCTGCCGAAGGGGCGACACCGAGCGGGTCGGGGTGGCTGAACACGTAGAGCCCGCACAGCTTCATCTCGCCGCGGGTGGCGGCCCGATCGTGGTCGAACATGACCGTGATGGCCTGCCACAGCGCCGCCAGGTCGTCGCTGGTCACCCCGGTCTTCGTGGCGCGGGGAGCGGAGTAGAACAGGTGCGACCGGTAGAGGCCGTACGGGACGGTCCACTTGGAGCCGATTTCCGTGCTTTCTCCCTTGTTGATGTCTTCCTGGCGGGTCTGAGTGACTCGGGTGATGGTGTGGTCGGTGGGCAGGATCGCATCGATGCTGCGGGAGAAGGTGAGCTGCAGCGGGCCACGGACCTGGCCGGCGCCGCCGCCCTTGCCGGTGGACAGCACACCGCCGAACATCCGGATGTCGAAGTAGTGCTCGCACATCCACCGCTGCGCCTCGTCGGCCTTACCCGGGTTGGCCTTCAACGCCGCCTCGATCCGGGTGTTCAGGGCGTGGCCGGCTTCGACGAAGATGCCGTAGCGGGGGTCGTCGCCGCGCAGCAACGACACCGTGTCGCGGATCTTGCGTTTGATCGCCACATCGGTGACCAGACCCTGTCCGCTCTCGTCGTCGGTACGCGGCTGGTTACCGGCATCCGGGTCGCCGTTGGGGTTGCCGTCGCTGACATCGAACAGCAGGACGGCGTCGTGGCGGCGGGTCGGGTCGAGGTGCGCGGCGGTCATGCGTCGTCTCCTTCGTCGATGGTGCTCGGCGCCACGTCGGCGGGCTCGATGGGCAGGTCGGTCTTCTTCTTGTTCGCGGCCGCTGCGAGCCGTTCGGTCCTCATCTCGGCTCGCTGCTGGTGGTAGCCGAGGATGAACTGGGCCTTGTCGGCCAGCACCGCCCCGGTAGGAATCGCGTCGAGTTGGATGAACAGGTCGTCGAGCCGCCGTTCGTATGCTTCCGACCAGTTCGGTCGGTGCAGGGGCCCGCGCAGCCGCTTGAGCCACGCCTGCACGTTGCGGCGTCCGGAGACGATGACGACCTGCGGGTTATCTATCGCTCGGCCGAAGTAGCGCTCGGCGAAGGTGGTGTTCAGCTTCTGGTCCGCGACCCGGAACACGGTCCGTTGCAGGTCGTCCATGACGGCGAAGATGCGGCCGGACACGTAGGCCGGCTGCTTGTGTTCCACGTTCAAGGTGGGCGTCAGCCTCTCTCGTTCATGCTCGGGCAGGTTCGGGTGCCGACGAAGGGCAAGCCGGATCAGTGCAGCGCGAGCCGCGTCGAGCCGCCCATCGATACGGATCCGATTGATGACGTGATTGAGCATCTTCGGCGGCAACGGCCGCCTCAGCAGCGCGGCACCGAGCAGGCGGTGGAACACATCGGGTGGTCGTTGCTCCCCCTTCCCCCCGAAGTTGGTCCATGTTCCGGGGCCGCCGTTGCGTCCCGCCTCGAACCGCCCGGCCGCCCGCGCGAGCTGGGAGACCTTGACCGTGGCGACGTCACCGGTCCAGGCGTCGACCATCGTGTGGTCGTCGAACCAGGCCCGGATGTTCTCCTTCACCCGGCTGATCGGCTGCTCGACCCAGTCCCGCACGACGACCCGGGCGACGTTGCCGCCCACGGTCACCGAGCAGTACCGGGACAACTCGTCGACCGTCGCTTCCGTTCCCCCGGCCGGACCGGCCAGCAGGTTGCGGATCTGGGTCGGGTCCAGCTGCTCGACGGTCGACCACGGGTCGAAGGTCGACCCACCCAGCACCCACCAGGCAAGCCGGGCGTTCTGCCCGGACAGGGCGGTGCTGTGCGCCGGATTCGAGAGCAGGTCGGTCATCGCCGTCATGAACTTGAGGCCGCAGTCCGCGCAGATCGGGGTGTTGGTGAGGAACTTCTGCAGCTCGTAGCCGTGCACGGCCTCGTTCATGCTGACCAGCGACGCGCTCTGGGTGGCGCCCGGCACCCAGCGGCGGGGGATCTGCTGCGGCACGGTCTTCAACAGCGGCTGCACCTGCCCGCAGACCAGACACAGACCGGAGCGGCCCGAACCTTTCCGGTCGCCAGCCACCCCGGCCCAGTACTGCCGCGCCGCGCCGGTGTCTGCCGCGTAGACACTGTCGACCGATAGACCGATCAGGTCGCCCCTGCTCCAGTCCGCCGGTGGTTGAAGCGTGGCGGCGTGCCCGTCGCGGTAGAAGGCCACGATCGCCGGCCCTAGGCCGTCAGGCTCGGCGGCAGCCCATTCGGCGATCAGCGCACGGAAGGCGTCGTGCTGCTTCGCGACCCGCTCCGGCTTGGCGCCCTCGGACAACCAGCCGAAGACGTACTCGCCGTTGTCGACCGCGAGGGCGGGCGAGATCCCGACGGTACGCGTCACCGCCGGCACCAGGCGCGGCGTGCCGAACCGCCGCTGCGGGTCGTCCTTGTCCGCCGTGCTGACGAAACCGCCTCGGGGTACGCCATTGCCGTCGATGTCCAGACTCCACCGCACCGGTTTACGGGCGTAGAAGGCCGGGATGACGTCCTCACTGGTGTCGGCGTACTCCACCAGCCTCTGCAGCAGCACTACGCCACCTGTCCTTCCGGCAGCGTCAGCTCGATGCCCCGCTCGGGCACGTACAGCACCCCCGCTACTACCCGCGCGGCGAACCACTCCATCCGCGGCTGACCAGGCCCACTGTCGCGGTGGATGGAGTGCAGCATGATGCCGATCTCCTCGTTGACATCCGCCCGCGGGGTGTCATCCGGCCAACCGAACTCGGCGCTGAACTCGCGAGTACCGAGGTACGGCCGCTGGAAGCACGCCCCCTTGCGGACCCGCCGCCGAAGCTGGTCTCGATACGCCGCGACCGACTTGTCCGCGTGCGCCGCCAGCTCGATGTGCGCGTGGATCCGATACCCCACATCACGCAGGCAGACAGCGTTGCGCTGATCGCGGTGCGCGGCGGTGTCCACCCGACGGACGCCCTTGATCGCCTCCGCCAACGGTGCCACATCAGACGTCTCGTTACGTCGCACAGAGAACTGCCGGACCGGCTTGAGTACCTCGATCGCGACGATCCGGTACTGCATCTCGGGCTTCCAAAAGATCGCTTCCAGGACACCCACCGCAGCCGACGGTGTCATCACCGGGTAACTGACCCGCTCCACCTTCAACTCCGGCCGCGAAAACAACGCCGCCTCGCCACTGACCTGCACCACAACCGGAAGATCGCCTTCCGCGCTCCGCCGCAGAGTCAACCCGTTGACCACATCCATCGTCACAGCACAAATCCCTCCCAGTACCAGAGCCAACCAAACAACGGTCTACGTCGCTGAACCACGGGCGTCCGCAATCGCCTCGGACGGCAGGAGCGAGGATCTACTGCCGGTACGACAAAAGCCGGCCGACAGATCATCAGAACCTGCTCCCCGTTGGCCCAGCCATCAACCGGCCAGGAATGCACAACGTTCAGTCCCAGCCGGAGGGCACAAAAGGTCTCGATCAATATCCGAGGTTGCGACTCTCAGCACCACGAGGCACCGCAGGGCGCCCAGTTTGCCGTCGAGCGCGTTGGCAGGCTATCTGAACTTCCTCGGGTATTGGTCGTAGCAAGACTGTCAGAAAGCTGACTACGATTCGCTCGGGAAAATGCGTCCCCGCGGTCCCGAGCAGGACTCACTTTCGGCAGGCAGCCCCGGCGCCCCCTGGCGACCGTATCCCGGTCGAACAGTAGCGCGAAGAGGAATCGCGTTTCTCCTCAACTGGCGCCAGAGACCGTGCTCAGAAAAGAAACTGCTCTAGATTCGGGTCGAGGTTGATGCCAGTAGCGCCGTCGTACTCACCGACCCACTCGACCAACGCACCCCGCCGCACCTCGCCGCCGAGAATCGGCCGCAGCAGCGCCATCACACCGGGTTGACGAAGGGCGCTCGGGTGCAGGTTCGTCGTGTACGCCTGCAACTGCCGCAGCTTCAGAAGATCCGGTACCGGCGCGCGCCGCAGATCCTCAATCACGTTTTCCAGTTCACGCCGTAGCTCAGGCGTCGCCGCGCCCTGTGGCGTCACCACGCTGATCCCGTCGTCGTCGATCATTCGGAACGCCAGCTTCCGATCCCGCCGCCTGGTACTCGCATCCATCGGCCCGTCGGTCACCGTCTCGAACTCCCAGCGTCGCCGGGCCCGCTGGATGCGCTGCCCGACATGGTGGCCATCGGCAAGATTCAGCAGGTCGTACACGTTGCGGTAGAAGCGTCCGAGCGCCTCCAGATCATCCGGGTCAGCCTTGTCCGGCCCGAACTGACGCCCGGTGCAACCCACCAGCGTCTTGTACGTGGGCGGCTGCCCACCGTCCTCCGGCGCGAACACCACCACCCGCCCGCCTTCCGCTATCCGCCCTTCACGGTTGGCTCGCCCGCCTGCCTGGAGCAGCGAGTCGGCCGGCGCCATCGCCCGGAACACGACCGGGAAGTCGACATCCACCCCAGCCTCGATCAGCTGAGTGGACACGAGAAGGACGCGTTCACCCCGACTGAGACGCGCTCGCACTTCCTCCAGCACCCGCCGACGATGCTCCGGGCACATCCGGGTGGACAGATGCCACGCCACACCAGCCGGCTCGGTCTCACGCCACCGTTCGAAGACCACCTTGGCGTCCGCGGTCGTGTTGACCACGACCAACGCCGCCAACTGCGACCCGGCCTGCTCGGCGACGTCGGTCAGCGTCGGCTTCGGGTCGAGCTGCCACTCGTACCGCACTCGACGCAGATCACTGACCAGCTTCGGTGTGTCATGGATCAGGTCGGTGCAGGGCACGTCCTTGAACTCGTCGAGCGCCCAGAAGCTCGGCTGCGTGGCGGAGGAGAGCAGAACGGTCGCACCGAATTCCCGCACCAGCAGCCGCAGTCCATCGAGGATCGGGGCGAGCATGGCGTGCGGCAGCGCCTGCACCTCGTCCAGCACGATCACCGAGTTCGCCAGCCGGTGCACCCAGGGTCTTTGCGTTGTCGATGTGCGGGGCTGTGAGCTGGGCTGACGTGTCGATTGGG
>NZ_JBHMIS010000084.1:0-5428 GCF_048060415.1 Micromonospora sp. LOL_024
GTCACCAAGCCCGCGCACGCTGGTTCCACCAACGCACCCGACTGAACAGGGACTACGCCCTAGTCAGCTAGCAATTGGCGGCTGCCGTACTAGGAAAACCGCCAGGCGTCGCCGAAAACGCACACAGAACACGCACTCAATTCGGCACGTCCGGACGTCCCTCGGGACGCCGGCGGTCACACTCCGCAACGCGCCGTCTGCGGCAGACGTCAGCGATCTCATAGTCCAGTGCTCACCGGTATCAAACGCGCGTCCGCCGCCTTCGAGTTCGCGATGACCGTGCCACAGACCATGTCGATCGCCGTCGGCGCGACCCTGATCGCGCTGCTGGACTACCGGCTGATGCTGGGCATCGTGGCCACCGCCGTCACGGTGTCCGCGGTCTACCTGGCCACCCGCCCCGGCCAGCGCCCAGGCGCCACCGAGCAGTCCGCCGACGTGCTGGTGCCGGCGGGCGGGGCCGTCGCGGCACCGACGGCGGACCGCTAGCCCCAGAGACGTACCCCCGTGGGTTCGCACCAGGTTCCGACGCTGCTCCTCGCCCTGGCGCTGATCTCGCTACTCGCCTTCGCGGCCGGCGCGGTGGCCCGGCACCTCCGGCAACCTCCCGTCATCGGTGAGGTGGTCCTGGGCATCCTGCTCGGCCCGACGCTGCTCAGCGGGGCCGTCTCGGACACGCTCTTCCCGGAGGACATCCGGCCCTTCCTGAGCGCCCTGGCGACCATCGGCGTCGTCCTGTTCATGTACACCGTCGGGACGGAGCTGAACGCCGGTCTGCTCCGTGGACGCCGGGTGGTCGCGGGCACCGTCGCCGCCGGCTCCATCGCCGCCGGCTCCATCGCCGCCGGCTCCATCGCCGTGCCGTTCGGCCTCGGCGCGTTGCTGGCCCTGCACCTGTACGCGAGCCACCCGACCGACAGCAAGACCGGATTCGTGCTGTTCATGGGCGCCGCCATGTCGGTGACCGCGTTCCCGGTGCTGGCCCGTATCCTCATCGACCGTGGGCTGAGCCGCACCTGGCTCGGCAGCGTGGCGCTGGCCTGTGCCGCAATCGACGACGTACTCGCCTGGACGCTGCTCGCCGTCGTGGTCGCGGTCGCGGGCGCCGGCGGTGGCTCCCTGTCGGCGCTGCTGTTCCTGCCCTACCTGCTGCTCATGTTTGCGGTCGTCCGGCCGCTGCTGCGGCGCCTGCTCGATGATCGCGTGACGGGTGGCCAGCCTCGACCGACAGCCCTGCTCGTCACGCTGGTGGGGCTGCTGACGTCGGCGGCCGTCACCGACTGGATCGGGTTGCACTTCATCTTCGGCGCCTTCCTGTTCGGCGTGGTCATGCCCCGTGCCGCGACCACACCCGAGCACGGCGTCACCGCGCAGGTGGGCGACCGGATATCGCACCTCAACGGTCTGCTGCTACTACCGATCTTCTTCGTCGTCGCCGGGCTGAAGGTCGATCTGTCCACCATGGACGTCGGCGACCTCGTCGAACTGGCCCTCATCCTGGCCGTCGCGGTGGGCGGCAAGTTCGTCGGCGCGTTCACCGCCGCCCGCCTCGGCGGGGTACCCGCCCGGTCGGCGACTGCGCTCGCCGTCCTGATGAACACCCGCGGCCTGACCGAACTGATCATCCTCGCCGTCGGCCTGGAACTCGGCATGCTCGACGGCCAGCTCTACTCCTCGATGGCCGTGATGGCCCTGGTCACCACCGCGATGGCCGGCCCGCTACTGCAACTTCTCTACCCGGTTGCGGCGACACCTCGACGCAGCGGTACACGCAGGACTTCAGGCCGGTCAGGCGGTGAAGGGCTCGGGACCGAAACGGCCCCACGCGACGAACGCCGCAAGAGCGAGATAGATCAGGTTCAGCACCATGAACCGGGGTGAGCCGTGCCGGAGATGCGTGATCATCGCACCGACCATCAACAGGACCCAGCAGGTGGCGGTCACCGGCACCACATCCGGTGCGACATCGAGCACGGCTGGCAGGATCAGGCCGACCGCAGCCAGGATTTCGAGGACCCCGAGGGTCTTCACGAAGCCCACGCTGAAGTGTCCGACCCATTCCCCGCCACGGATCTTTCTCAACCTTTCCCAGGGTACGAACGTCTTGCTGATGCCACCGGCCAGAGCGACCACGGCGAGGAGCCCGGCGGCGATCCAGAGTGCGAGGTTCATGAAGTCTCCTTCGTTCAACGATCCGGTCACCAAGACACCGCCCGACCGGTCGTTGTGACAGCGCGGGTGCCGCCGGACTCAGCCGACCGGGCCGGTGCGGCGCGAGCGGGCCAGCGCCAGCCAGCCAAGGACCGTGGCGACCAGCCCGGCCACGAGGGCCATGAAGCCACCGACAATGCCGTAACCGGTGCCGGGGCCACCCTCGGCGGCGACCACCACCAGGCCGCCGGCGGCCGTGGCGGCCAGCCCCGCCACCATGGCCACGACGGCGCTCCGTCGCCCGTTGCCGTTGCCGGCCCGGCTGCTAGAGCGGGCCAGCGCCAGCCCTCCGATGACCACGCCGGCCAGCGCGACGAGTACGGCCACGGCGCCCACGAGCCGCCCGGCGGTCAGGGTGGCCGCCTCGACGCCGGCCGACTCGGCGCTGAGCTGTGCGGTTGCTGGTACGGACCCGAGCAGGGCCCCGGCGGCGGAGGTGGGCAGGCGACAGAAGGACGTGGTGTTCTCCTCATCTTCTTCGACCGGATGTCGCTGAATCCTGTCCGCCGCACCTACCGCCTGTCGTCCTGCCGGCGCGGACACTTCACGCTGCCGCGACGAGCGCATCCGGCTGCCGTGGATGTCGCAGAATTCGGGGATGTACCGCATCTGCGGTAGCCGTCGGGTCATCCGCGCGCGGGAGTTGCCCGGGCGGACGTCCGATTAGGGTGCCTGCATGAACAGGGGACGGGTCCAGGTCGGGGACTGGACGATCGCCGCCGGCGTGGCGGCGATCCTTCTGGTCACCGGGCTGTCCGGGCAGCACTCCGGCACCCGTTTCGACCTGCTGGGCTACCCCCTGCTGGCGGTCGGCGGCCTGGCGCTGGCCCTGCGCCGCCACGCGCCGGTGCCCGTCCTGGTCGTCACCGGGTTGTGCGCGGTGGGTTACCAGGCGGCCGGGTTCGACGTGCCTGCCGTCGCCTACCTGTTCGCGGTGTACGCGGCCGTACGGGCGGGACACCGCACGGTCACGGTGGCCGCAAGCGTGATCATGTTGGCTGCTCTCCCGCTCGCCGCCGGGGTCTCCGGCCTACACGACATCGGTGACGCGTTCACGCAGGCACGAGATGCTCTCGAACTGGCCTGGCTGATCGCCGCCGGTGCGGCCGGCGAGGCGCTGCGTCAGGCCGAGCGCCGGGCCGACGAGGCCGAGCGCACCCGGGAGGAGACGGCGCGCCGCCGCGCCTACGAGGAGCGGCTACACATCGCGCGGGAACTGCACGATTCACTCACCCACCAGATCTCCGTCATCAAGGTGCAGGCCGAGGTCGCCGTCCACCTGGGTCGTAGGCGGGGTGAGCAGGTGCCGGCGGCCCTGCTGGCGATCCGGGAGGCCGGTCGTGACGCGGCCCGGGAGCTGCGAGCGACGCTGGAGGCGCTCCGCGACGACGACGGGAGCCCGTCGCGTGGCCTCGACCACGTCCCCGAACTGTTGCAACGGGCGAGGACGACCGGATTGGACGCGACGCTGACGATCGAGGGACGCCGCACCGACCTACCAACCACAGTGGAGCGGACCGCCTACCGGATCGTGCAGGAGTCGCTGACCAACATCAACCGTCACGCCGCGGCGGCGACCGCATCCGTCCGGATCGCCTACCGTCCCGACGCCCTCGCCATCCAGGTCGACGACGACGGCAGCGCGAGGCCGGACAGCGCGGCGGTACCCGGCGTCGGGCTGCTCGGGATGCGCGAACGAGTCACCGCTCTCGGCGGTCACCTGCACGCGGAACCGCGCCGCGAGGGCGGCTTCACCGTCCGGGCCGAGCTTCCGGTGGACCAGACATGACGATCCGGGTGCTGCTGGTCGACGACCAGCCACTGATCCGCAGCGGGTTCCGCGCGCTGCTCGATGTCGAGGACGACATCGAGGTGGTGGCCGAAGCCGCCGACGGCAGTGAGGGCCTGGCATTGGCCAGGGAGCACCTGCCCGACATCGCGCTCATCGACATCCGGATGCCGGTCGTCGACGGGATCGAGGCGACCCGGCGCATCGCCGCAGACCCGGCCCTGACCCGGGTGCACGTCGTCATCCTGACCAACTATGGCTTGGACGAATACGTCCTCAACGCGCTGCGCGCCGGTGCGGCCGGATTTCTCGTCAAGGACATCCAGCCGGAGGACTTCCTCCATGCCATCCGGGTCGCCGCGCGAGGCGACGCCCTGCTCGCACCGTCGATCACCCGCAAGCTGATCAACCGGTACGTCACCCAGCCGCTCCACCCGGGCGCCCACACGGTGTTGACCCGGCTGACCAACCGCGAGCGCGAGGCCGTCGCGCTGGTGGCGCAGGGCCTGTCCAACGACCAGATCGCCGGTCGCATGACGATCAGCCCGATGACCGCGAAGACCCACATCAACCGCGCCATGACCAAGCTCCACGTACGCGACCGGGCCCAGCTCGTCGTCCTCGCCTACGAATCCGGCCTGGTGTCTCCGGGCAACTCCTGACGCTCCCGCGCGGTGAGCGCGCAGGCAGGAGGCCACCGGTCGAGTGCAGCTTGCGCAATGGAACCGGCAGGTCGACAAGGCCGAAGAATGTCGATGATGGTCAATGTTGCCGGAGTGGGTCCAAGCATGTTGAAATGGCTTCATATCGCCGCAGCGCGGAGGCAACCGCGCTGAGCACGGCCCGCACGGGAGCATCGCAGTGCCGGCAGCGCGCCACCTTGGGCAGACTCCCGCGCGCCGCAGCGCCAGGCCACCTCCACCCGACGGCCCCCCGGGCAGACGTCCGTCCCATGCGTCTGCGAACACCAGAACCGGCGACGAGGCGAGAAGCATCTATGACTACCCGGCAACGCATCACCAGGTGGCTCCGAAACCCCTTCCTCCTGGATGGAAGTGACCCTGCTCGCCGTCTCGATTGGCGCAGTCACCCTCGCCACCTCAACCACCGCCACGACCGAACCAGCAGACCTACCCAAACAACTCCAGACCCACCTACGCACCACACTCGAACGAGCAGACCCAGCCCAACACCACCACGCCGGACACACCACCCAGCAAACAACCACCGACAAAACCGCAAAACCGCCCGTCATCTGCGGAGTCCACGTCTACGGCCACGAACCAGCCCAGGCCACCACCCTCACCGACATCCACACCATCTACGGCTTCCACCTCTGCGGAATCGCCGAACCCACCTGCCCCTGGGACACGGCCGTTTCATGATCGATTGTGGCTGTGAGTGATGGTGCCCGTGTCGGCGTGTCGG
>NZ_JBHMIS010000085.1:0-2500 GCF_048060415.1 Micromonospora sp. LOL_024
TGTCCGGCGGTGTCCTACTCTCCCACACCCTCCCGGGTGCAGTACCATCGGCGCTGGAGGGCTTAGCTTCCGGGTTCGGAATGTTACCGGGCGTTTCCCCTCCGCCATGACCGCCGTAACTTTATCAACATGTCAAACAACACCACACCAACAACCTGTCGGGGTCTTGTCTGTTTGCTGTGAGTTGCACAGTGGACGCGTAGCAAATCTTTGTTGTCAAGTCCTCGGCCTATTAGTACCGGTCAACTGAACCCGTTACCGGGCTTACATTTCCGGCCTATCAACCCAGTCGTCTAGCTGGGGGCCTTACCCATCCCGAAAGATGGTGGGATACCTCATCTTGAAGCAGGCTTCCCGCTTAGATGCTTTCAGCGGTTATCCCTTCCGAACGTAGCTAACCAGCCGTGCCCCTGGCGGGACAACTGGCACACCAGAGGTTCGTCCGTCCCGGTCCTCTCGTACTAGGGACAGCCCTTCTCAAGTATCCTACGCGCACGGCGGATAGGGACCGAACTGTCTCACGACGTTCTAAACCCAGCTCGCGTGCCGCTTTAATGGGCGAACAGCCCAACCCTTGGGACCTGCTACAGCCCCAGGATGCGACGAGCCGACATCGAGGTGCCAAACCATCCCGTCGATATGGACTCTTGGGGAAGATCAGCCTGTTATCCCCGGGGTACCTTTTATCCGTTGAGCGACACCGCTTCCACACGCAAGTGCCGGATCACTAGTCCCGACTTTCGTCCCTGCTCGACCCGTCAGTCTCACAGTCAAGCTCCCTTGTGTACTTACACTCAACACCTGATTGCCAACCAGGCTGAGGGAACCTTTGGGCGCCTCCGTTACCTTTTAGGAGGCAACCGCCCCAGTTAAACTACCCACCAGACACTGTCCCTGAACCGGATAACGGTCCGAAGTTAGATACCCGAATCAACCAGAGTGGTATTTCAAGATTGCCTCCACACATACTGGCGTATGCACTTCACCGGCTCCCACCTATCCTACACAAATCAACTCAGATACCAATGTCAAGCTATAGTAAAGGTCCCGGGGTCTTTCCGTCCTGCCGCGCGTAACGAGCATCTTTACTCGTAATGCAATTTCGCCGGGCCTGTGGTTGAGACAGTGGGGAAGTCGTTACGCCATTCGTGCAGGTCGGAACTTACCCGACAAGGAATTTCGCTACCTTAGGATGGTTATAGTTACCACCGCCGTTTACTGGCGCTTAAGTTCTCCGCTTCGCCCCGAAGAGCTAACAGGTCCCCTTAACGTTCCAGCACCGGGCAGGCGTCAGTCCATATACATCGAATTACTTCTTCGCATGGACCTGTGTTTTTAGTAAACAGTCGCTTCCCCCTGCTCTCTGCGGCCATACAACGCTCCACCCGCACGGGGCTTCACGTCTCCGGCCCCCCTTCTCCCTAAGTTACGGGGGCAATTTGCCGAGTTCCTTAACCACAGTTCGCCCGATCGCCTCGGTATTCTCTACCTGACCACCTGTGTCGGTTTGGGGTACGGGCCGCTAAGAACTCGCTAGAGGCTTTTCTCGGCAGCATAGGATCACTGACTTCACCTGAATCGGCTCGGCATCACGTCTCAGCCTCATGCACCGCGGATTTGCCTACGGCACGGCCTACACGCTTACCCCGGCACAACCACCGGCCGGGCTCAGCTACCTTCCTGCGTCACCCCATCGCTTGACTACTACCCGCCAGGTTCCCACGCTCCCCACACTCAGTCCGAAGACCTCCTGCAGCTCGGATGGTTAGCACAACGAAGTTCATCAGGGACGCTCTTTCGCGGGTACGGGAATATCAACCCGTTGTCCATCGACTACGCCTCTCGGCCTCGCCTTAGGTCCCGACTCACCCAGGGCGGATTAGCCTGGCCCTGGAACCCTTGGTCATCCGGCGGAAGGGTTTCTCACCCTTCTTTCGCTACTCATGCCTGCATTCTCACTCGTGCCGCGTCCACAACTCGATCACTCGGCTGCTTCACCCCCGGCACGACGCTCCCCTACCCATCCACACACCTGCACCAGCACCCGAAGGCACCAGCGGGGTAAAAATGTGAATGCCACAGCTTCGGCGGTGTGCTTGAGCCCCGCTACATTGTCGGCGCGGAACCACTTGACCAGTGAGCTATTACGCACTCTTTAAAGGATGGCTGCTTCTAAGCCAACCTCCTGGTTGTCTATGCGACCCCACATCCTTTTCCACTTAGCACACGCTTAGGGGCCTTAGCTGGTGATCTGGGCTGTTTCCCTCTCGACTACGAAGCTTATCCCCCGCAGTCTCACTGCCGCGCTCTCACTTACCGGCATTCGGAGTTTGGCTGATTTCGGTAAGCTTGTGGGCCCCCTAGACCATCCAGTGCTCTACCTCCGGCAAGAAACACACGACGCTGCACCTAAATGCATTTCGGGGAGAACCAGCTATCACGGAGTTTGATTGGCCTTTCACCCCTAACCACAGGTCATCCCCCAACTTTTCAACGTTGG
>NZ_JBHMIS010000086.1:0-5154 GCF_048060415.1 Micromonospora sp. LOL_024
GCCTCGACGGGGTGCGCACCAGCAAACAGATCATCTATGGCATCGCCAGCCTCGACGCCGAGCAAGCCCGCCCGCAGCACCTCAACGCCTACGCGAGAGGACACTGGACGATAAAAGATCGTCTGCACTGGACCCGAGACGTCACCTTCGGCGAAGACAACTCCCAGCTCAAAACCGGTACGGCTCCCCGCAACCTGGCCGCCATGCGCAACCTGACCCTCAACACCTTCCGCCTCGCCGGACGCGCCAACATCGCCCACGCCCGCCGCGACCGCACAGACACCTTCGCCGTCTACGGCATCTAGCAGAAGGCGATCAAATCAGGCATAAAATAGCAACGCCGGGGCCGTGGTCGACCGCCCACTACCAGCTCGCGGCCCTACCATGGCGGGACATCGCCGTGCAGCACACCGCCTCCACCCGCGGGCACGGCAGGCACGAGTCCCGCTCGATCAAACCTGCGCCGTCGCCGACGAACTCAGCGGGATCACCTTCCCCCACGCCCGCCCGGCCATCCGCGTGCACCGCCGGCGCAAGCAGTCCGGCACACGCGAGACCCGCGAAAGCGTCTACGCCGTCACCAGCCTCGACGCCACCAAGCCAACCCCATGCCTTTGCCTCAGCTTTCCCGGCGCCAGTACACGCTGCTATCATCGATGGTCACCAGCTCGGCGGTGATGCCATGCTGGTCGCGGAACTCGGTCGTCGCGAGCCGGCAGGCGGGGATGATGTAGTCGTCGATGATGACGAAGCCGCCGGGCGAAAGCTTCGGGTATAGATTCACCAGGGCGTCTCGGGTCGACTCGTACAGGTCGCCATCGAGCCTCAGCACCGCGAGGTGGTCGATCGGCGCCGTCGGAAGGGTGTCGCGGAACCAGCCCTGCAGGAACACGACCTGCTCGTCGAGCAGCCCGTAACTCTCGAAGTTGCGCTTAACCTCGTCGAGCGAGACGGCGAGCTGGCTGTTGAACTGGTGCAGCGCCAGGCTGCGGTCATCGGGATGGCTGGTCTCGTCGGTGACCGGCATGCCCTCGAAGGAGTCGGCCACCCAGACCCGGCGATCCTTGACCTCGTGAGCGTGCAGCACCGCACGCGCGAAGATCGAGGCGCCGCCGCGCCACACCCCGGTCTCGATTAGGTCGCCGGCGACGCCGTCGGCCAGCACCCGTTCGATGCAGGACTGGAGGTTGTCCAGCCGCTTGAGCCCGATCATGGTGTGCGCCACGGACGGCCAGTCTTCGCCGTTGACCCGGCTGTGCTCGTGGTATCCGGGGCCCTGGTAGAACCAGGAGGCATCCTGCGCGGCGTCTCGGTAGATGACGTTGGTCAGGACCTTCTTGAAGAGATCGAGATAGAGTGTGGTGCCACTGTCCATGGAGGGTCCCTCGCTGAGTGGATGATGCCGCGTCATGCCGGCCGGACGGACAGCAGGTGCCGGAAGACGCCGCGGGGATCCCACCGCGCCTTCACCTGTTGCAGGCGCGGGTAGTTTTCGCGGTAGTAGAGCGTGTGCCAGGCAGTGCCGGAGGTGTTCCAGGCCGGATCCGCGAGGTCCGCGTCCAGGTAATTGACGAACGTTCCGCTGTAGGCCGAGCCCGGGACCGGCACCCCACCTGTGCTGGCGTGCACGTCGCGGTAGAGGCCGCGGACCCAGGAGAGGTGGTGCTCGTCCTCCTCCGGCAGCGACCAGGCAGTCTCGAAGAATGAGCTGAACGCCGCGTCGCGATGGACCATCGCGGTGGCTTCCGCCGGCACTGCGTTGATCTGTCCGCCGAAGGTGCTGAGGTAGGCGCCGGAAGGGTAGTGCTCGGCGCCGCCCTGCTGCAGGTACCTGTGCACCACGGCAATCTGCTGGTCGGTCCAGGGTCGGCGCAGTAGCGCCGACTTCGATTTGATCCGGTACCCGCCAAGCCCGGGATAGAGCGAGGTGGTGGCCCGCAGCCAGGGCCAGGTGAAGACCTGCGTGGCCGGGGTCGCGGGCACCCCCGCGCCGATGGCAGCGATGTACCCGGCCATCAGCTGCTCGGCGCCCGGCTGGTCCTCATCGAGCTGGACGTCCAGCCGGATCTGGCCCGCTGCCCTGTGCAGGAGGCTCAGCCCGGCGTGCAGGTCCGCGCCGGGATGCTCGCGATGCCAGGTCGCGTAGTTGTGAATGAGCCGGGCGAACGCCGCCTCGTTGATGTCCGCCCACTGCCATGAGGCGCTGGCCTGGCGCAGAGTCGCCGGAGGCTTCGGCAACAGCCTTGCGGGATCCTTGCCTCGCGCCTGCGGAGAACGGAACCAGTACCGGCTGACGATGCCGAAGTTGCCGCCACCGCCACCGGTGTGAGCCCACCACAGATCGCGATGCGGGTCGTCAGGTTCGCGCGTCGCCACCACCTTCCGCGCCTTGCCCGAGTGGTCGGCCACGATGACCTCGACGGCGTAAAGGTGGTCTACGACGGAGCCGTACCGGTGTGACAGGGCGCCGTAACCGCCGCCGACCACGTGGCCTCCCGCGCCCACGGTCGGGCAGGTGCCCCCGGGCAGAGTCACCCCCCAGCCGAGGAACAGCGTGCGGTAGATCTGACCCAGGGTCGCGCCCGCTTCGACGACGAACGCCCGCCGCCCGGGGTCGAACGAGACCTCGTTCATCTCCGACAGGTCGATGACCATCCGGACGTCCGAGGCGTCCGGGACGTTCTCGAAGCAGTGCCCGCCACTGCGGACCGCCAGGCGTTTTCCGGCCCGTACGGCGTCGGTAACGGACCGCATGATCTGATGGGTCGATCCGACCAGGCGCACCTCGTCCGGTCGGCCCACGAAGCGTCCGTTGTACGCGCGGGTCGTCAGCTCCTGGTATCGCGGGTCCCGCGACCCGACCGTCACCGGCCCGAATGACGGCGCGCACCCGCCGGCCGTAGCCAATCCGGGCGGCCATAATCCCCCGACAGTCATCCCACCGGCCGCCACTGAGGCGCTGAGGAACCCGCGTCGTGTCACTTCGTTCACAGGCGTACCCAATCCTTGACTGTCACAGTGATTGGTGGTCGTGCTCGACGATGACGAGTTCGACGTCGATGTTGCCCTGGACCGCGCGGGAGTAGGGGCAACCACGGTGCGCGGCGGCGACGATCCGTTCCGCCACGGCGCGGGCCACGCCCGGCAGATCGACTCGGAGGGCGACGGTCAGGCCGAAGCCTGGCCCCTGACGGCCGATGCCGACCCGGGCGGTCACCGAGGAACCGTACGGCTCCAGACGCTCCGCGCGAGCGGACCAAAGCACCGCGTTGTGGAAGCAGGCCGCATATCCCGCGGCGAAGAACTGCTCGGGATTGACGGCCCGGCCACCAGAGCCGCCCATCCTCACCGGCAGTTCCAGCCGCTCGTGCAGGACCCCGTCCGAGGTGCGGACCTCGCCCTGCCTGCCGGCCCCGGTCGCGGTGGCTTCGGCGGTGTACAGAATTTCCATGCCAGGCCCCCTGCTGTCGTGACCGGCAGGCACCGGCACACGGGCGTCTCGGTAGCGACGTCGCCGATCGTCATGAACGCTAAAGAGCGGTCCTAGAAGACCGCTCGATATCCGCTACCGGCCACCCCTGCCCCCTCCGCGTCGATATTCGGGTGCTGCGGCGGATCTTCCGAGGCCAGGCGTTCGGGCCGGGCGGGGTTGCCAGGTCTTTCCAGGGACGCCGCAGGCTCCATCGTTGCTTGAGCGGTGCGAGCGACGATGCCCGGAAGACTGAAGCGAGGAGAAGTCATGGGACGTCTGTTCACCTCCGAGTCGGTCACGGAAGGCCACCCGGACAAGATCGCTGACCAGATCAGTGATGGCATTCTCGACGCCTTGCTGGCGCAGGATCCCCGTAGCCGCGTCGCGGTGGAGATCCTGATCACGACCGGCCAGGTTCACGTGGCCGGTGAGGTGACCACCAAGGCGTACGCGGACATTTCGAGCATCGTGCGCGAGACGATCCTGGGTATCGGATACGACTCGTCCCGGAAGGGCTTCGACGGCGCTTCGTGCGGCGTCAGCGTCTCGATCGGTTCGCAGTCGCCCGACATCGCCCAGGGCGTGGACAGCGCGGTCGAGCTGCGCGAGGGCAACTCCGAGCACGCGCTCGACTCTCAGGGCGCCGGCGACCAGGGCATGATGTTCGGCTTCGCCTGCTCGGAGACCCCGGAGCTGATGCCGCTGCCGATCGCGCTGGCGCACCGGCTGGCCTGGAGGCTGTCGACCGCGCGTAAGGACGGCACGATTCCGTACCTGCGTCCGGACGGCAAGACCCAGGTCACCATCGAGTACGACGGACTCCGGCCCGTGCGGCTCGATACGGTGGTGGTGTCCTCGCAGCACGCCGGGGGTGTCTCACTTGAGGCGCTACTGACTCCCGACGTGCGCGACCATGTGATCCATCCGGTGCTGGAAGGCCTGGATCTCGACACTGCGGACTACCGGCTGCTGGTCAACCCGACCGGTCGCTTCGAGATCGGCGGTCCGATGGGTGACGCAGGCCTGACCGGCCGCAAGATCATCGTGGATACGTACGGTGGGTACGCCCGGCACGGTGGTGGGGCTTTCTCGGGTAAGGACCCGTCGAAGGTGGACCGTTCGGCGGCGTACGCGATGCGTTGGGTGGCCAAGAACGTGGTCGCGGCGGGGTTGGCGGAGCGGTGTGAGACACAGGTTGCCTATGCGATCGGAAAGGCGCACCCGGTGTCGTTGTTCGTGGAGACGTTCGGTACAGAGCACGTGCCGGTGGAGCGAATCGAGAAGGCCATCCACGAGGTGTTCGATCTGCGTCCCGCGGCGATCATCCGGAATTTGGATCTGCTGCGTCCGATCTACCAGCAGACCGCGGCGTACGGCCACTTCGGCCGCGAACTGTCGGAGCTGCTGTGGGAGAACACAGGCCGGGCCCAAGACCTCAAGAACGCGGCCGGGTGACCGTCGTGTCCCGCGTCGTCGTGACCGGGTCCATCGCCACCAATCATCTGATAAGCTTCCCGGGTCGCTTCGCCGGCCAGCTCATGGCGGACCAGCGCCGGCTTCGGCGAGCCCTAGGCTGTAGCGGGTTGCTCGATATTGGACTCTGCGGTCCGAGTGATGAACTAGTCCGCCCAGTTCAGCGCCCTGACGATCGCGCCGCCAGATCGCCATCGTCAACGCGTCTA
>NZ_JBHMIS010000087.1:0-4784 GCF_048060415.1 Micromonospora sp. LOL_024
GCTCACACGACCTCATAACCGCCGTGACCAGCAGTTACCCCAGAACGCAATAGCCCTGGCCGGGTCATCGTGCAGAACTGCCGATACCGACCATCAAATTCTACCTGAGAGGGGCTCTTTCCGCGCACCCGGAAGGTCGGTCCGGGAAGGCCGGCAGCCTTGCCGGCGTCGAGGTGAGCGCGCTGGTGCCCACGCCGCGACGGTCATGATTCTGACCACGATGGAGGCTGCGGAGCTGCCGTCACGGCTGGTGTCGGAGGCCGACGCGGTGGCGTGGTCGCACAGATCGCTCTGTTGGACGCGGCCCTGCCGGCGCTGCGGCGACTGGCCCGGGAGCACCTGGGTCAGACCGGCGGAGCGGTGCGCGGCGAGCGACCGTGAGGACCGGCGGCGTCGGACGCGGAGCGGTGGGGGTCGCATCCGGCGCCGCCGACAATTGCTGACGCGACCCACCCGCCTGCCACCGCAACCTGTGAGAAGAATTGAATTACCCGCGTCGGCCATGATGTTGGTGGTTCGGGCCCACTCCGATGGTGCGGTCGTCGTTCTCGGACCGGTGTATCCGCGCCGCGCCTAATGCGAGAGAGCGAAACTCCCGGCCTTGCCGCGGCCACGGTCACCTGCCTCGTGCCCGGGTTGCCGGCGCGGATGCGGCGCCGGACATCCACGGAAAATGCGGAAGCGGATGAGTCACCGGCTGTCCCGGACCGCCGCATTTCGGCGCAGCGTGCGACGTCGTCGCGATGGCGCTGCCACATTCGAGGGGGAGCCCGTTGGCATCGCAACCGGTCGGTATTCTACGCCGGCTCATACCCGTTTTCACGGTGATCGTTCTGTTGATCGCCACCTACCTACTGGCGAGGCTGCCCTTGGCGTCGCCGACCGACCGCGCCCGGCTCGCCGCCCGGTTCGGGTTCACCGAGCTGCCGATCATGCTTCCGGATGGTCTGCCCGAGCGTAGCGTCAGGGCGGTCAACCCGGAGTACGAGCACATCCGGTCCTGGGTGTCGTCGGTCGGCGCCGCGGTCGCCGTCAACGATCTCGACGGCGGCGGCGTGGCCAACGACTTGTGCCTGGTGGATCCCCGCAGTGACAGCGTGATCATCACGCCGGCACCGGGCAGCGCCAACGTGTACCAGCCGTTCGTCCTGACCTCGACCCCACTGCCGACCCACCGCGCCATCGCACCGATGGGCTGCGTACCCGGGGACTTCAACGAGGACGGCTGGACCGACCTGCTCGTCTACTACTGGGGACGGACACCCGTGCTGTTCATGAACCACGGCGGCCGCGCACCGCTCGCCCCGGACCGCTTCCGGCCGACGGAACTCGTCCCCACCTGGGACCGCGGCGACGGGGCGTACGACGGGCAGCTGTGGAACACCAACGCCGTCGCCGTGGCGGACTTCGACGGTGACGGGCACGTCGACATCGGCGTCTTCAACTACTTCCCCGACTCCCAGGTGCTCGATCCGCAGGGGCGGGCCGGGGTGCAGATGAACCACTCGATGTCGCACGCGCGAAATGCCGGAGGGGCGCACATCTTCCGCTGGACCTCGGCGCAGGGCGGCCGCGAGCCCTCGGCCACGTACACCGAGCAGGTCGCGATCGCCCCGGCGGTGGGCAGCGGGTGGACCCTGGGCGCGGCCTCCGCCGACCTGGACGGGGATCTGCTGCCGGAGCTCTACCTCGCCAACGACTTCGGCAACGATCGCTTCTTCCACAACCGCTCCGTGCCCGGCAAGATCCGCTTCGAGCTGGCCGAAGGCGAGCGGGACGCGTTCACACCGAAGTCGCTGGTCCTCGGCCACGACTCGTTCAAGGGCATGTCCATCGAGTTCGGCGACCTGCACGGCAGCGGGCGCTTCGACGCATTCGTCAGCAACATCACCACCTCCTGGGGGCTGGAGGAGAGCACCTTCGTCTGGCGCAACACCGCATCGAGCCCGCAGGCTGCCGGTGAGCTGCTGCGCGCCGGCCGGGCACCTTACGAGAACGAGGCGGCCGCCCGCAACCTCGCCTGGTCGGGCTGGGGCTGGGACACGAAAATGGCGGATTTCGACTACGACGGCGAGGTTGAGGTCGTGCAGACCAACGGCTTCATCAAGGGCAGCCTGAACCGGTGGGCCTGGCTCCAGGAACTGGCCATGGCAAACGACCTCATGCTGCGCAATCCCCAGATGTGGCCGAACGCGCGGCCAGGTGACGACGTCGCCGGCTCGCAGCCGATCGCGTTCTGGGCGGCGGAGGGCAACGGGCGGTACACCAACCTCGGCGCGGAGCTCGGCATGACGGACGACACGCCGAGCCGTGGCGTCGCGATCGCCGATGTAGACGGCAACGGCAGCCAGGACTTCGCCGTGGCCCGTCAGTGGGGCCAGCCGAGTTTCTACCGCAACACCACCGGGCGGCCCGGCGACTTCCTCGGTCTGCGCCTCTACCGGCCGGCGACCTCGCCGGAAGCGATCGGTACACCGGCGTACGGCGCCCAGGTGCGCGTCCGTACGCCCGACGGGCGTATTCGGCTCGCCCAGCTCGACGGAGGGGGCGGCCACTCCGGCAAGCGCAGCTTCGACGTGGTGTTCGGGCTCGGCGAGATCGGCGAACAGCAGGTCTCGGTCGAACTGGCCTGGCGCGACCTCGACGGCGTGCTGCACACCCAGACGCAGCAGATGACCCACGGCTGGCACAGCCTGATGCTCACCGATCAGGCCAGGGAGGTGGAGGCGCCTTGAGTGTCCCGCCCATGCACCGGACCGACCACAGAGCCCTCGCCGAGCGGGTCGGTGGGGAGCCACCCGGCGTACGGCCGGCTACCACGACACCGCCGAAGGATCCGCGCTACCTGGCGCTGCGGAACTTCGCCATCTCGATGACCGTGTTCAACATCCTCGGGTACACCGTGCTCGGTTTCGAGCAGCCGTGGGCGTGGCCGATCCTCGCGCTGCTGGTCGGCTACGCGACGGAGATCCTGATCGAACTGGTCACCGCGGCCGCGCACCGCCGCGCGCCCGAGTTCACCGGGCGTGGGGCGCGGGGAATGTTCGAGTTCCTGCTTCCGGCACACATCACCGCCCTCGCGGTGAACATGCTGCTGTACGCCAACGACCGGTTCTGGCCGATCGCGTTCGCGGTTGTCGTCGCCATCGGCCAGAAGGCGGTGCTCCGCGCGCCCGTCAACGGACGGATGCGGCATTTCATGAATCCGTCCAATCTCGGCATCACCGTGGCCTTGCTCATGTTTCCCTGGGTCAACGTCGCGCCGCCGTACCACTTCACCGAACACGCGCCGGACGTGATCAGCATCGTCGTTCCGTTGTTCATCATCACCTCGGGCACCGTCCTCAACGCGATGTTGACCAAGAAGATGCCGCTCATCCTCGGCTGGGTCGGCGGTTTCGTGATCCAGGCGTTGGTCCGGCACTGGACGCTCGACGTGGCGATGTGGGGGGCGCTGGTGCCGATAACCGGCGTCGCGTTCGTCCTGTTCACGAATTATATGATCACCGACCCGGGGACCACGCCGAGCAAGGGCTGGCACCAGTTCGCCTTCGGCTCCGGCGTGGCCGCCGTCTACGGAATCCTGATCGCCGTCAACGTCGTCTACACGATCTTCTTCGCGCTTACCCTCGTCTGTCTCATCCGCGGACTCATGTGGTGGGTCGTCTGGCTGCGCCGACCGGCGCGGGAGACCCGGCTCGTCGGCCCGGAACCCGCACCGGAGCCCGCGTCGAGGTGAATCCGGTGCCGGCCGGGACGGCGACCATCGTCCCGGCCGGCACCAGCGGCGCCGTCGCCCGGAGGTGTCACGGTGGGGGACAGGGCCCCGGCAAAGTCGTGACGGTGTCTGACTTGTGAGGCTTGGAGTAGAAGCGCCGCTGTTGGCGGCAGCAAGACGGGCATGACCTGCTTAGAAGATCATCAAGGTTCCTACGCCATGCTGATCGCCGAAGTGAGTCATGCCCGCGCTGCCATCATCGCTGATCTCTTCCCTGTCCTGCGCACCGGCTCTGACCGTGCCGGAGACCGCTGGTGGGCTGCCCGAAGCGCTCGCTGGTCTGCCTGATCCACGAGCCCGGCGAGGTGTCCGGCACCGGCTGACGGTCGTGGTCACCGCAGCAGTGTGTGCCGTGGTCGCCGGCTACCGCTCGTACGCCGCGATCGCCGAATGGGTCGCCGACGTTCCGGCCCCGACGGCTCTCGCCCTGGGCATGACTCCCGACCGGCGCCCATCGGAGCCGATGATCCGTCGACTGCTGCAGGCCATGGACCCGCAGCTACTGACCGCGGCAATCGGCGTCTGGCTCGCCGGCCGGACCACCGCGACGCCCCCGCAGGCGATCGCCGTCGACGGCAAGGCCCTGCGCGGCTCCCGCACCCCCGACACCCCGGCCCGGCACGTGATGGCCGCCTGCGACCAGGCCACCGGTGTGGTCCTGGGCAGCATCGACGTCGACGGCAAGACCAACGAGATCACCCGGTTCGCGCCGCTGCTCGACCAACTCGCCGACCTGCGCAACACCGTGATCACCGCTGATGCCCTGCACTGCCAACGCGAGCACGTCTCCTACCTCGCGCAACGCGGCGCCCACTGGATCCTGACCGTCAAAGGCAACCAACCCCACCTACACGCTCAGCTCACCGCACTGCCCTGGCGGGCAGTCCCCGACGCCACCCGTGACACCGACCGCGGGCACGGCCGCCGCGAGATCCGCAGCTGCAAGATCCTGAGCATCTCCACCGGCATCGACTTCCCGCACGCCGCCCAGGCCATCCAGATCCGC
>NZ_JBHMIS010000088.1:0-4200 GCF_048060415.1 Micromonospora sp. LOL_024
TCACCGCCGTGCTGACCATCAAGGCTGTGCGGCCCGGACGCCCCCGGTCCGACGCGAGACGCTTGGAAGTGGTGCACCGCTCGCCCTGAAACGCGCCGCGCAGACCGTTCCCTCTGTAGCGAGCGCTCCGGAACGCGATGGTCGACCAACTGGTCGCCGACCAGGAGGCGAAAGGGCTGGTGATGCTGCCCGAGGTGGAGGCGGCGCTGCGGACGGTGCCTCGCGAGGTGTTCACGCCGGGCGTGGCGGTCGAGGAGGCCTATCGCGGTGACAGTGCTGTGGTGACGAAGCGGCGCGGTGCTGGGACGGTCAGTTCGGTGTCGGCGCCGTGGTTGATCGCGGAGATGTTGGGTCAGGCGGTCGACGCTCTCGATGGCGGGTTGGCGGGCCGGCACGTGCTGGAGATCGGCTCGGGTGGCTACAACGCGTCGCTGCTGCGCGAGTTGGTCGGTGAGTCGGGGTCGGTGACGACCGTGGACATCGACCCGGAGGTGACCGAGCGGGCCGTGGCGTGTCTGACGGCCGCGGGGTACGGCGACGTCACCATGGTGTGCGCCGACGCCGAGCAGCCGCTGGTTCCGGACCCCTGCTTGGACCTGATCATCGTGACGGCCGGTGCGTGGGACATCCCTGCGGCGTGGACCGGCCAGCTGGTCGAGGGCGGCGTGTTGGTGGTGCCGTTGCGGACGTTCGGGATGACCCGGTCGTGGGCGCTGCGCCGGGACGGTGACCGGCTGGTCAGCCGAAGCCAGCGCCTGTGTGGGTTCGTGGCGATGCAAGGCGCCGGAGCCCACGACGTGCGGTACATCGACGTTGCCGACGGTGTGCATCTGCGGCTGGATGAGGGTCAGCAGGTCAGCCCGAACCAGGTGGGTGGGCTGTTGTCGCGGCCGCGGGAGCAGGCCTGGGCGGGAGTGAGTTTGCCACCTCGGACGGTCCTGGCTGATCTGGACTTGTGGCTGGCGGCGCGTCTTGCCGCCGAGGTGGATCAGTTCTTGGTGCTTGCGGCGCAGCAGGAGGCCGTCGATACCGGCGTCGTCGCGCCGGCGTGGCGGTTCGGGACGCCCGCCGCCCTGCACGAGGGCACGTTCGTCTACCGGTCGGCGCTGCGCTGGACCGATGACATGTTCGACCTTGGCGCGTGTGCCCACGGACCGGACGCCGCCGACGCGGCCGGGCGGATGGTGGCGCACATGCGGGCGTGGGTGGACGGCGGCGAACCGGCTCCGGTGCTGCATGTCCTGCCCGCACGGACTCCCGACGGCGACCTGCCGGCCGGGACGGTGCTGGACAAGCGGCACAGCCGCCTCGTTCTCACCTTCACCCCCGTATAGGAAGGCACAGCGAGTGGAGACCACGGACCTCGACGAGTTCGACCTGGACATCACGCTGGTGGACGCCGGCCCCGCCGCCGGTGGATACGCCACCAGCACCGACGACAACTGCGGCTCCGGCAACACGGGCTCCAATGCCTGCTCCGGCGGCAGCAAGTAACCCCTGTCCGCACCCACTGTCGGGGCCCGGTGTCCGCCGACACCGGGCCCTTCCCCCTTGTTTTCGGTGGTGCAGCGTGTTTTCTGCGGCTGGTGCGGCGCTGATCCGAGTCGCCGCCTACCCGAGCGGTCTGACCCTGCCCGCGTGGCCCGACCCGGCCGCGCAGCGGCCGGAGCAGTGGCGGCAGTGGCTGACCAGCGTGTGGGCGCTGCCGGGGTTCGCGGCGGCCGTCGCCTGCGCGTCACCGCACCTGTGCGAGCAGGTCACCCGGGCGGTGACCGGCGAGCCTGCTGATCCGGATCGGCTGCGCCGCCTCGTTGAGTCGGTGGTGCGGTATGTGCTGCGGTGGACCGGCCGGGCGACACCGTTCGGCACCTTCGCCGGGGTAGCCCCGGTCGACTCCGGTGCCCGCACGTCGGTGCGATGGGGCGAGGAGCACCGGAGGGTTGTCCGGCCGGACGGGCGGTTCATCGACGCACATACCGGCCGGGACCGGCTGCTCGGGCACCTGGCCCAGTCGGTGCCGTCGCGGAGCACGAGGAGGACGTGGTCGGCGTGGGTGAGCAGGAATGCTTGCACTTGCCCTGCTCAAGAGCCGACCGGCCAGGGACTGGTTCGCCGGCAACCGCCGCTGACCGGCGCTGGCCGCGAGCCGTAGCCCACGGTGCCGACAGTTCAGCGCCGCCCGGCCGAGCCGGCCCGGCGCGGCGTGTGACGAACGGCGACGCCGGGTATGGTCGGTGTGTCGGTGTCGCCGGGCGCTCGTCAGCGACCGAGACTCCTTGACCGGGCGCCAGTGTGAGCGCTGGGTTTGCCACCAGGCTGCGCGGCAAGAAATGCCGATGGCCTGATGTGCTCCTCTGCTGAAAGACGGGACTTCCGCATGGCATCGAACGACAGTGATCAACCGGCGTTGTTTCTCCCCATGGCGACCGCCGAACGGCTCGACGGCTCGGGCGTGACTTTCGACGGCAGCGAGGAGGCCATGCGGCGACTGCGCCATCCGTTCGCGGTGGAGCAGGTCCGGCCGACAGCAGACCGCAACCCGGAGCAGCGCGACTGATCCCACCGGGCTCACGCTGCTTGAGCGGACTCCACGACCGAAGACCGTCGGCGCGGGCTCCAGCGGCGGTATGGCGGTCGTGCTCGCCAGCCTGGCCTTGGCCGCGTAGGGCAACGCCCGCCGTGGCTGGTTCGACCTGGTCTAGACGTACCACCACATCGGCACCGCTGCGCGTGACCATGACCACTGCGGCGACCGGGCGCCTGAATGGCGGCGCTTCGGACCGCCGGCCGGCATGCAGAGAAGCGCCAAATATGGGGGGT
Source organism: Micromonospora sp. LOL_024 (assembly GCF_048060415.1). Classification (NCBI taxonomy): domain Bacteria; kingdom Bacillati; phylum Actinomycetota; class Actinomycetes; order Micromonosporales; family Micromonosporaceae; genus Micromonospora; species Micromonospora sp. LOL_024. Next base: position 2,821 of record NZ_JBHMIS010000088.1, read on the forward strand.
GTCCCTATGGGTTTTGTCAAGCAGCGGCAGTCCGTGGTTGGTAGGGGATTTTGTCGCGGAGCATGGCGAACAGGACGTCAACGCGGCGGCGGGCGAGGCAGATGAGGGCGGCGTTGTGTTTCTTGCCTTCGGCGCGTTTGCGGTCGTAGTAGGCGCGGGATGCGGGGTCGGTCAGGGCAGCGAACGCGGCGAGGAAGAAGGCGCGTTTCAGCTGTTTGTTGCCGCCCTTGGGTGGGTGTTCGCCGCGAATGGAGCTGCCGGAGCGTCGGGTGACAGGGGCGAGACCGGCGTAGGCCGCCAGGTGTCCGGACGAGGCGAAGGCAGAGCCGTCGCCGACTTCGAGGAGGATTCGGGCTCCGGTCCTGACGCCGATGCCGGGCATCGAGGTCAGGACCTCGGCGAGAGGGTGCGCATCGAGCATCCTTTCGACCTCGCCGGCGATCTGGTCGCGTTGCCGCAGCACCTCGCGGAGGGAATCGGCGAGGCGGGGCAGGATCGTCTCGGCAGCCTGGCTGCCAGGGACGGTGACCGTCTGCTCGTCCAGAGCGGTGAAGATGGCTTCGGTCAGCTTGGTGCCCATGCGCGGTGCGTGCTTGAGCGCGATCGAGGTGAGTTTGCGTCGGCCGGCCTTGCGTAGCCCGACTGGTCCGCCGCAGCGGCTGAGCAGTTCCAGGACTGCCTTGTGCTGGATCTTGGGGCCGAGGACGCGTTCCAGGGCGGGGTGGATCTGGGTGAGCAGGCCGCGGATGCGGTTGGAGACTCGGGTGGCTTCGCCGGCGAGGTCGTCGTCGTAGCCGATCAGCATCTCCAGCTCGGCCAGGGTGTCATCGCCGGTGTCGACCCGCCGCAGGGTGTGCGGCAGGGTGCGGGCCGCGTCGGCTATGACGTAGGCGTCGCGGGCGTCGGTCTTCGCGGTGCCGGGGTGCAGGTCAGCGATGCGACGCATCGCCAGGCCGGGCAGGTAGGCCACCTGATGCCCGCAGGCGCGGGCGACCGCGACGGGCAGGGCGCCGATCGACGCGGGCTGGTCTACCACCACCAGCACCCGACCGTGGTGGCCGAGTTTGTCGAACAGTGCCCGCAGCCGGGCCTCGGTGTTGGGCAGCGGTGCGTCGTGCAGCCGCTTGCCGTCCGCGGCCAGGCCGACCGCGTGATGATCACCTTACCGACATCCAAGCCAAGGAAGACCTGGTAGTCGCCGTGCACCTGCCGCCTCCGCATGCCGTCGCTTACCTCGGCCGCTGGTCTGGGCGTCGGACTGCCGGCGGCCACGTTACGAAGAGACCTACCCCTGCAGGGGCGGCCTGGCCCCTATCAGCGGGCGGTCCGCAGTAACTTGATCTGATCTATGCATTGCGTCTGGTTGGTGGCTTTCTGGCA
>NZ_JBHMIS010000089.1:0-4013 GCF_048060415.1 Micromonospora sp. LOL_024
CCGACGTGGACGTGTCGCCCTCCAACAAACGGCTACTCAAAACTGAGACAGAACACTAGCGCACCGCCAAGCGGTGGACGCCGGCCTGTCCGCCGTCGACGGGATCAACGACGCGCTCGATGAGATCACCCAGCCGACGTGCGTGGCCTCCAGCGGTACGCACGAGAAGATGTGCCACACCCTGGGCCGCACCGGCCTGTATCCCCGCTTCGACGGCCGCATCTTCAGCGCAACTGAGGTCGCCCACGGCAAGCCCGCCCCCGACCTGTTCCTGCATGCGGCGGCGACGATGGGTGTCCCGCCCGCGGCGTGCGTCGTGGTCGAGGACAGCCAGTACGGAGTCCAAGCGGCACGCGCCGCCGGGATGCGCTGCTTCGGCTATGCCGGCGGGTTGACCCCCGCGCACCGGCTCGAAGGCCCGAACACGGTGGTCTTCGACGACATGCGCAAACTTCCGGCTCTGCTGAACACGGCCTGACCATCTGCGACTCCCACAGATTCAACCGCGCCACGGACCGAGAGGCCCGTGGTGCTCATGAGCCAGCACCGCCGGCTGCGATGAATCCGCGTGACCTGCTGGCCGTGGTACGCCGGTTGGTGCGTGAGCTCCATGACGCCGGTGTGGCCAGGGGCACCGTCCTCGACACGTTCGGATGGCACCTGTACCGGCCCGGTGGGACGCTGCGTATCGCGCGCCTCGCGGCAGGTCCGAATGGCCTGCCGGTAAACGCTGTACCTCCCGCCGAGGCCCCTGTGCGGAGCAGATGGTCGCTGTCATAGCCTGCAGCAATGACTGAGGGGCCGGCTCGGTTTGGTGGACGCAGCGACGTCGTCCTGGCGGTGGTCTTGGATTGTGCCGACCTGGATCGCTCGGGGACGTTCTGGTGCGAGGCACTCGGGTACGTGGCTGAACCGCTCCCGCCAGGACGCTACCGGCGGCTGCTGCCCGCCGACGGGAACGGCGTTGAGCTGCTGTTGCAGCGAGTTCCTGAACCAAAGGCGCACAAGAACAGAGTGCACCTGGATCTGCGCGTACCCGACCTCGAGGCCGAAGTGGCCAAACTGGTGTCTCTGGGAGCGCGGTGCATCACGGACAGTCCCATCGAAGAAGACGGCTGGGCCTGGCACGTCCTCACCGACCACGACGGCAACGAATTCTGCGTGCTGCGGCACTCGGCGGGTCGCGTCTAGCCAGCGTCAGCGCTCAGCCCCAGATTGTGCTGTTCGAGGGCGGCATCGATGATGTCCAGTGCTTTCGGCCCCATGCCGTGCAACCTGGCAAGCTCTGCGCGGGGCACACCCGCGAGCTGGCGTAGGGCCGTGTAGCCGGCGGCGTTCAGCGCCCGCGTCGCGGGTGCGCTGATCTTCGGCAAGGTGTCAAGGGACGAATCCACCGCTCGATGCTAGACCGCCGATCCCCGCCCGATGGACTCGTCGCGGCATAAGCGTGCACGTCGCCTGAGGTAGCTTCTGCGGATGCCTCATGATCCGTTGCAGGTGCCCACCGAATCTCGCGCGGAGCCGACGGCGGCTGCCCGCGCTGCCATCGACATCGATCCGGCTGCCGCGGAGGACATCATCCGCTCGACTGAGCCATTTTGGGACGCGATGGAACGAGCCGGTGGTCTCGTGGACTCGTGGGGTGGCGGCGAGTTCAGCTACGTCCCGCCGAGGGTCTTGTCGTTCATCGGGCAGACCGTCAATCCGTAGTGCAATCGGCGACCCCTCCGCCTGTCGCCGGCGAGACCGGACGGCACCTCGCTCAAGCGATCGTGACGCTGCGCGGCGCGCGGTCGGCGGCCAGATGCGCGCACACGATCAAAGCTCGGATCCACCGCTCGTCGGCGCAACGGAGGAATGACTGATGGACCAGCCGGCGATGTCGAAGGTGAGGCACGCTGGTCGCGGCTACATCGTCGTACAGGTCACCACCGGCGGCCCGTGTGACGTCGGAGCCGCACTATGCTTCGACCGCAACGGCCGTGTTCTGGTTGGCGGTCAGTCGCCACTGACCGTCCTCCTTGGACATCACATACATCGGAGTGCCCTCACCCAGCTCGATCACCGGTTCACCCGTCAGGGAGAAGTACCGCTGGCGAACCTTGACCGCAGCGACGTCCTCCCGGATGAACAGCACGTGCACGACCTCGTATGAAGGGATAAGTTCTCGCATCGCACCGGGCAGAACCTGCTTGGTGAACGCCGCGATGGCGCCCCGGCCGACGAGGAGCTTGCCGGCTCTGGTGGTCCAGATCGCATCCTCGCGGAACAGGGAGACGAACTCCTCGACCAGTTCCTCGCGTTGCGCGTGTTCGAGAGCGGCGACGACGTGTTCGATGGCGGTGATCTCAGCTTGACGGTCCATGACACGATCGTGGCACCTCAACCGAACTTCAGATCAAGTGCAGTGTGACCCCGGACTACATCTGCACCACCAGTCGATCAACCGTCACGTCCGATCGTGTCCGCAACGCCGCCCATGCCGTCATCGAAGCGGCATCGGCGATCGGATGCGCGCACATCGGCACGAGCGGACACCCATGTGCTCGGACGTAGCACGGATGGCGACTACCGATGGTGGCGGACGCTCAGGCGCTGGCGCGCCCGGTCGGCGGCATGTGAGTGCGCCGACGCTGTTACGGATTGACGGTGTTCTGCGCATTGCTATCGCGGGTTGCCCAGCCGGTGTCGTAGCCATCGGGTTGCGGCTGTTGCGAGGCGGAGTTTCTCCTCGGTGATGGCTTGCAGCGCGGTGGGCATCGGTGCCAGTGCGCCCGCCATGAGGAAGCCGGTATGCGCGGCGAGGATCGTATCGAAGGAAGGTGGCGGGCAGTTCAGAGCCGGCAAGGCGGCGTGCAGGTACGGTTCGGGATCGATGCCGTCGGCTGCCACGCCGGTCAGCAGCGCGATGAGGTCGGTGACGGGGGCGCCGAGCCGGGCGTGCGGCCAGTCGACGAAGATCACGCGGTCACCGCTGAGTAGGACGTTGTGTGGGTACCGGTCGCAGTGCACGAGTGAGTCGCCCTGTGCCGCGTGCAGCCCTTGCTGCTCGATCGCCGTCAGTCGTTCGAGGTGGCGCGACGCCCATGTCGAGACGGTGTGCAGCCGGGCGATGCTGGACGGGTCGAGTGCGATGCCGGTCCAGCCGCCGAGTCGCGGGTGGTCGCGCGGGAGTTCGATCGGTGACGGTGTGGTCGCCTGAGCGAAGGCGACTGCCTGCGCGACGACGCGCCGGATCTGCGCTGCCGTCCAGGGTTGCCCCGGAGCGACGCCGTCCACATGCTCGAAGAAAAGAATCACCCACCGGCCGTCGTCGTGCGTGTTCAGCAGCCAAGGCACGGGCAGGCCCTTCGGAAGCCGCCCAGCCACTTCGATCTCAGCCCGGTAATGCGACGCCTCGACCGGCCATAGCTGCGCGTCCACTGCCTTGACGAAGGCCCGGTGGCCACCCCGCAGGGTGAGCCGGGAGGCGAAGCCGGGCGAGAAGCCGCCGGCACAACTCTCGGTGAACGCCACAGCGCCACCCAGCAGACCTTCGATACACCCTCGAACCGATGCCGGCAGTTCGGCCCAGCGGGGTCGTTTCCTACTCGCGAACAAGGCCGTACTCCTCAACTGTGAGCAAAGGCTCTCACCACCGGCGAGACGAAACTGCTGGCCAGCGACCGGGTAGACGCGTTCAGCGTCGGCCACGTCAACGCCTGCGACTGCCGGAGGCAAGGATGCTCCGTAGCGAGCAGTTCGCGGCCAGAAGCGGATGGCGGGTGGCCCGTCGTGCAACGACCACGAGTAACCTGCCCAGGTTGCTTGAGCACGCCGGAGGACGCTGTGAGTTGGGACATTCTCATCTTTGACGCTCCGGCCCACGCCAGGTCGGTTGACCAGGTACCGCAGGACTTCAATCCGCCGCCCTTGGGCACTGGGCCGGATGTCAGAGGGTGGTTCGGAGTGTTAGGGCGTGTCTCCTGGATCTTGGGGTGCGGTTCGGCTATCCATGTTTGTCGTGAGTGGGC
>NZ_JBHMIS010000090.1:0-3976 GCF_048060415.1 Micromonospora sp. LOL_024
CCGCCCACTACCGCAAACGACTCGAACCGCTATAAGTCACGACCCGCCGTTGCAGTATTAGATCCCGAGGCGTTCGATCAGCGTCTCAATGTTGGGCGCGACCTCGATCCAGTCCGCCGTTGTGCTGAGGTAAATCACTGACGGGCCGGCCAAGGAAGGTCTGTAGTCCAACGCAAACGGCTGGTCGGGGCCGAGGTCACCGATCAGCAGAGACTGGTCAGGATCCACGTCTCCAGGCGGGCGCTGCCGGTCCGGCTGACCGAGATAGAACCCGCGATAGTCCTCAGGCATGTCGTCGAGCCAGCGCCTGTTGGCCGTCATCCGACTCAACGGGAGGAACTGTGGGACTACCGCGTTATCGCCGAAGACTTCGCGGTACATCGAGGACGAGCGGTCTGGAGCTACCCACCGACCTTGCCGCACCGCACGGAGGAGCACAGACGGGATCGGCAAGCCGTCGATGATCACATCGCCATCATCAGTGCGCCGTACGGTCCCCACAAGTCCGAATCTCCTCGACGCACCATCAGCGGCAGATCAGTGCGTCCGGATGACTGCGCGGCCACGTGCGCTGGCAAACTCAGCCGCGTGTTGACCACCATCAGTCCGGAACGTCGGTACCGCCGCTATCGTGGTCGGACTGCTCATCGCCCTATTGACTCTCGGCACAACCACCGACCGTCCATTTACGCTGGCCTGGCTGCTCGTCCTCGTCGGGACGGGCCTGCGGTTGGAGGCCGCCATCCGTGCCCCGAAACGCCAGGCGCGATAGCCCGACCGCTGACCTTTCCGGCAGTACAGCAGCCAGTACAGCGGCCCAGCTGTCGGTGCGGCAGGTGCGCAGTCCCCTCGGTGCGAGCGTGCTCCGACAGGTTGCCCGACAACGTGCCGAATATCGGATGATCTGTGCGTGGAGATCATCCATCTGCTGCAGGCGGGAGTGACCCGGCCGCACCTGGATCCGGTGGCCGGTGCCACCTGGATGGCCATGGTGTACGACAGCGCCAGGGCACTGCACGGTGTGGTCACGACCTCGGTCGACGAGCCGACGGTCGGCCGAAACCACTACCGGGTCGGTGTGCGACTGCGTGATGCCAAGCCGTTGAGCATCCTGTTCAACGCCGCGGTCCTCCTGGTCGCCGCAGCCGAACAGCAAGACCCCCACATGATCAACGCGGTGTTGGTAGACGTCCCCGACGGGGACATCTACCACCGCGCAGGGCTGCGGGTCGCCACCAGGGCTGAGCTGAATCAGCCGCTCCACGAGCGGCACCTGCATCTTCTGACCGAAGAAGAACGCCGGGATGTCGCCTACCACCAGCCGAGCAGGCTCGGCGACCTGCTGTTCAACTGGTTCGACTGAGCTACCCCTCCGCGCCCACCATGCGGCAGATAAGCGTCTGATTTCCGTCAGGTTGCGGTGAAGATGACCGCCCGTCCGTTTGCGGCGGCTCGGTCGTAGAAGGCTTGAAGTTCAGTGAAGGCGTCCCAGGTGTAGGCGAAGTCCGTGTCGTCGTGCGCGCCGAGATAGTCCGGATCGTTGATGGCGTCGAATCGGCTGCGTAGCCACGTTGGTTCCACATCGCGCAGGGCGTGAGCAACATCCCGGACCTCGGTGGCGCTTAGGTAGACGACGGGATACTCGTCGTGGAGATGACGTCCGCCGAGCACCGCGTGGGACAACGGATACACGCCGGTGTCCGCGTCGACAGTGCCGTCGGTGAGGCATCGGTGGATGGCGCTCCAAGCCTTGTCGGTGTCGACCTTCAACCCGTCGTCGCTCCACGACTCTTCGATGTTCTCAAGGATCTCGCCCACGCTGTCGCTGTCGCCGCGGTCGCCTGCCGTGAGCAGCGCACGTTCCTGGTCCGCGGCGATGGCGAAGTGCACCCCAACACGCCGAGATCGTAAAGGGGCAGGGCACGACCTCGACGAGGGCCATCAGCCGCCACAGCTCACGTCACACCGGGCGCCGTGTGCCTGGAACCGCTGACTGCCGGTCCCGGCTCTCGGCACCACGCTGTGGCAGCTCTGGGGGGTACGCAAAGGTTGACGGCCCGACCACGTAGCGACGGACCGTGACGCTCGACGGCGGCGGCACAAGGCCCGCTCACGACTGATGCTCCGTCTCGTACCGTAGATCCGATGCGGATTGAGGACGCCTTCGTGGATCCGGACGGAACCATCGTGGTGACCGACCGAATTCAAGGCGGCCCCGTAGTCCGCGGGAGTCACCTATGGCTCGTTGACGGCAGCGTGCGGTATCCCGTCGTGGCGGCCCGGTTCCTCCGCACCTGCGCCCGACACGATTCGGAGACCGCGCGAGCGGGAGAGAACACCGCAATGATCCTCGACGGCGCACCACCCCACCTCCAGCTTCGGGGCCTGCTGCTCATCACCGCAGAATGACACGTACAGATCCACGCACTGAACCGCCCCGGGTTCTGTGGAGACTTCAGCTGTTGGCTCCGAGCACCTCGCGGGGCTGGGGTTGAGCGTAAAACGTCGATTCGTGTTCGGTTGGTGGGGCGTGCCCGATGGCGGAGTGCAGGCGCTGGTTGTTGTACCGGTCGACCCACTCGGCGGTGGCCAGTTCGATCTGGGCGAGGCTGCGCCAGGGGCCTCGGGGTTTGATCAGTTCGGTCTTGTAGAGGCCGATGGTGGATTCCATCAGGGCGTTGTCCAGGGCGTCGCCGACGCTGCCGATCGAGGCGTCGATACCAGCGTCGAGCAGGTGGGTGGTGAACCGGAACGACGTGTACTGACCGCGTCGCTGTGGTGTACCAGGCCCGCGCCGACGGGTTGGCCGGCGCGGTCTCGGCGCCATAGCCCCATGTCGAGGGCGGCCAGGACCAGCGGGGTGCGTTTGCTCGTCGCCGCGGACCAGCCGACGATCGCCCGGGAGTAGACGTCGACGACGAACGCGACGTAGACGACGCCGGACCAAGCGGCCACATGGGTGAAGTCCGCGACCCAGCAACGGTTTGGGCGGGCGGCGGTGAAGTCCCTGTTGAGCAGATCGGCGGCCCGTTCATGGCCGGGGTCAGCGATCGTCGTGCGGATTCTCTTGCCGCGCACGACGCCGGCCAGCCCGGCATCACGCATCAACCGCTCGACGGTGCACCGGGCCGTCGGCTGACCACGGCGGCGCAGCTCGTGCCAGATCTTGCGAGCTCCGTAAACCCCGTAGTTCGCCGAGTGGATCTCACGGACGAGCTCCCTCAGCTGCGTATCGCGGACCTGTCGCGTCGACGGCGAGCGCTTCTTGGCCGCCCAGTAGCCGCTCGGGGTGATCTGCAACCCGTGCCCACGCAGGACACGGCAGATCGGCTCGACCCCACCGAAGCGGCCCCGATGCTCGTCAACAAAGGTCACGAGCGTGTCGTAGGCCGGTCGAGCTCGGCCGCGAAGAAAGCCGACGCGGCCTTCAAGATCTCATTCGCCCGCCGCAACTCCGCGTTCTCCCGCCGCAGCCGCTTCAGCTCCGCCGACTCCTCCGACGTCACCCCCGGCCGCCGGCCGTCATCGACCTGCGCCTGGCGGACCCACTTCCGCAACGTCTCGGCCGTGCCGATCCCGAGCCGGGCCGCCACCGCCGTGATCGCCGCCCAGTCCGACTCATAGTTCGGCCGCACCTCCGCGACCATCCGCACCGCCCGCTCCCGCAAATCCTGCGGATACGGCTTCGTTCCTACCATCTCTCGATCCTTCCCAAGCGGGGAAGTCTCTACAAGATCCGGGGCGGTTCACACTGACATCCGCGACGGCCGACGCTGCGGCTAGCCCCGGTGCCTGGTGCGTCGCAGGACGAACGGACGAGTCGATCTCACGATGAATGGCGCCGCGTCGCCCTGCACGGGCATCGCAGTCTACGCAGGGACGTCACGGTTCCGCTGACGGCCGCGATTGGAGAGCTAGTACGGCAGCCGCCATTGGCGGTCTGACCTGGCGGGATGCGGTGGTGGGGGTGTGTGAA
>NZ_JBHMIS010000091.1:0-3338 GCF_048060415.1 Micromonospora sp. LOL_024
GGCCAATCACCCAGCATCATCCCAGCTCACCGGCTTGCCGAGCGAGAACGCAACGGCCCTGCTACTCGGGGCCCCTGCGCCCACATCCCCGACCTATTGCCGGTGGCTCTAATCTGTGCTTGTTGGCGAGATTCTTAAGAGCGCCTCCGATAGGCGCGGAGCATCGTCTCGACGTAGGTGGGGGCGAGCCCACGCAGCAGTTCCTCGGGGAGCGCGCCGGCCAGCGCCGTGACTGCGAGATCAACGCCGGGGCTGCTCGGCCCGCCGAACTGCGCGACCAAGCTGGCGACACCTGCGGCGACGCTGGTGCCACAGATGGGATGCTTGGCAAGTTCGGCCAGATGGGTGCCGACGGCCTCTGGCGGTGTGGGGGCTCGCATGAGCCGGATGACATCGGCGCAGTCCTTGGGCTTGACGCGATGCCCGCGGCCGCTGTCGGTGAGCCGGTCTGCGATCTTGTGGCTCTTGGCGACGAGGAGGGCTGCGGGGCCCGCCACGCTGATCGTGGCTTGCCGGGTGTCGAGGTCTGGTTCGAGGCTGCTGACCGTCATCTCGGTGTTGTCGACGATGGTCGCTTCGAGTCCTGGCGTCCAGCGGGTGGCGTTCTTTCCGTGGTCGGGCAGCCGGGCGTCGCGTTTGCCTCGTCCGGGTGCGAGCGCTTCGGGAACGAGGAGGTCGACGGGGACGAACACGGTCTCTTTTCGATCTTTGCGGGTGCCAGCCACGTGCCCGGTTCGATGCCGCCGTTGTCGGCCTTCACCTTGAGAGTGAAGCCTGCTTCGGTCATCGCTTCGGCGATGCGCGGGTCGGGGCCGAGCCTGGCCGGGTTGATGCTCAGGTCAGCGTCGGCGGTGAACGGGGCGACGCTGACCTCCAGGTCCGCTTCGCCCGCCTGCAGGTAGATGGCCTGCGCACCCACCAGTACAACGGCGGCGCGGTGCTCGCCGAGAGCGTCCAGGGCGTTGAGAAGGACGCGGCGGGCGGCCACGTACACGAGGGGATCGGAGTCGGTCACCCGCCGACGCTACATCGGCTGGGGCAGATGGTCCTGGCGCCAGGCCGCGAGGTCGCCCGCCATCCAGTCCAGCAGTGCCTCGCCCTCCTCTGGGAGACGGCCGTTGCCCGCCAAGCAGTCCAGGACGAGCTGCGAGAGTCCAACGTGGAATATGCCGTCTTCGGCCATGCGGGCACGGGCCAGCTGGGATGCGTCGGCCGCGGTGAGCAGGATGATGTTGGCGCCCTGTTGGGTGGGCATGAGCTCGAATCGGGAGGCGGTCGCGGCGATGTCGGGAACGTAGAGGGCGAGCTGCGTCGGGGCGGCAATCTGTACGTACTGGTTTGCGGCGTAGCTGCCGGTGATGACGGCCTGGTCGTCGTTGCTGAGCCTCCGCAGTAGCGATGGTATGCCGGTTCGTGCGATGTAGGTCTGGCTGCGGTTGTTCTTGAGCAGGTTGTAGTGCTGGGCTCGGGCGCGTAGCAGTTCTCGCCAGTCGACGCGGGTGACGGCCTTGCTGCGCGGGTCGCGTTCGATCAGGCGGTCGTCGATGAGTGCGTTCAGGGTGCGCGAGACGTACGCGTTGCTGAGGCCGCTGGCTGCGGCGAGATCCACGAGCCGGTACGGCGGTGCGAAGTCGGTGAGCACGCGTACCAGAGCGTTGCTGCCGGGGCCTTTGAGCCGGACGGGCGGCTTCGCCGGCGGGTTCGGGTCCTGCTGGGCGCCGTCGAGCCTGATGTGAATCGTTGGCCGCGGGATCCGGACTAGCACATTGCCGGTGAGGTCGATGTAGTTGATGTCGCGCTCGCGGAGCACTTCCCTTGAACGCGGGCTCAGCCAGGGCGCGACGACGACGATCGGTTCTCGGACGACCCGGCGCATGAGCCGGTGGTTTCCGCCTAGCACACGGTCAACGTCGCGCGGGATGAAGCGTCTGAACGCCTGGACGATGAGCGTGCAGTGGTAGTTCGCCGCCTGGATCTCCCACATGGCGTCGTGTCCCGCGTCGCCGGCCTCGAAGGCCCGGCGGTTGACCTTCATGTCGTCGTCCGTGATCAGCTCAGCGAGCTGGTCGAACGCGGCGGTCAGCACTTCCTGCTCAGTGGGGCTCTCCATACGTCAAAGTTTGCCACAAATCCCGGGTTTAGCAGTAGTGGGCAAATGCACAATTCCAGTTAAATCTTGCGCCGTCGCCGCCAGTCAACCGGACGGCTGTCCAACCACGCGCCCATGGCCATCGAGGCGCTTGCCCGACACGGCCACGGCGAGGCCGTGCACCGGTGGTTGGACGGGTACGCCGACCGGCTGGAGGAACGACCACGGGGAATCGCGTCCATCGCCGCCGACGAGTGGCGAGACCCGCTTGGCGACCCGGTGCGCACCGGTGACTGGCTTGACTACTTCGACCGTGAACTGGTCGCTGAGCCCTGGCAGCAGGTGCTCTCCCGATGGTGGCCACGCCTGCTGCCCGGCATCGCCGCCGGCGCCACCCACGGCTTGATCCGGGTCGGTCACGCGGTGCGCGCACTGCTGGACCAGGAGACCGCACCCCGCGTTACCGAACTCGGCCAGGGACTGGCCTACTGGGCGGCCCGCTGGCAGCCCTTCGCGCCACCCGGTGCCGGACCTTACCTGGCCACCGATCCACGAACCGCGCTCGACGCGGTGCCGCGCATACCCGACCAGCGCTTCGGCATCCGGTCTCGCCGTGCCCACCTCGCCGACCTTCCCGGCTGGCCGGCGGTGGCCGGCGCGGTGCCGCGCGGCGAAGAACGCGTCGGAAACACCGCCGCCGATGAGGACGACGTGCCGGCCCGCCTAGCCGGCATCGTGGACGCGGCGGTCCTCCGGCACAGCACCCACGGGTACGCCAATCCGGTCATGCTGGTGCACGCTGCCACCGCACCCAACGCGGTCCTGCGCATCCTGCCCGCCATACATCGGGCGCTCTGGGCGGCCAGCCTCGCCGCCGCCTGGGCCGCCACGGCGGCCGTCACCGCCGCGTACGCCCCAGCGACCGGACGCCACGCCCTGCCGACCACACCCGATGTAAACCCCGCCGAGGCCATGCAGCACGCGGTCGACTCCGCCGGCCCGCACGCCATCAAGTTCGCCGACGCCGCGCTCGACGCGCACGCCATCACGAGCGACACCACTCTCCTCGCCGTCTCGATACACACCACCGAACAGACCGGACGATGGTGAAAACCCGCCCACCCTCCACGGCACACTGACCCGAATCAGCCCCTTCGGTGTCACAAGCCGGAACACCGGGCAGACAGACAGGGCCTTTGCAAGTTCCGGGGTCGTGCGGCTGGTCGGGTTGTGACCGGTTGGGGTGGAT
>NZ_JBHMIS010000092.1:0-3185 GCF_048060415.1 Micromonospora sp. LOL_024
CCGACGTGGACGTGTCGCCCTCCAACAAACGGCTACTCAAAACTGAGACAGAACACTAGTGCCGTGACCACGACGTTCACGGCGTTGGTTGACACGCCGTCGGCCTGCCGTGCTTGCGGCGTCGCGGCGGTCAGGCTGTGGCGGTGGCAGTACGCGTACGACGACTCAGTGACCAGGAAGGTCAGCAGCTGCTGCGCATCACTCGCAGAGGCACCGGTTCACCGATCCGATTACGTCGTGCCATGGTTGTGCTGGCGTCGGCCGGCGGCGCACTGCCGGCGGAGAGCCGGACCCGGCTGCTCAACGATCTCGGCGCCCAGGTGGCCGAGTTGAGCACCCTTTCCGCCGAGCTGACCGAGATGGCGCGCGGTGACGTCAGCGACGAGAGCACCGAGCTGCTCGACCTCGCCGACGTGGTGGTGGCCGCCGCGACCCGGGCGCGTTTTCGCGCGAAGCCCGACATCGTGATCGCGCTCGACCTCACCTCCGTATGGGTTAGCGGCCGACCCGCCGGCCTCCAGCGGGCGGTGCTCAACCTCATCGACAACGCCGGCAAGTGGTCCCCGCGGACCAGCCGGTCCAGGTCCGGCTCCGTGCCGAGGGCGCATCGGCGGTGCTCGAGGTCGACGACGCCGGGCCGGGCATCGACGCTGCCGACGTACCGCGGGTGTTCGACCGGCTCTACCGTGCCGACAGCGCCCGGGCGTTGCCCGGATCCGGTCTGGGGCTGTCGATCGTGCAGCGGGTCGTTGACGCCCACGGCGGTCGGGCCACCGTCGCCCGCTCCGCACGCGGTGGCGCGCTGCTTCGGATCGACCTTCCGGCTGCGGCCCTGCCCGCCCTTTCGCGCGGCTCATCGCCGGGCAGGGACACTGCGGTGCGCTGACCCCCCCGGCGGCGCAGGACGAGGGACGGCGGTCTTCGGGCATGGCCCCGCGCGGCTCACCGTCGGGGTGGGACACCCGCGGTGCGCCCACCACAGCCCGGCCGCATGGCGCAGGACAAGCGGCCCACCACCGGGCAGAGGACACCGGGAGGCGCCAACCCCAGCCCCGGCGCGTGGCGCAGGACCAACCGGCGGCGACCGTCGGGCGCATAAAAATCCGGGACAGGCATGGGGCCCTGTCCCGGATCTCGTCCGTGCCGTAGGTTTCACCGTTGCAGCGCGAGCTCCTCATCGCCGGCGCGCGGCCGTTGACGGTCCGGCGGCTCCGCCGGCTGGGACAGCTGGCTCGGCCACCAGATCCGCCGGCCGATCAGCAGGGTGAGGGCGGGCACCAGGACCGACCGCACCAGCAGAGCGTCGAGCAGCACGCCGAATGCGACCAGGAACCCGAGCTCGATCAGCATCACGAGCGGAAGTGTGGCGAGGACCGCGAACGCGAATAGCTGTTGGCTCTCGCCCACGGTGACGTAGGGCGCCGCATCGCCGCGAGGGCAGGGTCCGTGGTAACCGGAGTAGCGTCCTACTCGTTCGCCATGCTCCGGCAGTGGGTGTGCACCAGCCGAGGGGTACTGCGTCAGATCAGATGGCGGCGCGGCCGCCGTCGGTTGCGATTGTCGCGCCGGTCATGAAGCTCGCCTTGTCGCTCGCGACAAACGCCACGACCTCGGCGACCTCAGACGGGTCGGCCGAGCGGCGCATCGGCACCGCCTGCCCCAGGCCGCCGAGGTCTGGGCCAAGCGCGCCAACCAGCTTGGAGGTGTGCATCGGGCCGGGCCGCACGGCATTAACCCGCACGTTCCCTTCGACGAACTCGGCTGCCCAGGCACGCGTCAAGGCCTCCATGGCGGCCTTCGTCGCGCTGTAGACGGTCATGCCGGGCTCGGCTTTCGCGGCGGCCGTCGATGAGATGTTGACGATGCTGCCGCCACCGTTCGCGGCCATCTTCGGGGCGAGCATGGCGGTGAGCACGAACGGCGCCCGCACGTTGACGGCGAACGCCCCGTCATACTCGTCGAGGTCCTGCCCCACGGTTGACGCCAGCGTGTAGGCCACCGCGTTGTTGACCAGAATGTCGACCGGGCCCACTTCGTCTGCCAAGCGGCGAACCTCGTCGACACTGCTCAGATCGACCCTCACGAAGCGGGCGCCTCCGCCGAGGTCTGCGACGACCTCAGCGCCGCGCGCCCGGTCGACCCCGGTGAGGATGACGGTGGCGCCGCAGCCGACGAATATCTTCGCGATCGCGTGGCCGAGGCCGCCGATCGCGCCGGATCCGGTTACCAGGGCGGTCTTACCGGCGAAGTCCATTCGTGTCTCGCTCTCTCCTAAGTGATGGGACCTAGGTCCCATCACCGTAACATATGATCGGACCAGGGACCCATCACCTATGATGGTCTCGTGGGCAGATGGGAACCGGACACGCGCGAACGTCTGCAGAACGCTGCCCTGGAACTGTTCGAGCGCGGCTACGACAACACCACCGCGGCGGAAATCGCCGAGCGCGCCGGCACGGCGAAGAGCACCTTCTTCCGGCACTTCGCCGACAAGCGAGAGGTCCTGTTCGCCGGCACGAGCCTGATCGCCGACCGGGCCGTGGCCGCGATCGCCGCCGCCCCACCCGCCGTCACGACCCTCGGCCTGGTCGACGAGGTCCTGCGCAGCATTCTGCCGATCTTCGACCCGGCCAAGCGGCTGTGGTACGGGCGGCGTCAGGCGGTCGTCGCCCACACCCCCGAACTACGCGAACGCGACCTACTCAAACAGCACGCCCAGACCGCTGCGATCACCGGCGCCCTGCGCGAGCGGGGCCTGACCGGCCTGACCGCGGACCTCGTCGCCGCGCTGATCGGGCTAGCCTTCCACGTGACCTACACCCGCTGGCTCGAGGCCACCGCCGACCAGGACGTTGCCACCCTGGCCGCCGAGGTGCTCGCCGAGCTGCGCACCACCGTAACCGCACTGACCTAAGCTTGTTCTTCAACCTTCGCGTTGCGCGGAGGTCCCGAAACCCTCGACGACCCGGGCAGGGGCGAGCCGCTCGGGTGTGTTTGGTCGTTCCCATGGGCGGCGTAGGTCCGCGGCGAGAGGCCTGGCGAGGCGGAGTTGGGTGTGCGCGGCGATGATCAGCCAAGTCCAGCGGTCGGCCGCCTGCGGGGTGCGGATCTTCGGTCGGGTCCAGCCCACGGCCCCGGCGTTGTTCCGGCTTGAGGTGTTCTGTCCGTGTTGAGGACCGGGCGAG
>NZ_JBHMIS010000093.1:0-3122 GCF_048060415.1 Micromonospora sp. LOL_024
CATGAACAGGCCATTCACCATCCTCGGCCTTGCCGGATGATGTTGAAACGGCCGTGCACCGGACGTGTTGGGAGGGGCGATAGGAGCGTGCAGTATTAACCACGCGGTAGGCGACAGATCGAATGCGGCAGCGGCAGGCAGCGCCCCGAAGGACTGACCAACGATGCCGACTAGCTCCTTTTTCTCGGCTTCAAGAACTGCGGCCAATGATGCCTTGTATTCGTCCCTAGTCCACATCCTGTACGAGCAGTCTTCAAGAGCAGAAGGTGCGGACTCACCGACCATGCCCGCCGCGATCCCTCCGACAAAATCGACAAGGCTCTCTTGGCAATCACTTCCCGGGGGCGCGACAGTCCACGGCTCTCGGAGCAGCAGCACATCATGCTTCATGATCTCCGACGGCAAGCCAAGTGTGTCCGCTCCACTTCTCGTAAATAGGTCGACACCCGGCCCTCCCAATTCAACCAAAACGAACCCTTCAACCTGGGAGCCCGCCGATATAACCGCATATTCAACAGCCCTTTCCGAGCCGGTCGGGGCTGTCGCGCAACGGACAAATTCGGCGTCACACAACCGGGCGTCGAAGCTTGGTGCTCGTCTGGTTCGGCAAGGCCGAGGACATGATCCTCCTCGCCGCCGGGTACCCCGCGTTGGCGGCGAGGGGTCCGCGGGGGGCCCTCTTGGCTGCCGTTATCGGTGCTGATCTCAATGGGCCAGGACGGGAAGCAGCTCCTCACTTTGGAGTACACCCTGTTCACGCATCAATCCTCACCGCCGCTGATGGTGGCTACCGCATCCCCGACGTCTCCCGCTGACAGCGGCGGGCTTGACCTCCCGTTGCGGGTCCCGCTGGGTCTCCCACTTGGCGTCCCGCTTCAACAGGACTCCCGAACGGACCCTCTGGTTCGGCTCACAGCCCAGGTCGGGGCCGCTGTCAGCAGCGTGTGTCGTGCTGCGACAGACCCTCCGACTGGGTCTCTCCCCCCTGGGTTGGTGGTGGCGCATGCCTGATCAGCTGCTTCGGGTGCAGGCTCAGCTCACCGACCGCGACCTCGTCCTGCTCGGCTGGCTGGCCGACCACGGGGTGCTCACCTCCTTCCAGATCGCCGAAGCCCTCTACCCGTCGGTCGACTACGCCCAGGAACGCCTACGCGCCCTGGCACACAAGTTGGAGGTGGTGGACCGGTTCCGGCCGCAGAAGCCCGACGGCGGCTCCTACCCGTTCCACTACGTGCTGGCGCAGCTCGGCGTCGAGGTCGTCGCCGCGCAACGCGGCGAGGACCTACCGCGCAAGGATCAGGCCCGGCGCAGGCGTTGGCACCTGACGAGGCGGGCGAACCTGCCGCACCTGCTCGGGGTCAACGGCTTCTTCACCGCCCTGGCCGGTCACGCCCGCACCCACCCCGGCAGCGAGCTGTTGCGCTGGTGGCCGGCGGGACGCTGCCAGCAGATGGGCGCCTTCGCCGAACCCGACGACGACGTCACCGTGCGCATCTACCAGCCGAGGTCGCGGCCGGACGGGCACGGCATCTGGGTCGACGGCGACCGCAGGGTGCCGTTCTACCTGGAGCACGACCTCGGCACCGAACGGCCTCTGTCCCGCCTCGTCGACAAGATCGACGGCTATCGGGACCTCGCGCACGTCACCGGCCGGATCTGGCCGGTGCTGTTCTGGCTGCACTCCCCAGCCCGTGAGCGTCACCTCCACCAGGAACTCGCCGCGGCCGGGACCATCTACCCGGTGGCCACCGCCGTGCATGCCGAGGTCACCGGCATCAACCCTGCCGAGGCGGGGTGGTGGCTGCACCGCCACCACGGGGCGCCGATGCGCCTGGTCGACCTCCCCGCCGCAGACAGCCGCACCGAACAGTCCACCTGACCCACGGCGGCAACCCACCCCGAGCAACCGGACACGTGCCCACACAGGCGGCGTCAAGGGCCATCACAGCCGCTGAGCCCCGCGGGCCAGCGGACGTGACGGCTGCTTCCCGAACCGCGATGACGGCGGCGGCCGGCAAAACGCGGCCAGCGATAGCCGCAGTCACGCCTCTCCCGCCCGACGGGCGCGGACGATACCTCTGCTCCCGCCGTGACAGCAACGCTTCGCAACTGTCAGCCGCTCTCTGGTGCCCAGTGTGAGTTTCCGTGAGTCGCTGACAGTCCGCATCGCCTCCCGGTGACAGCGCTTGGAGGTATCGTCCCCACCCCTCACGCGAAAGCAGCGCGACCCGTCACGAGTCGCCTCTTCCGCATCAATCGGATCGATCGCGCGAATCCGAGCGCAGGAAAGGAAAACGCATGAACCAAGGACTACGACTCCCGCAGCTTCACACGCTTTTCGGAGGACCGTGGCCACCGCGCCGTATGACGACGAAAACGCCGTCCGGAGCTATCCTGACGAACCACATCCCGGTACCGCCACCAATAACGGCGGTGCGAAACACATCCCCACCAACGAAAAGGAAACGACGATTCCGATGCGTATCGCACGCGTCGACACCATTCCCATGACCGCCGAAGACCTCGACAACGCCGCCGAAGCCCTCGCCGTCCTGCTCAACCACTTCTGGCGCGAGCACCCCGACCTCGCCGCCTGAACCCCCTCACCCAACGCCGGCGGCGGCCCGCTCGCGCGTGGGCCGCCGCCGGCCACACCCACCCCGAATCCGCACGGAGGAACCACCTCATGCCAGGCAAGCCCACCCCCACCAGCCCACCGAAGCGGCGCGGACGACGCGTCCCGACCATTACTCAGCCGGGAGGCTCGACCGGACCGTGCCGGGTGTGCATCTACATCCGACGCTCCACCGACGACGAACACCAGCCCTTCAGTCTCCTCGCCCAACGCACCGCCCTGCGACGCTACGTCGACAACAACCCCGGCTGGGTCATCGTCTGCGAATTCGAAGACGACGCCTCCGGCGCCACCACCGACCGCCCCGGCCTCAATAAAGCGCTCGACGCGGCGAAAGCCGGCCTCTACGACGTCCTGCTCGTCTACCGAGTCGACCGATTCAGCCGCAGCCTCGCCCACTTCGTCGACCTCGCCGCCACCCTCGACGCAGGGCCATTGCGTAAAACCGGTGACGTTACGTGACTGCGTCGATGAGTTGGGTTGATCG
>NZ_JBHMIS010000094.1:0-2760 GCF_048060415.1 Micromonospora sp. LOL_024
GGTTCGAGTCGTTTGCGGTAGTGGGCGGCTCGGGCTTGTTCCTGGCGTCGGCGGCGGAAGTGGGACCATTGCAGGATGTGGTCGGCTCGGCGGCGGGTGGTCAGGGCAAGGTGGGCGAACAGGCGGCGGATTTCGTTGCTGCTCAGCGGGATCAGGCTGCGTTCGCCTGCGGTGGCGCCCCCTTTGCGGCTTCGAGGGCGCGGGTGACGACGAGGAACGCGGCGGCGGCCATCGCGAGGGTGATGTGGGCGTACCAGGCGTCGTAGCGGCGGACCTGGTACTGGTCCAGGCCGACCTCGTTCTTCGCGGTCTGGAACGACTCCTCTAGGCCGGACTCGCCGACCGGCCCCGGTCTGGTCGGCGAGTCCGGTTCACGCCGGTCCAGGTGGCCGAGGTCAAAGCCCTGGCTTGCCAGCTACCAGCCGAAACAGGCACGCCACTGTCGAGATAAACTTGTCCCGACCTGGCCGCCGAAGCCGTCGACCGGGGCATCACCGCGTCGATCTCGGCATCCACCATCCGCCGGATCCTCGCCCGCGACACCCTCAAGCCCTGGCAGCACCAGTCCGGGATCCGCAGTTCGCCGTTAAAGCCGCTCGCACGGGCGTTTTAAGATCATGATGTGAGTCCGAGGATGGTGAAGGGCCTGGTCGTGTTGCGGTTGGCCCATCGGGTGGCTTCGGTGATGTCGTAGCGTCCGGCCAGGCGTAGGGCGTTGATGGCCAGGTTGCGCATGGAGGCCAGGACGCGGGGTCCGTTGCGGGTACGAACTCGGCTGGCGTCTTCGCGGTAGCAGGTGTGGTTCCCCTCGTAACTTGGAGGCCAGAACTTGAGGGATAGCGGTTCATGGCTGAGACGAGACGCCGGTTCGATCCGGAGTTCCGCGCGGGCGCGGTCCGGATCGTGCGGGAGACCGGGAAGTCGATCGCGCAGGTAGCGCGTGATCTGGGGATCAACAGCGGCACTCTGGCCAACTGGGTTCAGCGGGATCGTGCCGCTCGTGGCGAAGCCGCTGCCGGGCAGCTGGCCGAGGACGAGCGGGCCGAGCTGGCGCGGTTGCGGCGGGAGAACGCGGAGTTGGCGATGGAGCGTGATGACGCCCCTATGTTTGTCAAGCCGCCGGGTTGGGCGTTGTCGCTGGTGACAGGGCTGCGGTAATGAGGGGGAAGATCTGCCGGGCGACGTAGCGCTTCAGGCAGCGGATGATCTCCTTCGTGGATTTGCCCTCGCGTGCCCGTTTGGTGGCGTAATCGCGGGTGCGTGGGTTGCGGCCGAGTCGGGTCAGGACGATGGTGTATAGGGCGCTGTTGGCGCGCCGGTCACCGCCGCGGTTGAGCCGGCGGCGGGTGGTCTTGCCCGATGACGCCTCGATCGGGTTGACGCCGCAGAGGGCGGCGAACGTGGCCTGGTTGGCCAGCCGGTCCGGGTTGTCGCCTGCAGTGATGAGCAGTGCCGCAGCGGTGTCGGGGCCGACGCCGTGCTGCTCGAGCAGCTGCGGCGCGCAGGCGGTGATGGTGGCGCTCATCTGTTGCTGCAGGGCGCGGGCCTCGTCGGTGAGGGCCAGGACACGGCGGGCCAGGCTGCGCAGCACCGCGGTGGTCGCCGCGCGGGTGTCGTGGCCGGTGTCGCTGGGCAGGTCGGCGCAGGCGCGATTCAACGCGACGCGGCCGAGGCCGCTCAGCGATTCCCGCAGGGTCGGGTCGGCGCGCACCAGCACGGCCTTGAGCTGGTTGATGGCCTGGGTGCGGGCCTTGACCGCCGAGTCCTTAGCGATCTTGAACATGCGGATCGTCTCCACGGCACCGTCGCCGCTCTTGTCCAGGCCGGTGGCCTGCCCGGACAGCACCGCCCGGGCGGCGTTCTCCGCGTCGATGGCGTCGGTCTTGCCGCGTCAACGGCGCACCGCCCGGTCGGGCCGGTTGACCTCGATGACCTGCAGCCCATCGCCGTGCAGGTGCCGGGTCAGGGCGGTGCCGTGGGAGCTGGTGCCCTCCACCCCGGCGCGGTGCAGCCGACCGTGTCCGCGCGCCCAGTCCACCAAGGCGGTGTAGCCGGCGGTGGTGGTCGGGAACGCCCGCGTGTCGACCAGCGCACCCAGCACGGTGATCACCGCAGCGACGTGCGCGTCGTTGTGCGTGTCGACGCCGAGAAATAAAAAAATGATCGAGCTTGTCCGATTATCTGTGTAACGCCCTATCTTGGTTAACTATCGGATATCGATGGGGATGCGGCCTGGGAAGAAGATGTCGAGGGAGTTGAGGGCTTGTTTCCAGCCGTGGACGCCGGTGCCTTCGACGAGTCGTCCTGGGGCCTGGCGGGCCTGGGTGCGGGGCTTGTCGGCCTCGGCGGCGCGTTGCCGGGCGCGTTTGTCTTCGATGTCGGCGATGGCCAGCCAGATCAGCTTGACCACGGCGTCGTCGGTGGGGAAGTGTCCACGGTTCTTGATGACCTTGCGGATCTGGTAGTTGAACGACTCGATCGCGTTGGTGTGTAGATGATCCGGCGCACCTCGGGAGGGAACGCCAAGAATGGCGTGAACCGGTCCCACGCCCGTTCCCAGACGGCGACCGCGGCCGGGTAGCGTTTCCCGAGCGGGCTGTCGGCGAAGGCGTCGACCCCGACACCGACGACCAGATAGCAGGCCTTGTTGCGGACCTGCCCGCCGTCGTGGACCTTTACCATCAGGGCGTCGACGTAGGCGATCGGGTACACCTCGTCCAACGGCCGGTGCTGCCACGCCTTCACCTCGTCGAGGACCTC
>NZ_JBHMIS010000095.1:0-2747 GCF_048060415.1 Micromonospora sp. LOL_024
TCACCCCGGCCAACGACTGACCACCTCAACAACCAAGATCAGCCGTTAACTTGACAGACCCACTCGTGTCGGCGTACAGGTTCGAGTACACGAAATACGTACACTTTACGTGCATACCGCCCCGAGTTCGGCTTGCGTCCGGAGGCCGGGCCCCTCGACTTGCCGACGATCCAAGTCGGTGACGTCACATGACGGGCGTTTCTGAATCCGCCGTTTGCCTGGGTGCGGATTCGATGAGCGGATGTTTCCTCGGGTGTCTCTGTCTGCCCGGTGTTCCGGCTCGTGACACCGAAGGAGTTGATCGGGTCAGTGTGCCGTGGAGGGTGGGCGGGTTCTCACCATCGTCCGGTCTGTTCGCTGGCGTGTATCGAGGCGGCGAGGAGAGTGGTGTCGCTGGTGATGGCGTACGCGTCGAGCGCGGTGTCGGCGAACTTGATGGCGTGCGGGCCGGTGGAGTCGACCGCGTGCTGCATGGCCTCGGCGGGGTCTACATCGGGTGCGGTCGGCGGGGCGGAACGTCCGGTCGCTGGGGCGTACGAGGCGGTGACGGCGGCCGTGGCGGCCCAGGCGGCGGCGAGGCTGGCCGCCCAGAGCACTCGGGGTATGGCGGGTAGGGTGCGCAGGACCGCGTTTGGTGCGGTGGCGGCGTGTACCAGCATGACCGGGTTGGCGTACCCGTGGGTGCCGTGCCGGAGGACCGCCGCGTGCACGATCCCGGCCAGGCGGGCCGGCACGGCGTCCTCATCGGCGGCGGTGTCCCCGACGCGTTCTCCGCCGTGCGGCACCGCACCGGCCGCCGCGGGCCAGCGGGGAAGGTCGGCGAGTTGGGCGAGGCGGGCCCGGATTCCGAAGCGCTGGTCGGGTATGCGCGGCACCGCGTCGAGCGCGGTTCGTGGATCGGTGGCCAGGTACCGCCCGGCGCCGGGTGGCGCGAGAGGCTGCCAGCGGGCTGCCCAGTAGGCCAGTCCCTGGCCGAGTTCGCCGATGCGGGGTGCGGTCTCCTGCTCCAGCAGCGCGCGCACCGCGTGGCCGACCCGGATCACGCCGTGGGTGGCGCCGGCCGCAATGCCGGGCAGCAGGCGGGGCCACCATCGGGCGAGCACCTGCCGCCAGGGCTCGTCGGCCACCTCGCGGTCGAAGTAGTCGAGCCAGTCACCGGTACGCACCGGGTCGCCGAGCGGGTCTCGCCACTCGTCGGCGGCGATCGGCTCGATACCCCGTGGTCGTTCCTCCAGCCGGTCGGCGTACCCGTCCAGCCATCGGTGCACGGCCTCGCCGTGGCCGTGCCGAGCAAGTGCCTCGATCGCCATGGGCGCGTGGTTGGACAGCCAACCGCCCCGTTCCGGACCGGAAAGCCGGACCCGCTGGTAAGCCTCGTCGAGTTCGCTCATGCGGCGACGGTAGGAGTTCAAGCAGGGTTGAGGTCAACCTGGTCGGGCCGACAGTGCCGTTGTGGTAGCTAAGGCTCGGCCACGGTGGCCGTGATCAGGTGCGGGCGCGACTGACCCGCGCTGCAACGGAATGTAGTCGGCGAGGCCGTCCGCCGTGGGATACGGGATGGGTCGTTTTTGGTGGCGGGTGTTGGTCAGGCTGATGCGCGTGACGCGGCCTCGGGCGGCGGGTCGGGGTTGTGGTCGGAAGGGCGGGGGCCTTCGGGGCCCTCGGGCGAGAAGCGCAGCAGGGTTTCGATGCGCGTGATCCGGAAGCGTCGGTTGAGGACGGTGAACTCGTCGATGGGTGTGTTGCCGAGTTGGTCGGCGGCGTGCCGGTAGGTGGTGATCTGATCGGGGGTGAGATGGCTACGGCGTGGCTCGATGTAGCGGAAAATGAAGGCGAGTTCGTCGCGTGCTTCCTGCGGGGTGGCGACGGCGTGGGTGATTGGTTGCCAGATGCCGTCGATGTGTTCGGCGGCGGCATAGCGGCAGGGGAGCAGGACGACGTCGGGGTGGGTGTGCACGGCGGCGACGCTGTCGGCGTACACGTCGGGTGGCACCTGGGCGGGGGTCGGGGTCGGTGGGCCGCGGGGGTTCGGGCCCGCCGGGACCGAAGCGGGCGAAGGTGTCCGCCCGGACGACGCGGTGTACCTGACCGGCGACGGTGACCTCGTTGACCTTGTCCCGGTCCAGGATCTGCCCGGCGGCGGTCACCTCGGCGGCCAGGGCGGGATCGGTGGTCTCGAGGAGCCGCTCCCGCAGCCGGTGGGCGAGGGTGTTGCGGGCGTCTTGCGGGGTGACATCGAACAGGGCGTGTACCTGCCAGCGTCCGCCGCGCAGGTCCACGGCATGCCCGAACAGTGGCGCCCCGACCCGGATGGTCGGGTACGCGTGGGCGCGCCGAGTGGCGTCATGCTCGGTTACCGCGCCGACCGGATCGTCGCGTCGTGCGACCCGCACGATCGCGACCGGCGGTGGGTCGTCGTGGCTCACGAGGAATCATTCTGCGCCGGACCGGCGGGTTCTGTCGTGCCGGCACGCGGCGTTCCCGGACATCGGCACGGCCACCCCTGATTGGTGGGGGCGGTTCCCGGAACGTGGTTGGTGGAGTTGGTTCTCGCTACGCCGGCACCGATGGGGAGCTCGGTGGCCGGACGTATCAGCGATTCGCGCACGACCGGGATGTGTGCGCGGGTGCGCCAAAGCCGGCGGCAGCGCCTTCCGTAAACCTACGGTCAGGGCTCCGCCGGGCGTAGTACGGCAGCCGCCATTGGCGGTCTGACCTGGCGGGATGCGGTGGTGGGGGTGTGTGAA
>NZ_JBHMIS010000096.1:0-2644 GCF_048060415.1 Micromonospora sp. LOL_024
CACTCCCCATCCTGGGCATCACCAACACTCCGGACACCCACGGAACTTGATTAAGCCCTGGGAAGGAAGCGGCGTCAGTAACCAACTCGAAAAGTTCCTGCGGCGGCACGAAACCGCTCAGCATCGCCTCCCAATGGGACTGGTCGAGCAACAGCACATCCAGACGCCGACCCTTGTCGACTTCGTCTATGGCCTCGTCGGTGAAACCCTTGATCGCCAGGAAGACCCCGGTCACCCCGGCCATGCGTTGCTCGACGCGTCGTTGGAGCTTCGCGATCGGCCCCGTCCCCGTCTTGGCCTGCTCCCACTTGGCCTCCAGAATGTAGCGCCGGCCCGCGTGGTTGAAGACGACGTCCAACTCGCCGACGCTCCGCTGGTCCGACTTCGCTCGCAGGCCAAAGGTCGTTAGAAGTTCGGCGATCATCTCGTTAAGCCGTTGGCCACGCGCCTGTCGGGTCAGGCCGGAGCCCGGCTGGCGAAGCGCGCCGTACTCGGCAACGAGCCTGCGCCATCTACTCGGGTCCTCAAGCACCACTACATGCTGTCGCATCACGCTCACTGGTCAACAACCACCCGGACAAAGAACCGACCAGACAGGTCGAGTCGATACCGAGGCCAGCCCATAGCCGGCCAGCTGATCCGGCGCAGTCCGGGTGGGCGCTACGAGTGAGGCCAGCCCACTCGTCGGGCCGGTCTGGTCGGGCACGGCAGCCGGACCGGCATCACTCGATCTGGTGGGCGTGGACGCGGCTCAGCCCGATTCCAGGGCCACGACCATCGAGTACGGCCAGCCCGAGACCATGATCGTCTGGTCTTTCCCGCGCCCATAGGTGTGACACAGGATCCGCTGCGGTGAGGTGTGCGCGTACGGCCGCAGCCAGCAGGTGATGTCCACCGCCAGAACGAGACGCCCGTCGGCCGCCCGCGGCAGCGGCACCCGGGCGAGAGCGGTACGCAACCGATCGATGTCCAGACGCCCGCATGCGAGGGTGTCATACAACGCCCCATGACCCCGACGGTGCTCACCTTCCAGCGACAACTCCACCAACGACCGGACCGGCCCGTCGGCGCACAACACCGCATCCGTCAACTCGAACAACGCGTCAGCCCGGGCAGTCAAGCAGTCGTACAACTCTCGCCGGAACCCCGCCAACTCTCCGACGGCATCGCCCGGACCACGGTCATGCACACTGATCACCAGAACAGCCCTTGGTCATTGATGTTCTTCCCTAGACAAGAAGATCATCGACCAGGGGCTGTTTCCGTGACCGATCGGGGTCCCCACAAGACCTCAGCGGGTTAAAGATCAAGTTAGGGGCGTGTGGTGGATGCTGAGGCGAGGCGGGCGTTGAGCATGCTCGCCGCGCCGTGGGCGGCGTCGGCGAAGTCATCTCCGGCTGACGCGTACAGGATGTCGCGGGAGGAGTTGACGATCAGACCAAAAACGTCGCACCCGCCGTGCCGCCGCTCAGGCACGCGTCGATGTCGCCGCCCTGTGCGCCGATCCCGAGGAGGAGGATCGGCATCTCCCCGACCGCAGTGCGGATGCGAGCGAGCTTGGCAGGATCGTTCGCACCCCGGCGAACCTCATTGACGTTTGTGCATATGACTGCCTTTGTGACAGCAGTTGTGACAGCAGTTGTGACAGCAGTTGTGACAGCAGTTGTGACAGCAGTTGTGACAGCAACCCAGGCGAACGACCACGCCCATCGGCGCAGGACAAGCAGGCAGGAACCCCACCCCGAGTCACGGTTCAAATGATGCTCCTGGAAGTCCGGAGACCGAACCAGCCTACTCGGAATTACGCAAGCGCTTGGACTCCAAAAAGGCTTCCAACTCATCGAATAGCAAGACCGCAGCCTTAGAGCTATCTTCACGCATAGCTGCAACCCAGAAGTCATTTCCCGAATCAGGATAGGCGATCCTGACTAGCAATACCGGCAACGCAAGATTTGCACCAAGCCCAGACTTGACCGCTAACCATTCACGGAATCCTTCCAAGAATTGCCAATCAGTCGCCGCATCAACACCCATCACAAACGCGACAACCTCACCGAAGGTACTGAGGCCGTACGCGTGCGGGCGTCTCCGCACGTCAGCAAGCCTTTCACGCAGCTCCATAGACTGACCCGTCACCTAGGAGCCGGATTAAATACGAGATCATCTCCATATTCCCAGACTGCCCTATAGTCGGCCATTAATTCACCGTGTCTTCCCGTGGTGGCATCGAATACTCGACCATCCTTCACAACGACGTCATGATACCCCCAACCACTATCGACGCCGCGATACTTACCCAAGAAAGGCGCACCGTATCGGTCCGTTATCCGCATGACGTCACCGCCAATGACAGATTGGATATGATCGGCTACTCTTTCGCACCCACCGGTTCCACACACTTCTGCTGCCGGCTTCGCCTTCCAGGCCACCCCCAGATCGGGAACACAATTTGAATTGTGAACCAGGACGGGCGTGTTGCCGGCGAGCACATAGTACGTGTGGAGGTCGTCGATGGTGAGGTTGTAGGCGAGCGCACGCCATGGCACCGCAGTTGCTGTGCCGGTGACTCGTACGGGGGTCGCAGTGGTGCTGGCGAGTTGGTCTCCGGGTTGGAGGGCGTCGGCGCGTTGCCATTCGCGGTCTG
>NZ_JBHMIS010000097.1:0-2555 GCF_048060415.1 Micromonospora sp. LOL_024
CCTGCACCTGACCCACTTCGAATACAAATACCTACCGGAAAGTCGCTGAGATCACTTCACTAATCCCTTATATTTGGTAGCGTTGCTTCTCTGCATCGAGACCAGATCTGATGGAGATGCTTGCTGTGTTTCGTCTGGAGGGAGCGCCCGAGCGGGCTGAACCATCGACATCGGCACTGACAGAGACCAGGGCGGCAAGGTTGATCCAGAAGGACACTTCGGAGCAGATCGCGACCAGCCAAAGCCACACAGGCCACTACCTGCGTGCCGCGCTCTCCCGCTGATGTGAGCGGCGAGCACCACTATTCCGAGATACTGGGAGGATTTTGTGACGATTCTAGTGACCGGCGCCACCGGCAACGTCGGCAAGGAGGTGGTGAAGCATCTCCTTGCGGCCGGGGCACAGGTCCGCGCGCTGACACGCAATCCGGACACGGCTTCGTTTCCACCGGAAGTCGAAGTCGCGCAAGGTGACCTGCTGAAGCCGGAAACTGTCCAGCCAGCTTTGGCCGGTGTCACGGCAATGCACCTATTTGCCGTGCCAGAGACCGCGGCACAGGTCGTCGAGCTGGCGAAACAAGCCGGTGTCCGGCGAATCGTGGTGCTGTCCTCGGACGCCGTGACGGACAATCACGATGACGGGTACCACCTGGTCGTCGAGAAGGCGGTGGAGAACTCCGGCCTGGATTGGACTCACGTGCGGCCTGGCGAGTTCGCGTTGAACAAGCGTGACAGCTGGTCGGAGCCGATCCGCCAGGGCCACGTTCGGCTGGCCTTCCCGGACGCCAAGGGCATGCCGGTACACGAGACCGACATTGGCGCGGTGGCCGCGGCGGCGCTGATGAACGACGGTCACGCCGGCAAGATCTACCGCCCGACCGCGCCCGAAGCCACCACCCAACGCGAGCAGGTCATGGCGATCGCCGACGTCGTCGGCAAACCAATCACGATCGAGGTGATCACCCCCGAGCAGGAGAAGGAGGAGATGCTGCAGGTCGGCTGGCCGGTCGAGGTGATCGACTACCTTCACTCGTACTTCAAGAAGTGGACGGATCAGCCGCCTGAGGCGCGGCCGGACGTGGCCGAGGCTACCGGCAAACGGGCGCATACACTCGCTGAGTGGGCTGCCGACCACGCCGACGACTTCAGGTAGGCCAGCTTCGGTTATCGGGCCAGGTCCTCGAGTATGTTGACCAGCTCCGCCATGCACGGCCGTCCGCAGTGCGGCGGCGCTCTCCTGGTAGCCAGCAAGTTCACCAGTCCCTCCACCGTTGTCAGGAGGATGTCCCGCTCGGCTTCGTCGCCGGGCAGGTGGACGGCCGCTCCCGTGGCAGCCAGCCGGGATCCGGTCGTCGCCTGCTCGGTGGCGAAGGTGACCTCCAGTTGCGGCACCAGGCCGTGCGCACCGAGTTGGGCAAGCCAGGTCGCGTCCGGGACATCGGTCTTGCTACCCGGCAGCGTCTTCACGTGCCGGGCGTTGACCAGCATGACTTCGAAGCCGGCGTCCTCGAGCAGGTAGTAGGACGGCTTCCAATAGTCACTGGTCGCCTCCATCACCACGCAGGTCACCTGCTGGTCGATCAGGTGGTCACGCAACGCGAGGATCTGGCTGGTCATCCACCCCCAGGTCGCACGGGCGTTTCAAAATTATGATGTTTTTTGAGTCGGGTCAGCACAGATCAGCCAACCGCAAAGCGGAAAAGAAGTCACAAACCAGCCTCTTACATCATCCTCCTATCAGGCCGGTGACACCGCAAACCTCCAGGTCAAAACCACCCTCAGGTGACTACGCAAAGCCCCTGTACCTCGAACCGCAAAGGCCGGCCGGTGCGAGATTCGGGGCGAAAGGGCGCGGTCCACACCGATCGAATGGTCCGCCGGTCTACCGGTTCAACGGATCGACGTCAGCCGAACGTGAGCAGGTGCAGCAGCGCGGCCAGGGTGGTCGCCTCGACCACGGCACCGGCCGCGACCAGCCTTCGCACCTCTGGCCGCGGCACCCAGACCACCCGGTCGGCCTCCCAGAAATCCACGGGTGGGCCGAGGTAGCTCGCCGCCTCGGCCCGGAACACGTGATGCCGCACGGTAAGCAGACCGGCCATCGGTTGCAGGCACACCAGCGGTTGCAGCATCCCCTCCGGCCGCCACCCGGTCTCCTCCGCCGTCTCCCGCCGAGCCGCCGCGACGGGCTCCTCCCCCGGCTCGACGGCGCCACCCGGAAGTTCCCAGCCCCAGGTGTTCGTGATGAACCGGTGCCGCCACAGCAGCAGGATCCGGTCCCGGTCCACGACCACGGCGAACGCGGCGTCCGGTCGACGGATGACCCGGTGGTCCAGATGGACGCCGTTCGGCAGCACGACGTCCGCACGCTGCAGGTGCAACCACCGATCACGGTAGATCGTCCGCTCCGACTCGACGTGCCAACGCATCTTCGCCCCTTCCCGACGACAACGCCGAGGCCCGCCCGGGCCCGCGCGTCGGTGGGGCGGCCCGGCCAGGGCCATTGCGTAAAACCGGTGACGTTACGTGACTGCGTCGATGAGTTGGGTTGATCG
>NZ_JBHMIS010000098.1:0-2545 GCF_048060415.1 Micromonospora sp. LOL_024
TCCACCCCAACCGGTCACAACCCGACCAGCCGCACGACCCCGGAACTTGCAAAGGCCCTGCAAGGTAGTGGCCGTATCGACAGGTCAACCACGTTGCGAGGCTGCACCAGCGGCCGGTGCGTGACCGGGGCCGAGAAGGACGCCCGCTTCTGCCGGCTACCGGGCGTCCCAGTACGTGACAAGGACGGCAGAGCCCAGCGCGCGGTCGTAGCCGAGAAGAGTGTGTTGCCGCGAATTCCATGGCCGGCATCCGCTGTCCCGACTCAGCCTCGATCCACCGACGCGGTTCGTCCTGAGCTCGGTTGAATAGTTTCGGTATTGGGAGATTTCAGGGCGCGGCGAATCGCCGATTACGTGATCGGCTTGCTCCGGGCGTTGTCGTTCCGGGGTTCGGGAGTTCCTGGCCTGTGGTCGGGCCGCCTGGTCGCGGTCGGTGTGTCGTGGTCAGCCGGGTGCGGGGCGGACGGCGGTGCACAGGTTGTCGAACGCGGGCTGCCAGGGCCAGTGCTCGGGTAGGTGCAGGTGGATGGTGCGGGCGCGGTGCGCGAGGCGAGCGGCGACGGTGATGATCCGGGTGCGGATGGTCGCGGTCCGGGCGGTCGGCCAGGTGCCGGCGGCGAGGTGCCCGGCGGCGCGGGTGAGGTTGTGGGCGATGGCGGCGCAGGTCAGCCAGGCGTCGTTGGCACTGAACCGCCCGGACGGCAGGTGGGCCAGAGGCCCGGCGATCAGATCCGCGTTGATCTGCTCGATGATCGCGTGCTGACGGTGCTGGGCTTCGGCCTGCACGAGGGTGAACGGGCTGTCGGTGAGCACCGCGTGATACCGGTAGGCAGGCAGGAGTTCCCGCTGGTCAGGAGCTTGGGTGGGATCGTTACGGCGGATACGGCGCACGATCAGCCGGGCGGTGACGGCGTGCCGGGTGCCGGCGAACGCGGTGTAGGTGGTCTCAGCGATCTGCGCGTCCGAGATCCACCGCTGTTCGTCGTCGTCCCAGACAGCCTGCGGATACCGGATGTCGATCCACTGCTCGTCGCCGATGGCGTCGCACGCGGTGCGGACCTTGGCGTCGATACGGGCGGTGACCGAGAACCGCACCCCGCGGCGTCGGCAGGTGCTGATGACCGTCTTGGCGTAGAAAGCGGAGTCGGCCCGGACGACGATCTCACCGGTCGCGCCGCAGGACCGGGCGGCGGTGACCGTTTCGGCGATCATCCTCGCAGCACCCCGGCTGGAGCCGGCGTTGCCGCTACGCAGCCGGGTCGCCGCCACGACCGGCGCGGACAACGGTGTCGACACCGTCGCGACCAGGGGGTTGTAGCCGCGTAGCCAGACGTTGTAGCCGCCGACCTTGGCGTGACCGAACCCGATGCCCTGCTTCTGCTTTCCGTAGACCCGGCGCAGCAACGAGTCGATGTCCACAAAGGTCAGCACGTCCGCGCCGGCCAGCAGAGGCGTCCGCCGGGCCAGGCCGATCAGAGTGTCACGGGCAGCGGCCTGCAACTGCCGGACATGCCCGTGGGTGAACGTGCGCAGGAACGAGCCGAGCGTCGACGGCGCGTACACGCCGCCGAACAGCGACCGCATCCCGCCGTGCCGGACAACGTCGAGATCATCGATGCTGTCCGCGCCAGCGAGCATCCCCGCCACGATCGTGGCGACCTTCCCCGCCGGGTTCGCGCCCTTGTCCGTCGGCAGGCCCACCCGATCAGCGACCGCGTCGTGCAGACCAGCCTGCTCGGCCAGGCGCATCACCGGAACCAGCCCGGCACACGACACCAGATTCGGATCGTCGAACGTCGCGCGCACCACTGGCGCGTCATGGCGTAATCTCACCTGCGAGGTGCCCTCTCGAACCGACGGAATAGAAGCTTCGCAACTCCTATCCTTCCAGTTCAGAGGGCACTTTCTATATCCGGGTTCCCCGCCGGTCCAACCTCCATCGGTGGATCGAGGCTCAGGGTGTAGCGGGTAACCCGGCGCGGCACAGTTCAAGAGCGTCTCGAGCACCGGGCAGGGCTGCGATCACGTTGGGCGAGGGTCGCACGTGCACGTCAGGAAAATCGAGACCGGACGATCCGTTGGTGATCGGGTAGGCCAGTTGTTCACGCCCGAGCCGGAATTGAGCGTCGATGCCGGTGCGGTTGCCGCGCGGGTCCTGGCGATGCCAGCGGCCCGCGAGGTATACGGCAACGAGACCGTGCAGGAAGGGCTCTCCCCCATCGGTCAGCTGTTGGTAGCACAACCCGGCCGGAACGCCGGCGGCCCGGGCCACGGCCACCAGCAGGTGCGACTTGGCATAGCAGAGGCCGACGCCGGCGCTGAGCACCTCGCCAGCGGTGACGGTGATCCGCGGATCCTGGGCGTCCACCGAGTGCCGGATCCGGTCACGAACCCATGCGAAGGCGGCCCGCATGAAGTCGACATCGTCCGGACGCGCCGCGCGTAGTTCACCAGCTAATACGGCAGCCGCCAATTGCTAGCTGACTAGTACGGCAGCCGCCATTCGTGATCATGGTTGGCATTCGAGGTTGAGGCGGCGGGCGTA
>NZ_JBHMIS010000099.1:0-2505 GCF_048060415.1 Micromonospora sp. LOL_024
GGCCGGACGGTTCACCCACGGCCAGCGCATCAGCGACCTCATCGCCGGCCACGACGCCATCATCATCGACGGGCCACCCACCGACGAACTGCTCCCCGCAATGGCGATCAACCGCTACAGGCACGACCAGATCCGCCTCCAGCAGCTGGTGTGGCCCGACCAGCAGGGCCAGTTCCCCTGGGACGACGGGTACAACTTCGACCCGCAGGCACAGCCGCTGATCGCCCAGCTGTAGCAGAGCACGCCAACCGCCATCCGCCGGGATTCGGGCGCCCATGCCGCGCTCGGATGGCACCGGCATCGTCAGCGGGTGTGTAACGCGTCGGCGGTGACGAGCACCGCGGTCGGGTCGAGGGGGTCCAGCAGCGGCTGGAAGCGGGTCAGCTCGTTGGTCTTGCCGTCGACGTCGACCTGGCCGAGGACGGTCCCGGTGTGCTGGTCCAGCACTGCGAGGAGATGCACCTGTTCACCGGCCGGGCCGCTGCCCCGCAGCGTCTTGCCGTCCACGCTGTACACCCACCGACCTGTGGTCATCGCCGGCCGGGAGGCGACGATCCACCGGCCGACTGTGTCGTCCAGGGCGTCGGCGTCGACACCGGCCAGGATCTGCGGCAGGATGGACTCGTCCGGCGCCCGATACACCCCGGTGACCGGTTCCCGCCATGCGCCGAGCCCGGCGAGGACCTCCTGCGGGGCGTCGTTCGCCCACTCGGCGACCGCCGCCGCCGACCTGGCACCGGCCAGCACCGCCGCGACCGCGGTCGCCAGGACTCCCGCGAGGGGATGCGCCACGCCCCGCGGGTCCCGCCGGTCCGGCACGGCCATCAACGCCTCGACCAGACCCGCCCGGCACGAGGCAGGCAGCGACACTCCAACATGATCCGCGTGCACGGCCAGCACACCGATCAGCGACGATGTTCCCAACGGACGCGGTCCTCGGATGATCTTTCGGCTTTGACTACCTGGATGATCACCGAAAGGCCGCGCCCGGCCTTATACCCCCATGACTAGGAGCGTCCGCCCCGAACACTCACGACGGCATATCGCTACCTTGCCTGAGCCCTGGGGTTGCTGTAACTTGCTGGCGCGCTACGTGGGCTCGGTGTCATCACCTCGGTTCACCTGTTGCGGCGAGGCGCCCGTACGGACTCTGCTGACGGACACGGTGCGCGTGGGCGGTGCCAGGACCCCGAGGAAGGAATGCCTGTTGATCAAAATGTGGCCAGGCTCAGCTCGTCTGTATCGAGGGTCAGGGTCTCACATCGCCGGCCGGGTAGCTCTATCGGCAGCAACCGCTGTGGTTCTGGTCGCTACGGGCGGCTGCGCCGACAGCTCGCCACCGCGACCGACGGTGAGTCTTCCGGCTGCAGTGCCAACGAAGGATCTGAAGACGTGGCTGCTGGAGGGCGCGGAGAAGGTCGGCCAGGACACCTTCGCCGTCCGGTTCACCATGAGGCGCGAAGGTACTGACGGTTATCCCCTCCGGCTCGAAATGAAGGTCGATCCGGCGCGGCGGCGCAGCGACATGGCTGTCCACTTCCCTGTGCGTCAGCCCGGGCAGTTCCAATGGATCGAAGTGAAGACCGTTGACGAGAGAGGCTGGATCCGGTTCTTCGGCTTCGGCGAGCCGCCTAAGGGGTGGGTCCCGGCCGATCTCAGGAAGATGCTCGGTGAAGACTCATCGCTTCTCACCGGCACGCAGCTGGCGACTGACCTGCGGGAACTCGTCGAGACGGTGGTCGAGCCGCGCCTCATCACCGGACGGACCGTGCGCGGCACCCTCGACCTGCGTCAGCATTCTCGGCTCACCGCAGAGGCGCGCAGAAGCTTGCCGGCGAACGCGGATGTGCCGTTCACCGCCACCCTCGACCCACAGGATCGGATCACCAACCTGACGATCCACTTCAACCAAGCCGGAGTGGACGGCAGCGAATGGCAGCTCCTCTACAGCTCGTTCGGTAACCGCCTGCCGATCGAGGCCCCACCCGTCGCCGAGGTACTCAAGCCAGACGACATCGACCCACGCCTGCTGTCCAACCTGAAGAACGCCGCACCACATTGACCGGGTAGGACCACGCGATACCCCGTCCGTTGACAACGGGGTGTGGGCAGCGACTGCGGTGAGAGTCGCATGCGTCGTTCGGGCTGGGGGCCGCCGGAGAAGACCCACGGTCCTGCGGGCGCCTCCTCGCCAGCGGCCTCTACGCTTCACGACACTCGAGGCCCTCACCCGCCGATGTCAACAGCCCGGTCCCCGCACTGTCCGCCGTCGCCTCTCCGGCGTGCACGGCGAGCGCGTCGTGGCAGATGAACTCGGGCGTGGGCTGCACTGCGGGCAGAAGACGGCGAGGGCGGGCCTGACGGCCCCGCCTTCACCCGGCTTGGCCTGTCAGGCGACAGGGCGCAACGGCAAGGCTCGCGTCATCGAGGTACCGTCGCCGGCCGGGACTGTACAAATAACGGCTGATCGACCGATCAAGGGAGAGACGCCAGATGACGACCGAG
>NZ_JBHMIS010000100.1:0-2471 GCF_048060415.1 Micromonospora sp. LOL_024
CTCTTATCGGGCTCTGCGTACGCGATGAGCAACCGGTGCGTGGCGTCATGCTGAACTTCCGTCAGCAGCCGATCTCGTTTGATGGGCCACCGTTCGATCCGGAGTCGGGCCCGGGATACAACGAGATGTCCAACCAGCAACTGGGATCCGTTGGACAACAGTAACGGTAATCCTGGGTACGACTACGCCGAGATGGGATGGCGCGGAAGCTACTCCTCAGAGACGGATACCAGCACGCACACCGCCTACTGGCTCGAGGTGGGGATCGAAGACGAGTACGTGGTGGAGGAGTTCCACGCCATCCAGAGACCGGACTCCACCTTGGCCGATGGTTCGATGCACACCTGGATGAGCCTCGGCAACGACGCGGGCGAGTGGGACCTGTTCTACGACTTCAACCATGTTGGAACGACGCGGTTCGCGTCCGGTAACCGGACCCGTGACCTCGAGTACGGCCTGCTCACCCGCTATGCCGAGTATGCCTCGCTGGCCACTCCGTTCGAAAACCGGCTGCAGCTGCTGGACGGTAACGACGTGTGGCACCGGCCGACGTTGGGGCGGGTTTCCGGCTTCTCAAGCAACATCTGCGGTCTACCAGACCCGTTCTCGCTTGAGATGGGCGAGGCGAACACGCCCCCTACTGCTTCACCTCCTCGACAACAGCGCGCAGCACCGGCGAAGTCGACCGGGTGACGCTCGGCAAGCCTGCGGCCGGCACTCTGGCGGCTGTGGCACCAACGCCGAACATGGCCAGCACGGCCGTGCACAACGGTGTCGACCAAAAAGCGCTTGCCGATTGTCTGGGCGACGACCCCGCCCGCTGCCTGGAGACCGTCCCCGGCTTGGCCGCGTGCGTCGCCGCCCGCAAGCAGTGCAACGCGTTACCCGCCCGCGCCGCCACCTCCAGCGAGCGTCGTAAGCCAGTCACGCCGGCCGAGGCCCAGAAGTTGGCCGGACGCGATCTGCGGACGAAATCCCTCGGCAGCCGCGTCGCGACCCTAACCAGCGACGAGATCGGCCGAAGCGGCATCGCGCTCGACGGCGCCCCGGTCGGGACGAACGTTCACGTCGTCACCGGCGATGCCACCGTCAACGGCCTGGCAAGCGGTCGGACCTCACCTACCAGGGCTACACGATGGTCTATGACGCCGCGGACGGACGCCTGCTCTACGCATGTCTCGGCAGCCCCTGCCCCCGAAAGGAGCTTTCGTGAGGAGACTCGCCTCTCTGGTGGTCGCCGCGGTCGGCGTATTCGCCACGGCCACCCCCGCCACAGCGGCCGTCCCGCGGCCCGACCCGGCTGGCTGGCTGGTGACGGAGTCCTCCGGCAGCACACCCACGCCGGACAACACGCCGCCGCAGACCAGTACCGCTCTGCCCGCTGCCCTGCCGCAGGACGATGTGAAGCGGATCTGCCGCAGCCAGCACGCCGCACAGGCTTCGACCCAGCAGGGCTGGATGATGGACCGCTTCAATCGGTGCCACATCGGCCATCGCAAGGTCGAGTTGCGCTGTAGGGGCTGTAGCACGGCGATCGCCAGCGTCGAATTCGACTACACGCTGGTCGGCATCGCACAGAACGGCACCCGCCAGGTCGATTTCTACCTCAGCTTCGACGACTGGAAGGCGCTCGGGGGCGCCGAACGGGAGACTACTCCGATGCGGGTCAGCCTCACCGGCTGCGGAAGCTTGATCACCTGCAATCCGTCCGGTGCCGAGGTCAGCCAGCCGCTCGGTCAGTGGGCGGCGATACCCAACATGTGGGTAACCATGACCTCGCCGAACAACACCGGGATCGGTAACGACTACCGGGCGCAGGCGCTGATCCGGCTCAACATGGCGATCACTCCCGTCAACCCGCAGATCGATCCGTGGATCGAAAACGGCATGACCACGGCCGACATCCGATTCGACT
The DNA here is from genome assembly GCF_048060415.1 of Micromonospora sp. LOL_024. Classification (NCBI taxonomy): domain Bacteria; kingdom Bacillati; phylum Actinomycetota; class Actinomycetes; order Micromonosporales; family Micromonosporaceae; genus Micromonospora; species Micromonospora sp. LOL_024. The sequence goes on from NZ_JBHMIS010000100.1 coordinate 1,916, forward strand.
CAGCTGGCGCGGTCGCCGGCAGACACCACGGAGCGGTCTTCGCAGACGTCATTCCCACGTACGACCTGGCGGCAATCGCGCGAGCCGACAACTGGGAGTCCGGGGTGGAGGAGTCGATCCAGCACATCGACGACGCGCTGCACCACCCGGTGCGAACCTGGCCGTCCTTCCTCGGTAAGAGCCCACCCGGCGAGTACCGTCCGGAGGCCGGCGCCAATCAACGGCCGCTACACCGCCTGGTCGACAGCCAACTGCAGGCAACCAACCGCGACTGGGCCGGCAAGGTCTGCAGAGATGTCTGGGGTGAGGGTTCGGCCACCCCGAACCTCAACTGCGACGAGTACCCGATGGCCTCGACCCGGGAGGGCGCGTACACCGGCAGCGGCGGAGCGGACGGCAATCCGGACGGTTGGAAGACCTGGCACGGCTCGGCCCGCCTGATCGGTGAGGAGGACAATCAGGACTCCGGGCGGCGTTATCTGAGCAACGGCTTCTACCAGCCGCAGCGCATCATCGACGGAGACGCGTTCTTCGTCGCGATCAGCAGGTGAACAGC
>NZ_JBHMIS010000101.1:0-2436 GCF_048060415.1 Micromonospora sp. LOL_024
GCCAATCACCCAGCATCATCCCAGCTCACCGGCTTGCCGAGCGAGAACGCAACGGCCCTGCGGTCGGGGCCGGGTGGACTGAAGTCGAACCCGGTGTTTCCGACACTGAGTTGGTCGAGATCGGCGAGCGCGGGCGCGTCGGGGAATACCAGATCCAGGCTCACCTGCCAGTATTCTGGTTGGTACCAGTCGGTCTCGGTCCAGGTGTCCCGCACGTTGACGGCGAACTGTCGGGTGAAGCTCAGGCTTGGGAGCTGGTCGTGCCAGCTGTGCCGGCCCCACTGAACAATGAAGCCGTCGGCGTCGCTGTCCGGTCCTGGCTCCAGGCCATCGACCGGCTGGGCAAGAAACTCGCGGAACGCCTTCCACGCGGCCTCGACGTTGTCCACCCGGTCCGGAGTCAGACCGTGTCGGCGTAGTAGTCCGGCCAGTTCCTCCGGCGAATCACGCCACGCGACACCCACCGTTCGCCCTCCCCGCTCAGGCCCCGACCGTCCGCTCGATCAGGTCGACATGCACACGCGCATGACCGCCGCAGCATGAAGCGTCATCCTCCCGCCGAGGGCGGGCCCGGTCCAGCCGGGTACTGAGACGTGGTTGGATTTTCTGGATGTCCGGTCGAGGCAGGTTGCTTGCCCCGATCAGCACCGATGCCCAAGCCGGCCGTGAGAGTGCGGCGTCAGCGCCGTCCCGAGTCGGTGAGGCCGCTCGCCGCGATGGACGGCCGCCGTGGCCGCTTCTTCGCGCGCCGCTCAGACGTATCCGGATCTGAGCGCGCTTGGGCGACCCGTCCCATGGCACGGCCACCGGATGCTGACCATGAAGATCCTTTAAGGGCTTGCCCCTGTGGTCGACGAATCTGAGTCGACGAGATCTGTGGACCGACTACACAGCGGCTCGCTCGACGCGCAGCCGGGTGCCTGGTGTCGATATACCTTAACTGGCGCCTGACCGCCTCGTTCAGCAATGTCGATTTCATCAACATACATCACGTCGGCGGCAGGTACTGCGCCTCGGCAGTCGATCCCGTACACGCTACCGAGCCCAAATGGCTGTCCGTGAATCCGGGCCAATACGAAGAGCAGTGCAGCTTCAACGGTGTGCCGATTGACCTCACTGTGGCGAAACTTGACGATGCAACTCCGCGCCCGTGCTTCGAATCGTTCCTGCAGGCCGAGCCCGAGACACCGTGCAATGTCCTCGATAATCTCTGGAGACCTTAGGTAGTCATGCTGACCATCGATCGGATCGAGCGTGTGGTCGCGCACCAGAGATGCGTACGGACCGTGGTGGAACTCACTGGCGAACTTCAGGCGGTACAACCAGGCACCATCTTCAGCGCGCAGCGTCGAGCCGGTTTCGCCTTCAAGATCCTGACGCAGGGTCCTCCACTGAGCAGGGGTCACCTGACCGTCGCACAGGCCGTACAAGTCATCCCAGAGCCGGTCGAGGATCGTGCCAAGAGGCAAGATCCCGCCCTGAAGGAACGCATGCGGGCGCAGGACGCGGGTGCCATGGAAGTAGTACGCGCCGTCGAACTTGACGTCGCCGATGTCCACGTTCAGCTCGGCGAGTAGCGCCCTTGGAACCGCCACCCACGGATCCTCGTCTTCTGCCCAATCGATCCGGTCCGGGTCGCATGCGAGGAGCACCGCGCGAAGCGTCGCCTCGTCGACACCGGCCGCTGCGGCAAGCGACCGCAGCGCCGTGTCGACGTCCTCGCAGTCCAGGAAGAGCATCGGCACTCCGATCTCCGAGAATTCATCGAACCTCGGCGCGGGGGCGGCGCGGGGGACGTCCCGCCTAAGAGCGGTGCCGGCAACCGAAATCCAGGCGATGTAATAGTGCCACGAAGGGATGGCCCCAGTCCGACGGTCTGAGCGAGGTCACTTGCCCGCGCACCGGGCCCCCCAGCTGCAGGTGGCCGACCTCGATCTGCTCCGATCAAGGAGCAGCACCTGATGTCTGATGGATCGATGGCCGCCGTGGATACTGCCGCGGTGGCGAAGAACGGGCCGGGACGGCCGTCGCCTGGCCTGGTTATGGAAGTCCGAGCCCATCTTTGGAGTTGCTGGGACTGCGATAGCGGTTGCCGCTGTACCTCTGGAGAGCGCGGGCGACGAGGTGGCGGCGGGTATGAAGGGTGTTGAGGGGGCAGATGGCGACCGCGTTCAGCTTCGGCAGGAAGCGTGGTCCTCCGCCGCTGCTGGTGGACTCCGGGAACAGCTCAGGGTTGGTGCACCATCCCACGAGGTGGAGGGTGCCTGCTTCGAGACGCATGATCTCGACGCGATCCAGGGCCTGCCAGGGGAACCAGTAGGTCCCGCTGCCGCTGTAGACCTGAATTCCCGCCCTGCCGATCTCCAGGCGAGTGGGGCAGGGCCCCGGAGTAGTCCTTGAATGTCCGGTTGGTTATGGGATGCCGTGTAGTGCCAG
>NZ_JBHMIS010000102.1:0-2435 GCF_048060415.1 Micromonospora sp. LOL_024
CAGCACGTGTCACACGCAGAGCCTACTAAACGGCTAGCTATTTACGAAACAGAACACTAGCCTGGGCAGCATGGCAGAACCCTCGGAGTACGAGCTCGCGGCATGGCGTGACATCCGGCAGTTCAAGGGCCGGCCGCTGTCGGCCGCGTTACGCAACGCCGGTGAGGGCGTCTCCATCGGGGCCGCGGCACTCGGTCGTCGTGCGGCTACCTATCTGGAAAACCATCCGGGAGCCCAATCAGCCGTGTCGCGGGGGCGCGGCATCGTCGCCAAGGGTGCGAGCACCCTTGGCACCGGGGCTCGCAAAGCTGCCAGCGTCCTTCCCACCAGCGCGGCGGACTGGAGTGGCACCGCTCTGGGCTCGGCGCAACGCACGGTGGCGAAGATTTCGCGAGCGGGGCTCTCCCCCAAACAGGTGGTGAAACGCCACCAGAAGCGCGGGCACGACGTCACCAAGCTTTCCGACCTGCGGCGCCTCGACCTCGATCAGATCCACGCGGTCCGCGGACGTTCGATGAGCTGGTACTACCCGGCTACCGCCGCAGGATCAGGAATGGTTGCGGGGCTGGTGATCTCGGGAGGCGAGCTGGTAACCGCAGTCTCCGGCGGTGCCGCGGCGGCGCCGTCGGGAGGTGCCATCTTCGGCGCTTTCGCCGGCGATGCCGCTGTTGTTCTCGGTCTGGCATCACGTGCTGTAGGCCATGTGTCACTGCTGTATGGCTACGACCCCGAGGAGCCCGCCGAAAAACTCTTTGTGCTGTCCGTCGTCAACGCCGGAACGGCCATTTCAACCAGCGCGAAGAGCGCCGCCCTGGCCGACATCTCGCGTCTCACCCAAGCGCTCGTCCGGGGCAAGACATGGAAGGTTTTGAACGAGTCGGTTGTCTCCCGGGTCGCCGTGAAGTTCACAGAGGCATTCGGCCGTGACCTCACCAAGAAGGGCCTTGGCAAGGTCGTACCGGTCGCCGGGATCCTGGTCGGCGGCACCCTCAACTGGACCATCCTGGAGGGAATCGTCGACACTGCCGACATGGTGTACCGGCGGCGGTTCCTCCTGGATAAGTACCCACAGCTGCGTGATGAGGAGCCGCTGGAAGCGCTCGTCGACGACGAAAACGCTGACGACAAGTTCAGCGTGCTCGACGAACTCGCCGAGGAGGGCGGCCCCGACCTACGCTGAGCCCCACGGCATGCCGCCGATACGTCGGGCCGGACTGGCGAGTCCGGGCGGCTGTCATCGTCGACGACGCCGCTCCACCGCGAACAACAACGCTCTCGGCGGCAACGGATCTATACGCCTTCTAGTTGTTCCAGCCGACGAAGTACCGCACGTGGCAGTTCTGGCGCTTCCAAGCGGTAGGGCTTCCAGCGATCGTTGGAACCGTCCTTCATCGACGCGCTGAAGCAGTACCGCCCTCGACTATTGGGTTCGCCAAGGGTGTCGGCATAGTCCTTGCTGGGTACGAGCCATGCCTTCATCACGATGCCGTGGACCACGTCGATCGCGACGAACAGCATGTCAAGATCGTTTCGAGGCACGAAGGTCTGGCGAGGGGCCTAGGTAACGCTGGTCGTGCAGGCGAAGGCTCGGATGTCCGACAGCAAGAGGATCCAGTCCGAAGGCTTCGTCGCCTTCGTCCGATAGACACATTGAGAGCCTCGCGGTCGCCGCTGCGCGAGCAGTGCGCAACCTCGTGAAGTTCGTCGCGGAGCGAGAGGGCATCCCGGCGACGACCATCAGCGGCGCCATCTCCGCAAACCAAGGCGACATAACCCCGAGGTTGGTCTGCCGCGCGTTTTCCGGACAGTCGTTTAATGGCCGTTTAGGCTGCTGGCTGTCGGTTCAGATACTCGTCGCGGGCTTCGCTCGGAGTCCGGTATCCCAACCCGGAGTGAAGTCTCGTCGTATTGTATCGGAGTTCGATGTAGGCCGCAATATCCGCGTACGCTTTCTTGCGGGTCGGGTACGCGGTGCGGTGCACCCGCTCGATTTTCAGCGCCGCGTTGAACGACTCGGCCATCGCATTATCGTAACAAATCCCCGTCCGGCCGACGGACTGCCGTATATCCAACCCCTTCAGCGCCTCGGCGAATTCGGCCGAGGTGTAGTTGCTGCCGCGGTCGGAATGGAAGATCGCACCGGCCGGCAGGTCGCAGTTGCGCGCCGCCATCTCTACCGCTGCGGCGATCAATGGAGTCTTGTAGTTGTCGTCCATCGCCCAGCCGATGACGGCTTTGGTGTGGCAGTCGATGACGGTCGCCAAGAACAGCCAGCCCTCCCAGGTCGGAATATAGGTGATATCGCCGACCATCTTGGCGCCGGGCGCCTCGGCGGTGAAGTCGCGGTTCACCAGGTCGGGGATCGGGCCCGCGCCAGGGCGGTTGCAAGTTCCGGGGTCGTGCGGCTGGTCGGGTAGTGACCGGTTGGGGTGTAT
>NZ_JBHMIS010000103.1:0-2372 GCF_048060415.1 Micromonospora sp. LOL_024
AACCGGTCCGGGAAGCTCGGGTCGTACTTCAACGTCTTGAAGCTGGCCTCGATGTACGGGTTGTCGTTTGATGTCTTGGGTCGGCTGTGGCTACGGCTGATCTTCAGATCGGTCAGCAGTTGGGTGACGGTCTTGCTGGTCATCGCGGCGCCGCGGTCGGCGTGCACGGTCAGCTGGTCGGGGTCGACGCGTTCACGGGCGGCGGCGTCGGCGATCAGCGCTTCGGCGAGGTGGCTGTCCTCGTGTGCGGCGACCAGGTGCCCGACGACGTAGCGGGACCAGATGTCGATGACGGTGTAGAGGTGGAACCAGACGCCTCGGTCCGGGCCGCGTAGCTTCGTGATGTCCCAGGACCAGACCTGGTTGGGCGCGTCGGCCACCAGTTCGGGCTTGGTGCGGGCCGGATGTGTGGCCTGGGCGCGGCGTTCGCCGTTCTGACCGGCGGCCCGCAGAATCCGGTACATGGTGGACTCCGAGCACCACCAGCGGCCCTCGTCGAGTTCGCGGGCCCAGACCTGCGCCGGTGCCAGGTCGGCGTATTCGGGCCGGTTCAGCAGTTGCAGCACCTGCTCCCGTTCGGCCTCGGACAGCGCCGACGGCGGAGGCTTGCGCGGTGGCCGCGGCCTGGAGACCAGCGGTGGTGTGCGGTGCCGGTAGAGCGTCGCGCGGGAGACGCCGGTCAGCCGGCATGCTCCTGCGACACCCCACACCGGGGTCAGCGCCTGCTGCGCCTCGGCGAGGACGGGTTCGGCATCGGCGCGGTGTCCGCGCTCTCGGAGAGTAGTTCCAAGAGCGCGTGCGCTGATCCGAAAATGAACCGTGAGTGGGCAGGCGTCAGCATCCCGGCGGAGCCGGGATTGGTTCTGTTCTGGGGTCGGTCAGGCGGCGGTGAGGGTGACGGTGTAGCCGAGGGCTTCGAGTTGGCGGATGTGGTTGCGTTCGGGGTTGACGCGGGTGTCGTAGAAGTCTGATCCGAGGTCGGTGAATCGGGTTGTGGGATCGTTCAGCAGGTGCCAGACGATGGTCAGGATGGACCGGCCGACGGCGACGATCGTGCGCCGGTTACCGCGGCGTCTGGCGATGCGTCGGTAGCGTTCGCCGAGGAACGTGTCGGTCTTGCCCGCGGCGACGGCGGCCTCGCCCAGGACTCGGGCCAGGTAGGGGTTGCCGTGACCGGTGAACCCGGTGCCCTTGCTCTTGCCGGCGGATTCCTTGACCCCGGGGGCGAACCGCGCCCACGAGGCGAGGTGAGCCGGAGTCGGGAACCTGCTCATATCGACGCCGACTTCGGCGATGATCACGTGGGCGGTGGCCGGGCCGACACCGGGGATCTCGTCCAGACGCCGCCCAGCGTCGGCGAAAACGGCGATGTGTTGTTCGATGCGCTGGTCCACGTCGGCGATGTTCGCGGTGATCGCGTCGACGCGGTCAAGCATCTTGGCCAGCAGGAACCCATGATGGTCGGTGAAACGCCCCACGAATGCCTCTTCCAGCTGTGTGATCTTCGCGCGTAGGCGGCTGCGGGCCATCTGCGCCAGGATCTTCGGGTCTCGCTGCCCGGAGATCAGCGCGGCCATCATGTCCCGGCCGGAGATCCCGAAGATGTCGCTGGCCACCACGCTCAACTTGATCTGCGCGTCTTCCAACAGCTTCTCGACCCGGCTGCGTTCCGCGGTACGCGCCCCGATCAGATCGACCCGATACCGGGTCAGGTCCCGCAACTCACGGATCGGCGCCGGAGGCACGAAACTCGGCCGGATCATCTGCCGTTCGGCGACCTTGCACAGCCAGACCGCGTCCAGCCGATCCGTCTTGGGACGCCCAGGCAAATGCTTGACATCTCGGGCGTTGACCAGCCATGGATCGAACCCAGCCGCTTCGAGGAGATAGAACGCCGGCTTCCAATAGTCCGAGGTCGCCTCCATGACAACCCTGGTCACCCCCAGCGCCCGCAGCCGGTCGACCATCGTCAACAACGACCGCGTCATCGTGGCGTAGGTCGACACCTCCTGCCGGCGGCGGCCGGTTGGCCCCTGACCAGGCACCCGCACGCAACACACCAACTCCGCCTTACCGATATCCAACGCCGCGACCCGCTCGATGATCTCCTCGTCGTCCTGACTCGACTCCACCACCTGCTCCTTCCCACCCGACGTCCACAGGTGGCCGCCCGCAGGAGCTGCTGGAGACGAAAGCGAAGCTGATCCGCGTGCTCGAAGCAACATTGAAGGGCCCATGGCGCAGCTCCCCGCACCCGACTTTTCCACGGCCTCGAAGACCAAGCGCACACGGCGTCGGCGGGCGACCACATCCATTTTCAGCCCGGAACGGGCCCGCCCACAGGGCAGGGAAGAACTTTTCCCATGATCTGC
>NZ_JBHMIS010000104.1:0-2372 GCF_048060415.1 Micromonospora sp. LOL_024
TCGGCAACAACACCGGGGTGAACGTGCCCGCCCGGTCCCTCGGCACCCGCACCTCGACCGGTCCGACCTCGGTCTGCACCGTCTTGGCCGTCAACCCGTTACGCGCGTTTCCCGAGCCCTTGCCGCCCGGATCGTGTGCCCGGTAGCCCAGGTGCTCGGTCAACTCGGCCCGCAACCCCCGCTCCAGCACGGCCTTGACCAGCTCCGACAGGAACCCACCCGGCCCCGTCAACCGCAGCCCGTCGCCCTTGATCTGCGCCAGAACGGCGTCCATCGCCTGCTCGTCGACCAGGTCCGCGACCGCCTTCCGCGCGGCCTGCCTCGCCGCCTGCCCGTCGAGCACCGGGGCGACCAGAGGCAGCCTCGGTGCGTCCGTGGCGGCCTGTTCCCGCAGCCCACGCACCTCGTCGTCGATCGGGAGGTCCTGCCTCCGCGAGTTAATCATCGACATCGTCACCACACTTGTCCCATCTGTGTCGACCGACTCCTACCGGCCATAACGGATATTCATCTCAATCCGCTACACAGATCTCTCTACAAGCCCAGGCGCTTCGGTGTCAACGTGATGGCCGCGATCAGCAACAAGGGCGAGTTGTACTTCACCTGCTACCACGGCTCGTTCACCGGCCCGCTCTTCCTGGCCTGGCTCGACCGTCTGGTCCGCCACCTCGACCGGAAGATCCACCTCATCGTGGACGGCCACCCGGTGCACCGCCGAGTGGCGTCCGCGACTGGCTCGCCCCACGCGTTGACAGCATTGAGATGCACTTCCTGCCCGGCTACGCACCCGAGCTGAACCCCGTAGAACTCCTCAACGCCGACGTCAAACGCCATGTGGCACAAGCGAACCCAGCCAACCCGACCGACCTCGCCGCCGCAGCCGCCTCGCACCTACGACGCCGCCAAAACCAACCCGAAGCGGTGAAAGCCCTGTTCCACAAGTCCGAAGTCCGCTACGCAGCCGGATGTCAGCACAAATTTGCCTTACAGGTCAATAGGTGACACACCCGCCCGCCGCTGCGAACCGAAAACGTTGCGCTACCGCCTGCTGCACACCGCCGAGCGCCTGGTCCACGGGCAACGCCGCCGACGGCTACGCCTCCCATCGACCTGGCCGTGGGCCTCCCAGATCGCGGCCGCGTTCACCCGGATAACGGCCATCCCCGCCCCCGGCTGACCCCGATCAGCCCGACCCGACGACCGGAGGAACCCAGGAGACCACGCTCACCGGCGCGACAGCGGGCCCACCACCACACCCACCCACCATCAATATCGACAATATCGACCCGAATCGATGAACTCAGGCGGGTCGCGCCAACCCGTCAGCCCCGCGAATGATCGAGGCTAGGCAACGAGACCATGGACGCCCTCGCGTCTGCTCACTCACCCGCACCCCTTGGAATCGATCATCTAGTTGAGCGCGGCCCCCAGGGTCTCGGGCTGGAAGGGTCACCCTGCACCAGCACTCTAGCGAAAAAGGGGCCTGCGGTGGAGATTGGTCGCCGCCGGACCACGGTACTCGAGAGAGCGCCGAGCGAGCCTCTAGCCAGGCTGTTGAAGGTGGACTCGTTGACGGCGAGTGGGGAGGATCGATGGCCGAAACCACCGTACCGGCGATGCAGGCGTACCGAACTGTCCTGAGCAGTTTCGCCACCGGAGTCGTGGTCGTGACCGGCATGAGTGGCACGCCCGCACATCCGACGGGAATGTCCATCAGCTCGTTCACCTCCGTGTCGCTTGACCCGCCGTTGGTGTCGTTCTGCGTGGCGGTCACCAGCACGACGTGGCCGCTGCTACGCACCGCGAATCGTTGGTGCGTCAACGTGTTGGGCGCAGACCAGCAGGCGGTGTGCGACCGCTTCGCTGTCCGCGGTGTGGACCGGTTCGCCGGTTGCAACTGGCGTTCGGCACCCGGCGGCGCGCCGATCATCGGCGGGGCCATCGCCTGGTTCGAGGTGCGGCAGCAGGCCGAGCACGTAGCCGGCGATCACGTGATCGTGGTGGGCCGGGTGGAACACTGTGCCCGGCGCGAGGATCGCACCCCACTAATCCTTTTCGGTGGCGCGGCCGGAACGTTTCGGTCCGTAATGGCACTGCGCGACTGAAGGTTCTGCCAGGACTACACGCATCCTGGTCACCGGCGGCGCCGGCTTCAGGGCGCACTATGAAGTTCCACCCGGGGACCGGTCGCCGGGGTTTTATGCCGTGAGGGCGTGGGTCCGACGGTAGCAGGCGCGAATTTCGTCGGCGTGGGGTGGTTAGGTGTCGAGTGTAGACGGGTGTGGTTGTAGTAGGTGAGGTAGGCGAAAACGTACGTGTTCAGCTTGAGGTGAGTCGTTGATCGGGTCGCGGTGTCCATTGTGGCTGTGCTG
>NZ_JBHMIS010000105.1:0-2319 GCF_048060415.1 Micromonospora sp. LOL_024
CGATCAACCCAACTCATCGACGCAGTCACGTAACGTCACCGGTTTTACGCAATGGCCCTGCTCGCTGACCGACTCCGCCCTCATCGCCTGAATGATGAGAAGGCCGTCCCAAGGAGTGAGTGGAACAGCAGAGGATTTCGCGGTGACTGGGTGGACGCAGAGGTACTGCCGGTCATTGGAGGCGATGGTCCTGGACTCATCCGGACTGACAGCGCAGGGCGCGCGCATTGCCCATTGAATTCGGGGTTGACTCGATGGGTGGTGCCGGGGCGTACTGGTTGTACGTTCTCGTACCGCCGCTTGGCGCGGTGCGCCATGGAGAGGCAGGCATTCCCGGAGTTGGGTGCCCGCTGTCGTTCGTGTCGACGTTGTCGAGGGCGTGAAGTGATGGGAGGACCCACATGAAGGTTCGGCTGCCGGCGAGCTGAGCCGCCGCTTCACCTCTGGCGCTCCATATGGGCGCTGTTGGTGACTTCTGCCCCCTTGTGGCTCTGCTGGCCCCTGTCCTGCGTCCGTTGCTGAGCATGGCCTGTCGTGCGGGCCACGCGACGCATTCTGCTCTCTTCGCCTGCCCCTGCGCGGGGCCCGGCTTGTTCGTTGACTCGTCCACAGTGATCGTACGACCTCGGCATGCGAATGAGGTCCGCCCGGCCGGGCGTCACCCGGCAGGAACACGCCTGCCCGGAAGCGTGGTCGCAGGCGGTCGTCCCGAGCGGCCTTCATTCGCCTACCACGAAACCCTACGACCATCCATGGAGCAAAAAGTGACTTCATTCAACATCAATGTGGTGGGGCTGACGGCGGCGTCCGTCGATCCTACGGTTACGGTCCGCGCTGTCCTGGCCGTCTTGGCTGCGGCCGTGCACGGGCCGTCCGTCGACGGGTGGTGGGCCGTTGGCGAGACCTGAGCATCAACCGGATGACAGGTCCGGCGAAGTGCGGTCAAGGCGGGAGCGGCTCGAGGATCGCGTCCAAGTGCTGATCATGCTGTTGATCGGTGGTGCGGCGGGCGCGGCGTCCTTCCGCCACGTCCATGACGTCGCCGCCGAGCACGGTCAGCCGGGCTGGCTGGCGTGGGCGGACGCAGTCGTGCTGGAGCTGACATCGATCGCGGCGGGCCTGGAGTTGCGCCGTAACCGGCGGTTGGGCAAGAGCGTCGCGTTCCCGGCGACCGTGTTGACGGTGGCGGTGTTCCTGTCTCTGGCGGCTCAGGTGGTCGGGGCGGAGCCGTCGGTGATCGGCTGGATCGCTGCCGCGTTGCCGGCGCTCGGCTTCCTGGCGATGGTGAAGATCGCTCTCAGCCGTGCCGATCCTGCCCCGCTCCACCGGACAGCCCCGCCCGCCCCGGACAGCCAGCCCGGGCGGGTCGGGTCCGGGCCAGTTTCCGGCACCGGTGCCACGGTCCCGGACGCCGCCGAGACGGTCCCCGGACCGGCTGCGCCGGTCCACGCCGACACTGCCGCGGTCCCGGACTCCACCCCAGCGGTCACCGCCACCGCCCTGGACGGGCAGTCGACGGTCCCGGACAGTCGCAACAGCCACGAGGGGGTCCGGGACGGTGGGCCGGAGATCGCAGCGTTGGTCCCGGTCGCCCGGACCGCCGCCCGTGCCCTCGCGGCCCAAGGGACACCGTTGTCCCGTAAGGCCCTCACGCGACAGCTACGCGCTGACGGGCACCATCTGTCCAACGCCACCGCCTCGGCGCTCGTGCGTGTCCTGCGCGCCGAGGCCAGCCTGCCCCGACAGCTCTCGCCGGATCTGTCCCCAACAGATGTCGCGTGACAGAACGCGAGTTCTTTCAGTCGATGCCCTTCGCGGCTCGGGCGGCGGTTCTGTCAGGAAGTCCATTTCTGACAGAACCTGGCCGAATCCGACGAGCGTGCACCCGCCGTCCGTCTCGCCGGTACGACCGAGGTGCACCATCCAACATTTTCCGATCAAGGAGCATGCACGTGTTCACCCAGCTCAACGTTCACTATCTCGGCCAGCAATACGATCGCCGGTCCACGTCGCGCGTCTTCTCGCACCACCAAGGCCATGGGTCCGGTGTTACCGGCCGTGCGGCGGTCGGTGTCGATCGCCGTGTGACCGTCGGTCTTGACACCGCCCCCCGAACCGACCCCCCGCCCCGACTCACAGCCCAGGTCAGCCCCGCTCCCAGGGCTGCGGTCCGGCTCCAGACAGACCCTCATCCTGGGGGTCTCCCCCCTGGGGGCGCGTATGCGTAAACGCCTACCGGCTCCGGATCCGCTGCTACGCAGGGCCCGATCAAGTTCCGTGAGTGTCCGGGGTGTTGGTGATGCCCAGGATAGGAAGCGC
>NZ_JBHMIS010000106.1:0-2246 GCF_048060415.1 Micromonospora sp. LOL_024
GGCAGCCAGCACGACAACCGGCGACCGGTCCACCACCGACGGTACCCGGCCCGGACAGCGCCTCGCAGTCCGCCATTTGATGAGAGGCCAAGAGACCAAGCACATCGTCCAGTGAAGGTCTCCGAGTAACGGCTTGTAGCTGCCCGCCGCAGGTGCGCGCCCGATTGGCGTCCGCGATGGCCTGGCTGTCCGTCCGGCTCAGCGGAGCCCAGCCACGAAGGTACGCCTGGGCGAACTGGTAGAGCGCGGCGGCTTCGCCGTGGTTCGGATCCCGAGACGGAGTACTCACAACCACCCGGACGACAGAACCGGCCCGCCACCCACCGGCCGCGGGGCCGGAGTGACGAGCCGGTCGAGGATGCCAGTCCGGGGGCTCAACTACGCCAAATCCGCACCACCTCGGACCACTGGGCACCGGCCTGCGCCCACAGCTCCAGGGCTGCGGGAGACAGCTCGTTGGGCGAGTCGTCCTCGGGCAGCTCACCCTTGAGGTAGTCGTCGAGCCGGCTGAAACCGTGGTCCCAGCCCGGCGCGAACTGGCCGATGCCGGCCGCCCAGGTCTCGTCGTCGAACGGCAGGATGGCGGTGTGCTGAAGGTCGACCACGGTGCCACCGCCAGCGGACGGGCGCAGGATGATGTCCAGGTCGGACGAGCCGCCACCGCCGTATTCCCAGGTCACCGAGAGGGCGTTGGGTTTGTCGCACTTCATGATTTCGCCCGAGGCGTTGCCATCGAGGGCGTACTTGCCGCCGACACGCAGGTCGCCGCTGATCGGGTAGAACCAGCGGGCGAGTCGCCCCGGATTGGTGATCGCGTCCCAGATGTCGTCGACCGGGGCGGCGAACGTGCGGCTCAGCTTCACCGTGCGCGAACGGCCGGCATCCGTGTCCTCGGCGTCGACCTCCCGGTGAATGGTCTTCAGCCAAGTGGCGGTGTCAGTCATGAATTTAGGGTCCTTTCCGGCAGAGAAGACTCCACTGTGCAAACGGACGGCCCAAGGTACCACAACTCAGTTATATAAGCGGCTACTAAGCTTTCCAAACAGGTGATGTCCTAACCGCCGCGGAGGAACGGGCCGGCCGTCGTTTCTAATTGCATGTGGCAATGTGTGACGCGGTCGCGTCAACCTCAACGCTCAGCTCAGGCGGCCGACGTCAACGCGATCGAAGAACGGTCCAGGCCACGGCCGATCCAGGCGTCGCGCCGCACCGGTGGCGCGGCCATCGCGAGCCCGGGGAAGCGGGACAGCAGGCGGGGCAACGCGATCCGGGCCTCCAGCCGGGACAGTGGCGCGCCCAGGCAGTAGTGACCACCGGCCCCGAAGCTCAGCGGGACGAACGGCGACCGGTCGGGATCGAAACGGCCGGGGTCGGCGAACCGCAAGACGCCGCCGCTGCATAAATCACGACCAGCTCTGTGCCTTTCGCCAGGTCACGTACTCATCGAAGATGTCGGCCAGGCCGCCATGCTCTGTTCGTCGCTGCAGATACCCATCAAGCAGCCGAAACAGCGCTTCGACAGCCACCCGGTAGAGCTTGACCTCCACCTCAAGCTGCTCGCGTTGCGGTTGCCCATCCGGGAACGCCTGGTGCAGCACCAGCGCCTCCCAGATCAGATTGTCTCCGCGCCCGCAGCGGGTCACCAGCCACTCCCTGAAGCCTGCCAGCAGCTGCCAGTCGTTGCCGGCATCACAGCCCCGGATAAAGACCGTGAAGTCGTGGAACGAACCGTCCAGCGTGAACATCCCCGGGCGCCGATGCACGTCCGCGAAGAGCTTTCGGTAGTCCATTCCGCCATCCAACCAACCCGAGTGGTCACCGATCCGCCGCCTCGCCGTCGTCTGACGTCGTGTAGCTCGGCACGAGGTGGCACGTGCGAAATGAGAACCGGGCCACCACAGGCGCCCAGCGCCGCCAGGCACCGATCATGTCGCCGGCTGCGTCGATTCGCCCGGCCCGCGTCATCGCCAGCCTGCTCCCGAACTGCTCCCAATTTAAGGGGTGAGAGCGAGGAGTCTCGTTACCGACCCTTCCGGTAACGAGCTTCTGACCTGCACATATCGATGGTAGGCGATACTGGGATCGAATCAGTGACCTCTTCGGTGTGAACTCTCGGCAGACCGGCTGGATAGGGCTTGATACGAGGTCATCCGGCCTGGTGACGCCCGTTCCGGCCTGGTTCGACCGGCACGGTTGCTGTACTTCGCTGCTGTACTTCCGGTGGCTGTCTCGTCCAGCCGATGAAG
>NZ_JBHMIS010000107.1:0-2228 GCF_048060415.1 Micromonospora sp. LOL_024
TCCACCCCAACCGGTCACAACCCGACCAGCCGCACGACCCCGGAACTTGCAAAGGCCCTGCTTCCTTCCACGGCCGCGCCTACACACCACTAAACGAACTCCTGAAGCATCGGGCCGAGACGCCCAGAGTGACGCGCGAGCCGGTAGCGAACGGCGTGGACGGGCAGCGTGTCTTCACCGTCGGCGCCGTCGATCATGCCGATCTGCGGCGTGCGGGAGTCGCCGTCGACCCGGGTGGCAGACCTTTGCTGACCCTCGAACAGGGCATCCTCGCGGTGGACCTGCCAGCTCAACGTTCTAAATGGGTTGCGCCTGTCTTCGGCTGCAGCAACGGTTCGCTGGCCATGGCGGATGGGGCGCTTCTCATGGCCCGGGGACATGGCGTTGGCCGGTGGGCGGCGGGCCAGCTGACGGTGGTGTCCAGTGGGGCAGCGAACTTCGACGACGGCCATCTGCAGATGAATCCCGACGGATCAGCCTGGTGTCTTGATCGAGGATCGGCAGGGGTCGCATCGGCTCGCCTCATCAGGCTGGGCACGCAAGTCGGCGATGAAAAATGGTGCGAGCTGCCCCTCGCGGTCACGGCGGCAGCCTGGCTGACCAGCACCAGACTGGTGGTGTCGGATGGAGCCGACCTTCTCCTACTGTCATCGCAGCTCACCGTGGAACGACGCCTGCCGGCACCGGCAGGACGTGTGCGCGCACTGACCGCCCTAAACGAACGGCAGGTCGTCACGCTATCGGACGATCTGACGCTGGTGCGGCTTGATCTCGACACGCAAGAACATAGACCTTTGGGCCGGCTGAGCAAGATCGCCGGGCTCCCCGGCGGGCTCGTCCGCCGCACCGACGATTCGCTCTTCGTCATCGGACGCCACCTCGCCACGGAGGGTCACTGCGCAGTCGTGGAGGTTGAAATCAGCCGCCGGCCTGCCGACGGCGAGGTTTCTCGCCGGCCGGAGCCGGAGGTCGGTGGCAGTGGTCCCTGGGTCTCACCGGTTGCGGCCACTCCACCTGCACGAGGAAGGGTTAGGGCAGCGGCGAAAGCGGTCGCGGGGCCACCAGCAGTTCGAGTCCCCATCGAACCGCCCTCGTCGGCGAATGCTGCCGTGCGTGTCGGTCACGGCATGTCGGCCGACGAGCGTCTCACCGAGCAGCGCCACGGCTACGCAGACGGCGTGACTGCGGCTGTGGCTATTCCCCTGTACGCCCTGGAGGGCCTCCTTGCCACAGATTTCGAGATCGCGAGCTGGTTGAGGCCATGGCGAGATCACTGGGACCGCATCGTGTCTGGGCACGCTGCTCACGGGGAGACAGTGCCGGCCTGGCTGCCATCGATCGCCCAGTTTCTCGGGGTCTACGCCGCGCCCACTCGCGTGGCTCACGCACAACTCACGCCCTCACTGCCCTATGTCGTCGGCTTCGCCGATGGGTTGCGGACCGTCTGGCAGGATGCTGTCCGCGGCCGGCTCGTTCCTCCGGATCGAGAGACGCTCAGCCAATGGGTTCGTGCCCCACTGTCGCGGCCCGGCCTACCGCTCGGTCTACACACCATCACCGACCTGCGAACCGGCGCGGAGCGGGCCCGCAGGTTGACGACCTGGAAGTGGATCGGGCGCAGTCTTTTGTGGCTGGTGACACTTGTGGCGGGGGTAGGCGAGATCGGCGCGGTGGGGATCACCGTGACCGGGCAGTGGGAGCCGAACACCGTGACGAATGCGGTGATCGGCAACGCCTGCTTCGGAATCCCCTTCATCGGCCTCCTCTGGTTCGCCATCTGGGACCTGCGACGGCTAATCAACGGCGGCGAACCTCCGCGTCGAATCCTGACGCCCTCACAAACCTCTCAGGAACATCCACGCACGCCGAGAGCAGCAGCGGCGAGCACCGCGAAGGAGCCGTTGGTCGAGCCGCCTCGCGAGCATGGCGACTGGGTGCTCTCCCGCCCGGATCGCGGCAACCCACCCGCGGACTATGCCGCCTTCGCCGCAAGCAGCGGCATGTACTGGACGATCGTCGGCATCACCACGCTTTTGGCCATCGTGCTGGCGATCATCATTCCCACAGCCGACATCCCGCTCATCGCCAAGGCCCTGCTGGGCCTGTTCGACGCGTTCCTTGTCTCTGCCACCATCGGATTTGCCAATATGGCCAGGGACCCCACTCGCCAGGGCCCCGGAGTAGTCCGCGAATGTCCTTTTTGGTCTGATCTTGTTCTGGGGGCTGTG
>NZ_JBHMIS010000108.1:0-2065 GCF_048060415.1 Micromonospora sp. LOL_024
AACCGGCGTGACTACCTCACACCCGGCGAACCGGTCATACCTCGATCTTGCAGAAGCCCTGGGGTCACAGGTGAGGGGAAGACCGAAAGGGTGAACGTGAGTGATCCAGTGGTGATGCCTCGTTACGGCAACTTCCCAGGTCGGGTCGTGATGGTGGGATGATGAGGAGCGGGCCGTTGAGAATCGGCAGGCGGCGACCGAGGACGGATCTACGGTCGTGTGGACACCGCTGCTCCCGGGGTATAGCTGGCACCCGACCCGGTCGTATCTCATGCGTGTGGAACGTGGAAAACCCGTCAGGTCCATCACGATCTTCTGTGGTGGTAGGCCGACCGTGAGGAAAGCGGAATCCCGTGGCGGGAACAGGACGCCCAAGAAGCGAATGCCGGCAGCCGAAAGGAAACAGGAAAACGAGATCATGTGATGCACCGGTCCTCTCGCCGGTGGGTTCTCATATAACTGGCCGGATACCGGGCCCGGTGCCCGGCTGCGAAAGCAGGCTGACGTGTGGCGGGTGAGCCTTTGAACAGAATGTGCCGGAACCACCTGAACCGAAGGGTAAGTTAGACGCGATGACAGCTTTTGCCTTCGATGTTGCGATGGCGGCTCTCGGAGCGAACGGACCGGAGGGCGAGGACCTCGACTGGGACACGATCGTCTGGCCCATCCACGAGGAACACGTACGGCGGCTACGGGGCAGGATCTTCAAGGCGTCGAAGGCGCAGGACCTGGCCACGGTCAGGAACCTGCAGAAGATGATGCTGCGGAGCTGGTCGAACACGCTGGTCAGCGTGCGGCAGGTGACGCAGCGCAACGCTGGTCGCGTGACCGCGGGGGTGGACGGGCAGGTCGCGTTGACCTCCCGCGCCCGGATGGATCTGGCCGTGCTGGTGCACCGCACAGCGAGATCTTTCCAGCCCCAGCCGGTCCGTCGAGTGTTCATACCGAAAGCCAATGGAAAACGCAGACCGCTCGGAATTCCCGTGCTGACCGACCGCGTCCACCAGGCGCGCTGCCGCAACGCACTGGAACCCGAATGGGAGGCCCGGTTCGCGCCCCGAACGTATGGGTTCCGGCCGGGTCGAAGCTGCCAGGACGCGATCGCAGTCATCCACGTCATGGGCTGCGGGAAAAACCCGCAGCGCCGATGGGTGCTCGACGCCGACCTGAGTGCCGCATTCGACCGGATCGACCACTCTCACCTCCTCGCCAAACTCGACACATTCCCCGGCAGGGAAATGATCCGGGATGGCTGAAGGCGGGCGTGTTCGAAAAGGACACGGGGCTCACGCCGACCGATGAGGGAACCCCTCAAGGCGGTGTCATCTCACCCCTACTATTGAATGTTGCACTGCATGGGCTGGAGGAAGCGGCCGGAGTCCGTTACGAGGCGAGCGATCCGGCTCGCACGAAACGCGGCAGCCCGGCCCTGGTGGTCTATGCCGACGACATGGTCGCTCTCTGCCACACCCGGCAGCAGGCCGAACAGGTCAAAGCGCGCATAGCCGAGTGGCTGACCCCTCGGGGCCTGTCTTTCAACGAGGCCAAAACGCGAATCGTGTCACTTGAGGACGGTTTCGACTTCCTCGGGTTCACGATCCGCCGGCACGCCGAAAAGCTGATCACCAGACCGAGCAAGGCCGCCATCAAGCGGGTCAAACACCGCCTGGCCGTCGAGATGCGCGCCCTGCGCGGCAGCAACGCGGCGGCCGTCCTCGCGAAGATCAACCCGATCGTGCGGGGATGGGCGAACTACTACCGGGGAGCAGCAGCGTCCAGGACCTTCGCGGCCCTGGACCACTACCTGTGGCAGCTCACCTACAAATGGGCCTGCTTCAGCCACCAGAACAAGCCGAAGGGCTGGATCATCTCCCGCTACTACGGCCGGTTCAACCCCGCCAGCCACGACCGGTGGATCTTCGGCAACCGCGACAGCGGTGCCTGGATGCCCCGGTTCGGCTGGACCAAAATCGTCCGGCACAGTCTGGTCCTCGGCGCGGCGTCCCCAGGGCCCCGGAGTAGTCCGCGAATGTCCTTTTTGGTCTGATCTTGTTCTGGGGGCTGT
>NZ_JBHMIS010000109.1:0-2005 GCF_048060415.1 Micromonospora sp. LOL_024
ACCAGCCGCAGCGCATCATCGACGGAGACGCGTTCTTCGTCGCGATCAGCAGGTGAACAGCGGCGGTGGTGCCCCTTTCCGGGGCACCACCGCCGCTCAGCGGAGAGGTTCGACGATGAGTACGGCGGCAGAGGCCGTGGTGGCGACGTACGAAGGTGTGGTCCTGGTACGGGACGTCGGTGTGGACACACACGCCGACGAACGTGCGGCGTCCGAGGCGGCGCGGATCCCGGGCAGCCGGGGCGGAAGGATGATCGTCGCCGCCGGGACAGTGCTACGGATCCGGTGCGGGGATCAGCTCACCCGTCCGTGGGTGCGGTTGGCGGTGCACGAAAACGAGGGGCCGTTGCGGCTCACGGTGATCAGCGGCCGCATTGGTGTCGACACCGACGAGGGAATCGTGTGTGAGATGTCGGTGGCACCCGGCACGTACCGGGTGATGGTCGAGCATCAGGGTCGGGAGGAGGTCCAGACGGCGGCGCGCGAGGTGGAGACCCGCACCCTGTACGCCGACGCCGCAACGACACACGCCGCATGGCGACGGCTGGACGGGATCGAGCGGTTCCGGGTGCACCTCTGGCCCGAATGACGGCAGCCGGAGGCAGAGGCCGGTGCCAACTCCTTACGCAGGGACTTCCCGCGACCCTGGTCCATCGCCCTCACTACTGTCACGCGATCGCCCTTGCGTCCCGGCACATCCATCGGAGTCAGGACAGTTCGCGGATGAACGGCGATAGGAGCAGACCCAGCTACGGCGACGCGACCGATCGACGACCCGCTCGCCACTGCAGGCACTGCATAATATGCCGATCTTGGTGGTGGCGGCGCACAACCTTCACTACGCGTGGACCTGCACGCCAGGTTCCAACACCGGTAGGTTGCTGCGCCCAGCTCGGCTTTCGCCATATCAGGAGGCGTAGGTCGGTACGGTGCCTCACCACTCCGCGATCACTCGGATCCGGCTTCCCGCTTAGCTGCTCGCTGTAGTTGAGGCATGACGTGAATGTGATCCTCATGTTTGACTGTCGGGTATGCGAGCGGGGCAGGCGCGGCTGGCGATCGATTGTGGAAGCGCCACGACGACCGCGGTCCTGGCCTGGCCGGACGGATCCTGGTCACCGCTGCTGTTCGACGGCGAACCCTCGTTACCCAGCGCTGTGCTCGTCGCTCGCGATGGGTCGGTGGTGACGGGACAACGGGCCTGGCAAGCGGCCACCGCCGACCCACAGCGCTTTATTCCCCGTCCCCGACGCCCCGGCGACGAGCAGGTAAGCGTGGCCGATGTGCAGGTGGCGCCGGTGGATCTGGTGGCGGCAACCCTGCGGCGGGTCATGGATGAGGCCCGGGCGGTGGCCGACGGGCCGGTGGAGGACGTACGGCTGGTAGTACCGGCGGGCTGGGGCCCGCGGCGACGCACGTGGCTGCGCCACGCCGCTCACCGTGCGGGTCTGCCTCATCTCAGCCTGACAGACAGGGCTACGGCGCCAATGCACTACGAGCCTGCCGACCCATTTCCGGCTCGGGTATCGAACACCCTTCCGGTGCGGGAGTTGATCCATTCCTGTATGCGCCGACGCTGCCAGTAGCGGATGACACCTTGTATCGGCGCTGGCTGTTCGTCGTCCGGCCGGGGCAGGTAGCCGTCCTCGTCCCGGTCCCACGCGGGCTTGCTGAGGCCGACGTACTTGTCCCAGGCACCTTGCGAGACGTCGAGAAGCTTGCGGAACTCGGAGGCGGACATGAGCTCTGCGGGGTCTCCGTCGAGGTCGACGTGGTGGACCCGTGCGAGTGAGGTCTCAACGATCCGTGGCAGGACGACATCCCGGACGGTCTCCAGCGCGTCGATCGGAAACCAGGCTTTCCGGCCCTGGATCGTCGCTGCAGGCCAGCCGGATCCCTGTGCTCGCTGCTTCGGGGAGGTCTTGAGCCGTACCGTCTGTTCGGGGCTCTTCGAACTTAAGCGGGGTTGAGGTGTCCGCGGTGGCGGCGGGTGGTCGCGGTGCGG
>NZ_JBHMIS010000110.1:0-1963 GCF_048060415.1 Micromonospora sp. LOL_024
TGTTGCGATCCTCGCCCGGCGCGATGGCCGGGCGCAGCGGTTCGTGAACAGCAAAGATAGCGATTTGAGGAGGCGTTCTCCAACCACAGGCGGTCCGATTTACCCACTTCATACACATTCTACGGTTCGGAACCTCCCAGGGTTTCCGCGGCCACCACAGGTTCCTAGATCAACAAACGCTCCGTCGGATCACACGATAGACAGCTGCGCCTTCGTTACGGAGCCGCCGACAATGATCAAACCGGGCCCCGCTCCCATCAGCGGTGGAACCGACCTCACAACCGCCCGGAAGACTTCAAGCTCCGGGCCCATCACGTCATCGGTAAGCCCCACACCGACACCACCCCGCGCCCAGTCGGGCGAGCCTGCCTGCTGCCGCTCGCCTGATATCGCACCACGGCAACAGACGGCATCCAGCCCCGGCCTAACCAGACTGGACGGGCCAACGGCGAACATGATGGTCAGTCGCCGATAAGCGCTCAGGCAAGCGGATGGGGCTCGCTGGTCAACGCCGCCAACGCCCGGGCGACCTCCTGCAGCGTGGCACGAACGTACGTCGCGGTCGTGCCGGCGCTGCTGCCCTCGGCGTGTCCGGCGTACTCGCGGGCCACCGCGTAACCGAAGTTCCGCTCCACCCACGTCAACGTGGTGTGCCGCAACCAGTGCGTGCTGATCTGCTGCACATACACCCACGGCAGATGCTCCCCGACCCTTACCCACAGATGGTCGTAACGCCGTCGGGTGATCGGCCGCCCGTCGCGGTACCGCAACAACTGCCCGACCGCCGGAGCATGCCGCTCTGCCGCATGCCGCTGCAGATGCCGCATCAACGTCGGCGACACCGGCTGCCAACGCGCCGAGTCACCCTTCTCCCGCAACAGGATCAAACACTGCTCCGGATCCAGATCCACCGGCCGCAACGCCAACGCCCCACCCCGCCGACACGCCGTCTCCGTATGCAACCGCAACAACAGACTGTCCAACACCGGATCATCCCCGGTACTCGCCGCAACCTCGTTGATCTCCGCAAGCCGGCTGTCCGCCACCGCCCGCCGAGTACTCGCCAACCTGCGCGGCTTGGCCACCTTCGCCGCCGGATCATCCGCCGCCGCGATAAACCCGTCCGCCACCGCCCGCTTGTACAGACACCGCAACGCCGCGACCAGATGCTCCACCGCACTACGCCCACCCCGAGCGTTACGCCGCGCCACCACATGCGCCTTCACGTACTCACCGAGCTGCTCAATCTCCGAGGGCGTCGGCTCGTCAAGCCGACGCTGCCCCCACTGCTCGACCACCCGCTTCCAGTACGAACCGTAAGCCCGCCGCGTCCCCACACTGACCGCCGCCGACACCACCGGCACATACTCCGCGAACGTCGGCGCGACTGGACGGGACGTCGGCGCCTCCACCAGGTCCGCCGCCGAGATCCCCATCCGCGCCAGCAACAACCGCGCCGCGTCCAGCTCCGCCTGACTCGCACCACTCACGACACACCGCCCAGCACCGCGGCACAGCTCTGGGCGACGAACTCGTCCAACGCCGCCACCGAATACACCACCAGCACACCGAGCGCGGGATCCGCGGCCAGCAGGAGACGATCACCCGGAGTAAGTCCGCACCAGTGACGGACCGACGCAGGAAGCCGCAGGTATCCCTGACCGGTCAGCCGGAACACACCCTGAGCGTCAGCACGGACGACGATGACCCCGCCGTTCTCCCGGATGTCCAACCGGGTACCCGGCCCCCAGCCCAGGGCACGGACCACAGCGCGGTCCCGCAGCCGGCCGCTGCCCTCCAGCGCGGCAACCCCGTACACCCGGGTACTCGCACGCCGCTCCGGCAGCGGCGACAACGGCAAGGGTCCACGACGCAGAGCGCCGCCCGTCGGGCGCTCGGCTGCCTGCCCCAGGTCGGACAGGACCACCGGCGGAATGACCAGGCCCAGCGAGGCGTCAGCCAC
>NZ_JBHMIS010000111.1:0-1845 GCF_048060415.1 Micromonospora sp. LOL_024
ATAACACGCAAAGTACGTGAATCAGACGTCCTCTCATCAGACCACTGGCACATCCCCGGAGCCGTACGTAGGCACGCCATGAGTCCGAGGGCACCCGGCATGCGGCGGCTCGCGGTCCGTGTATACGGACCAATGTCCACCGCCAACTTCTCCCGCTGAACACGCTGCTGCCGATCTGCGCCGGTCCTCAGCCGCGGTGGATCGGCCGGCACTGGTGCGCGGTGGCGAGCCCGAACGACCTCGTCTCGGTCCTGGAGCGACTTACCGCCGAGTATCGTCGCTGATCACCTCAGGCGGTACGGGTGCCGATGAACAGGCCACGGCCGGCCGGGACGATCGCCTCCCGGCCAGCCGGTTCGGGGGGCAGAAATTCGGCAGTACAGCCCGCGTCGGTGAACGCGTCGAGATACTCCTGCAGGGTGAACAGCGAGAGGTGGTCGACCTCGGTGAACTGGGTGATCTCGGCCGGCGAGGCGATCAGGTACCGCACCTCCAGCCGGGTGACGTTGTCCGCCGCAGTGGAGCGGGACACGCGGGCGATCGTGCGGTCGCCGTCACGGATCACCTCGCCGGAGACGTAACCGTCGATGAATTTCTCTGGGAACCACCACGGCTCGATCACCAGGACACCGCCCGGCACCAGGTGACTCGCCATACACCGGACCGCCGCGCGCATGTCGGCCAGGCCGTCGACGTACGAGATGGCGGTGAACATGCAAGTCACCGCGTCGAACGTGCGACCCAAGTCGAACTCGCGCATGTCGCCGCCGTGCACGGTCACACCGGGCAGCCGCCGGCCGGCGACCGCGCGCATCGCGGTAGAGAGCTCAAGTCCCTCGGTGTGGTCGAACAGTTCCTCGAAACCGGCGAGGTGTGCGCCGGTACCACACGCAACGTCCAGCAGTGAGCTGGCCCCGGAGAGCCGGTCGCGGATCAGTCCGGTGAGATACACCGCCTCCTGACGCCAGTCCTTGCCGCGACTGCGATACACCGTCTCGTAGACGTCGGCGAGCTCCGTACCGTACATGAGACCTCCTGCAGTTTAGGAATCCGATGTTCGTCGCCGTCCCTCGAGCACGGCTGGACGATCCGTCGAAGCCGGCACGCGAGAGTGGGACCCGCCCCGGACCTGGGCGACCTCAATACGGAGGTGCGCCCCGCCGTCGTAGCCTGAGCCGGTCCGCGGCCGGCGAGGTACATCGACACTGCATGCTCATGACCGCGGTGTTGCCCTCGCGAAGAGGGCAGCCTCTTCGCCCGCTGCTACGCGGAGACCACCGCTATGGCCCTCGACGGTCAGCTGCGGCTGCATCTGAGGTGCGTCTGCGAGGATGTGCTCATCCGCGAAGACGGTGACCTGAAGGTCCGGGAGTGCCGGGTCATCCAGGACGTACCTATTCAGCTTGAGAGGGCGGCGGGCATCCACGGGCCGGTGGTGAACAGCTGTTTGAGTACGTCGAGGGCGTCCTGGCCGTGTTTGGCGGCGGTGGACAGGTAGGACCGTACGGCGGCGAAGTCTGCGAGTCCTTGCAGCGTGCGCCAGGTGCCGGAGATCTTTGTTGGAGTTTGACCGGGCGGAGATCACGTTCGGCCTGGTTGTTCGTGAACGGCACGGCCAGGTCGACCACGAACCGGCAGAATCATGCCGCGATGGGTGTGGAAGCGTTCGACCAGCTTGCCGGCCTTCGATATTTCCCCCTGACGATCGGGTGGGTTCTGCTGACGGCCGTAGGCGATCGCGCCGGCGTAGCAGGCCCGAACGTGGCTGATCTCCGCGTCGGTCAACGCCTCCCGGCCAGCCGCGACGGCTTGCTCGGTCATCGTCTTGGCCATCAGCAGCGTGTC
>NZ_JBHMIS010000112.1:0-1791 GCF_048060415.1 Micromonospora sp. LOL_024
TCACCCCGGCCAACGACTGACCACCTCAACAACCAAGATCAGCCGTTAACTTGACAGACCCGAGCGAAAATGCGGGCGGACCCCAGCGGACGATGCGCCCAGAACTTACAAGCGAGGGGTCAACGGCGTGCGACGTTGAGGGTACGGTCGATGGGGTGGTGGCTGGTGCGGGTTCGCCTGGCCTGTTGAGCTTGGAGCGGCGCTATGGCCTCGTCCGTCGATCCACGCTTCGGTGTAGCTCTGCGTGAGTTTCGGCAGCGGCGTGGTCTGTCGCTTCGATCTCTGGGGCAGCTAGCGCATCGGAGTAAGAGCCATCTGCATGAGTTGGAGGCGGGGCTGAAGGCTCCGACGGTCGATACGGCGGGTCACCTGGACCGGATTCTCGACGCGGGCGGCGTGCTCGCTCGGTTGGTTGATGCGCCGGTCGACCACGCCGCCGAGGCCGGCGAGCTGCTTGCGAGAGTCGCCGCCAGTGACGTAAGCAGTGACGTGCTGGAACGGATTGAGCAGGGCGTAGACGATCTTGCCAGTTCCTATCCGACGATGGCACCGGCGCAGCTTCTGCCGTTGGTGCGGCGGCACCTCGCCTATGTGGGGCGGTTGCTGGATGGACGGGTCACGCTTGGTCAACGGCGTCGGTTGTTGATTGCCGGTGGCTGGTTGGCGGTGCTGCGGGCGACCGTTCACATCGACCTGCGGCAGGGGACTGCTGCGGCGGCCCACTTGCGAGCTGCTCGTGATCTTGCCGAACACGCGGAGCATGGCGAGATCCAGGCGTGGTGTCTCGAAACCCGGGCCTGGGACGTGTTGACTCAAGGTGACTACCGGACGGCACTCGATCTTTCCGATCAAGCCCAGCGGGTCGCCCCGAAGGGTGGCTCTGCCCGCATTCAGGCGACTGCTCAGGAGGCTCGTGCGTGGGCGCGGATCGGGGACGTGGGTGCGACCCGGCGCGCGTTGGACCGGGTCGAGCGGTTGACGGCGAATCTGGCTGCTCCTGAGCGGGCTGAGCATCACTATCGCTACGACCCGGCTAAGGCTGCCGCGTATACGGCCACGACGTTGGCGTGGGCGGGTGACCCGGGTGCGGAGCAGGTGGCGCGGGCGGTGTTGGCGGATCTGGATCCGCACGGCGATGGGGGAGCGCGGCCCCGCCGGTCCGCTTCGGCCCGTCTCGACCTTGGTCTTGCCCTGGTCGCTGCCGGCCAGCCGGATGAGGCGGTGGCGTTGGGGGCGCAGGCGGTGGCGTCCGGGCGGGTGGTGCCGTCGAACTGGTGGCGGGCTGCGGAGTTGCTGGCGAAGGTAGAGCAGTCGGGGGTGCCGGAGGCCGCAACATTGCGTGACCTGTGCATCGCGTACGCACCGGGACGTCCACCACCAGCGGACAGCACACCTGGTTAGCGGACAGTCACCTTCTGGATCGACAACGCGCACGGCGTGAGGCTTGACCTCGACAACGGGCGCGGATCGAGGCACATCAGCAGATGGCCCTCCGTGTCCTCAGGAGGGAGGGCCGGACAGATGGCGGTGGCTATTGGACTCCTGCGGCGAATAGTCAACTGGTACTACCCGTGGCCACCGGCGGTGTCGGGGTTCGGCCAGCGAATCCAGACGATGGAGCAGGAAGCCGCCCGGCGGCGGCTGTTGGACCAGGCGCGAGGCGTACAACAGCATCCGCCAGCGGGCAAGGATGCGTCGATTTCGCGGGAAAGGCGCGTCTCGTACGACGGGTACCTGTCGGCCACCGCATTGACGTTTGCCCGGCGGCATCGGCCCGTGTGGTCGTGGCAA
>NZ_JBHMIS010000113.1:0-1740 GCF_048060415.1 Micromonospora sp. LOL_024
GATCAACCCAACTCATCGACGCAGTCACGTAACGTCACCGGTTTTACGCAATGGCCCTGCGATCCTCGCCCGGCGCGATGGCCGGGCGCAGCGGTTCATTAGCAGTAAATGTAGCGTTGCGTCGATGGGCTTACGACTTGCCGGAGTCCGCTTTGTCTATCTCATACACATTCCAGAGTTCGGAACCCCTTGCGGTTCCCGTGCTCACTTGGGGTTCCTAGATCACCAAGGCTCCTCGTGGGTCGACTGGTCGTGGTTTGCCGAGATGCTCGATGTCGTCGAGCGCGTGGGCTGGCAGCCGGTAGATCCGGATGCTGTCCTGGGCAGGGTCGATGGCCTCTTGAAGCGCGGCGACGAAGCGCACCTTGTCGGTTTCGCGGCATACCACTTCGAAGACTGACTTCTGAACGCGGTGGCCGTACGCCTCGCATATTTTGGCGACTTTGCGCAGTCGGCGTTGTCCCTGTGGTGTAACTGTCTCAACGTCGTAGGTAACGAGTAGGTCCATGTTCAGTTCACCGTCCATGGCTGGTACGCGACCAGGTCTCCACGCAGGTGCCGTGCCAGCAGGCGTGCCTGCACAAGGGGCAGCAGCGCGGCAGGGATCTGCCGGCCGAGTTGCGCATGTGGCCACTCCCGTTGCCGGCTTTGCTGCCAAGCTGACAGCAAGCTTTTACGTCCGCTGTCGGTAAGCCGGTACGCCCCGTTCGGCAGCTCCTCGAAGTCGGTGGGAGTCAACTCCCGCCTGTTGAGCAGGGTGAGTGCGAGTCGGTCGGCCAGGAGGGGCCGGAATTCTTCCATCAAGTCGAGGGCGAGTGCCGGTTTACCTGGTCGGACGGCATGCAGGTAGCCGATGTAGGGGTCGAGTCCAACCTGGTCGAGTGCGCCGTGCACGGCGACGCGCAGCATGCCGTAGAGGAAGGAGAGCAGGCAGTTCAGGGGGTCGGTGGGTGGCCGTTTGTTACGCCCGGATGCCTTCCAGTCCTTGCTGTCGCCGAGCAGGTAGGGCATGGCGGCGAAGTAGTCTCGTGCGGCGATGCCTTCGACGCCGAGCACCTCGTTGGTGCTGGCCGCGGTGGCGAGTAACTCGAGACGCTGGGCCAGTAGTTCGGCACTGGCCCGCAAGGCGGTTTGCCGATGGCCGCTGGTGTCCCGCGCGGTGCGGAGCAGCACTTGCCGCGCGTTGTGTATCTTGCCGGCGACGAAGGCGATCGCGATGGGTAGTTGCCGTTCCGCCGAGTCGGCGGCGCGGTGCTGGGCTTGGCGCAGCAGCGGGTTGCCGTGGGTGGGGCCGATCAGGCCGGCGCGGAAGCGTCCGCTGCCGCTGAGCCAGCTGACGGAGCGGCCGTCATCGGCGCATCTCAGCAGCAGGTCGTCGCTGGGCGTCACACCGCCGAACAGGACGAGGTGGTCGAGTCGGACGAGCGGTAGTAGGCGGCGTCCGGGTTGGTCGGGGTGGTATATCCGAACGGTGTCGCCGTCGAGGTGCAGGCTGGTGCCGGAGGTCTGCACGTAGAGAGTGTTGAGCAGTTCAGTCACGCCACTGTCCCAACGGTCGTGGGGTCAACAAATTCGGTGTCGCCTGCCGGCGGCCGTCGGTCAGTTCGGGCAAGCAGTCCTCACGGAGCGAGCATCGCCGACAGCGAGCATCGTTGCGGGCCGTCGGCAGCGTCGGGGTGTCAGAGGATGGTTCGGAGGATTAGGTCCGTTTCTGGGCGAGTGTGAATATTCCGGGCTCGT
>NZ_JBHMIS010000114.1:0-1728 GCF_048060415.1 Micromonospora sp. LOL_024
AAGCATGCTTGACCACCAAGACGTAAGATTGGGCGCAAACGCCGCGTTTTTGTGTCCGAGGATCGACACGAACCGATACACAACACGGGCTGCGCCTCGTCGGCGCCATCCCACTCGGCCGATAGCCATCCTACCTGAACTGGACGGGCCCCGGCCGGCAACCAGGGCCCTTCCGGTGCCGAGAAATCCCTCGCAGACGCTCTCTAAACTACAAGCACGAGCAGGATTTGGTCGTCATCAAGGCCCCGCAGGTGCTGGGCCAAGGCTCGCACGCCGTCTCTTGCAGCTCGACCTGCTTCGGAGAATCCGACGCCCAACGTATTGAAGAAGCTGCGTATATCGGCTTCGGGCAATTGAGCCGGATCCAAACGCTCCATATCGGCGAACGACGACAGCGTCAACAAGTACGCACCAACGCCCGCGGCGTCTGTTAGCAGACGTTCCGCTTCACCGAACTCTGGATCCCTCAGCACTCCGGTCCTGTGTAGGTACTCCAGCAAGTAGACCATTAAATAGCCGGACCAGTCAAAGTGGCCTAGATCGTGGGTGCTGGATTCGATGACATCATTGAACCTGCCACCGGAGGCGGGATCGGCAGCAGCGACAAGCTCGGGAAGATCGGCTTGAGAAAGCTTGTGGAACGATGCGATCGCCGACATGCGGATCTCCGTTTCTTCGCTGTTCAAAGCCAACTTCGCGTCGGCGATAAAGCAGGTTGAATTGGGCAGGGAGCCATGGCTCCCTGCCCAATTCTACTAGAACTCTAGATGCCCACCCCGTTGGCTAGCGCGACCGGACGTATGCGACCTACTCGAATTCCAGATGATACCTACACCCTTGCCGAGTTTGGCGGTGTATTTGTTCACATGTTTCCGCCAGTCACCTCGGGTGGTGAGGTCGTACCAGCCTTTGGTTCCGCCAGTCTCAACCTTCACCCAGTCGGGGCCATACACCCCCTTGCCGGCAGGGAACAGCTTGCTCGAAAGTTCCGGATCGCTCTCGACTAGTTCTTTGACCCGATCGTCCAGGATGCTTCCTTTAAGTGCGTTGCCGAGAGCAGCTGGGTTTCGTGCAGTTCGAATGGCTTCATTCTGCGTCTCATCGAGACCCAGTTCGCCGTTTTCCCACTCCGCGAGGGCCTGCTCCGTGAACTGCTTAATTTTCTGGGCAATCTCATCGGGAGATTCGATTTCATTGCCATCGGAGTCGACCACCCTCGCCCCGCCGGCTGAACTCTCGCTGTGCACGGCGCGGATCGTGCCGGAGATCGTTGTGGTAGCCCCGGCCGCACCGGTGAGGCTCGCCCATTGGTCCTTGACCCAGCTTGAGGTCGCCTCTACTGCAGTACTGCAGTTCTCGATACAGGCACCGATCGCAACGATCGCAATGGATCCGACCGCTAGAAGTCCAAGTGTCTGCGCAACGGGAATTGCGAAAAGAGCGATAGGAGTCAACCCGCTGGGATCGCTGAATGACACCGGATTGTTGTTACCGTAGGCATAGGCGTTCCACTGTTGCGGGTCGGTGAGGTCTATAACCGGGTCGACGCTGATGAACCGTCCGATGAAGGGGTCGTATTCGCGGGCGTTTAGGTGGATAAGGCCCGTGGGGTCTTGGGTACCACCCACGAAGCCTTTGTCCATGCCGGTGGCCCAGGTGCCGGTGGTGGCAGGGTCTTTGCGTTGTCGATGTGCGGGGCTGTGAGCTGGGCTGACGTGTCGATTGGGG
>NZ_JBHMIS010000115.1:0-1702 GCF_048060415.1 Micromonospora sp. LOL_024
GGCGAGGAGGGCCAGGTCCTCACCTTTGCGGAACCAGACGAGCACCATCAGGGCCTGGTAGAAGCAGGTCAACGCCCGAGTGCCACGGCGGGTACCGCAGGCGCGGCGCTGCGCGTACAGCAGACGGGCGAGGTGCTGCACGAGTTCCCTCGGGACGTCGACCATGGCACGATAGGCAATCACGTGGAGCCCTCTCGAAGACGTGGATCTGTCGCAAGTGACATGTCTATCGATGGCTCCACGCCTGTTTCCACTGACGCCCGACTCGCCGCATTCGCCCGTGTCGCACCAATCAAACCTTATGCGTTGCTGAGATCACCTCAGTCGACGGCACGGGTGACGAAATCGACCTCCTCATAGGCCCTGACCTTCTCATCGATGAAGTCGCGATGAGCATCCCTATGGCTTTGCAGCACGTCCACGATCCGTGCCTGAGCACGTGTCAGGGCGTCACTGACAACATCATGTTGGGCGAGCACCATTGCAGCGGATAATAGCCGTGCCGTTGTGGTGCGAGCAGTCTTTACCGGGCGCGTCCAGGTGGGGAAATTCCGAAATGCTTCCCAAACTTCGCCCGGCACAGAAGGGTTGCGAACGAGGTTCACAGGATTTGTGATGGTCTCGGAGGCGATGGCATCTTCCCCGTCGCGGAGGCGGTGGACCACCCGAGTCACGGACTCCTCGTCAAAGTGAGGCAGATACACCCTGACCGAATTGAGCTCGTCATCACCCACAACGCGTTGCGCGAGCGGCGTTCGGACAGCACGGCCAATAAGCTGAGTAATTGTGACGTCGTCACTAGACCGTCGGAGCGAGATTAGAACCTCCGCTCGCGGACAGTCCCAACCCGTCGTGAGGGCCTCCTTAAAAAGCACAACGCGGACACCGGACGTCTCTTGGATTCGAGACGGCTCCAACCATCGAACGTCATGGGAGCCGAATGTCTCAATCGCATGCGATTCGAGAGCGTGCACAATATGGTGTCGAGCAAGAGTTGTGTCTGCCTCCCGCATAGCGTCGATCCATTCAGCGACAGTGCGTTCCGGGACAGAAGCAGGTAGTTGTACCATGAGGATCGGCTCGACAGGCGGAGTGTCGTTCTCATCTGCGTAGCCCTGCCAGAGTGCAGCCATCCGCGCACGCTGTCTAGTCGCTTCTTGGAGAAGGGTGACGTCGGCCGCGATCTCCTCGGTGGGGTGGGCGAGCAGAAGGTGGTCTTTTACCAGGCCCGACTGGCGCACATCGTTGACGTCGACACTTACATACCGCTTTGATTCCCGCCCAACAAGCGCCCTATCGAACCGATCCGGGGTGGCAGAGATTCCGACCACAACTGGCGCTGGTCGCTTTCCTCGGCCCGTACCATTCAAAAATTGGGACAGGTACGTGCCGTCGCCATTCGCATTTCTTCCGGTGCCGTAGTGTGCTTCGTCGACGAAGACGATGAACCGCCCACCCAGCACGCGAACGGTTCCATTGAGTGTGTCCCACAGATCGTGCTCACGCTTATCGCCGGAACGATAGCTAGACGCCCCGCGCCCAAGCTTTTGTGGATTTAGAAAGTAGACCAGCCCACCAGGCAACACGGGAAGATCAAACTGAGGGTCTGCGTCGATGATTGCCAGTCGATTTCGTAGGAAGTCGCCAGGGCCCCGGAGTAGTCCGCGAATGTCCTTTTTGGTCTGATCTTGTTCTGGGGGCT
>NZ_JBHMIS010000116.1:0-1698 GCF_048060415.1 Micromonospora sp. LOL_024
GAGCCCGGAGTATTCACCCTCGCCCAGAAACGGACCTAACACTCCGAACCACCCTCTCAGGGCCCGTAACCCGTCGGATGACGGCCAGGGTGGTGCGAGCGGAGTGACGGGAGACTGTCACGCTCCGTTCCGTGGGAGCCCGGAGGTGAGATTCCTCCGGGCGACCCGACCCTGCCATCTAACCCGGGGCGGAACACCGTCCAGAAGCCGGGCGAGACCGAAAGAGGAGCTGTGTCCGGGTCGTGGGCGGACCGGTGTAGGCGAGATGCACCACGACGCCAACCATCGAAGTGCCGCGGTCAGACCGTCTCTGGAGCGGGCCTCGGCTGCTTTCCGAGTATGCCGGCCGACCATCTGGAAAGCCGATATTCACCGGCTAACGGAGGTAGCTGTGCGGCTTGTGGATCTGCCATCGATGGTGGCTGCCTCGTCGGTCGCGCCCGACCCGGTCGTGCTGGACTAGATTAAATCGCAGAGCTGCTCCACCGGCCCGGCATCGTGCTCAACCTAGCCGTGCACGGGAACCCGGGGTGGCAGATCTTTCTGCATGTGGTGTCCCAGAGGCGCCCGCGGCTCCTGACTCCACTGGTACCGCACCCGCATGACCGTCGGCAGGAACGGTTCGAGACCGGTCTGGACCATGTCGACCGGCCCATGACCTGTGCTACCTCATCGGGCCCGTCCTGGGCGAAATCGTTGGAGGGAACATGCTGAGACGAATGTTCATTGCCACGGCCGTAGCGCTCACGACCGCGTTGGTTCTGCCGACCCCGGCAGTCGCCGCCGCTCTACGAGACACCAAGATCCCGCTCTCACTGTACGAGATCGTCCAGAAACGCTCCGCTGACGCCCGCACGATGCGCACCGCGGTGGCCGTCAGCGAGAACACCCTGTACGCGTTGACGCCCAACCGTGACGCGGTCTGGATGTTCGACGGTGAGAGCTGGTCGCAGATCGGCGGCCCAGCGGCCGAGATCCACGCCGGCGGCGGTCAGGTCTACGCGACGAGCCCGACCACTGGCAAACTCTCCTGGTACGACCATGCGACAGCCACATGGCTCGAGATCGGAGGCCCCTACGAGCAGTACGCCGTGGACGATGTCGGAATCATCCAGGGGCTCGACAGCACCGGCATCTTCGAGTGGTGGGGCGGCGACGACTGGCGCAAGATCGGTGGCCCGGCGTCCTCGATCATGTCCGGCGGCGTCGGCCTGCTCATCGCGACGAGCATCACGACTAATGAACCCTACATCTACACGGGCCTGCCCTTCCTACCCTGGAACAGGATCGGTGGTCCCGGCGACGACTTCGTCATCACCACCGCCGGATACTTCTATGGGCAGAACAAGGACGGAATCTTCGCGTGGCGCGGCAACCTCGACTGGATCAGGGTGGGCGGCCCCGCCGAGAAGATGTACACCGGTGGGTACATGGTCGCCACGAGTCCGCGCAACGGTGACGTCTACCGCTTCTTCGATGCCGAACTCCGTTGGAAACACGTGGGCGGCCCTGGCGATCTGTTCTCCGTCGCCAACGACGGCACCCTGTACGGCCTGAACAGCAGCGGCATCTGGCGCAAGGTCCCTGGAGACAGCGGCTGGACCCGGGTGGGCGGCCCCGCCGCCACCTTCGCCGTATAAGAGCGACCGGCAATGGGCGTGACCCTGAGTCGGCGGGTTGTCGGCCGGGTGTCCCAGC
>NZ_JBHMIS010000117.1:0-1688 GCF_048060415.1 Micromonospora sp. LOL_024
CCACCCCAACCGGTCACAACCCGACCAGCCGCACGACCCCGGAACTTGCAAAGGCCCTGCCGGCCGATCGGTTAGCGTCGGTCCGACGAAGGCGAAACGGTCGTCGTCGAAGGTCTCCGAGAAGGGCTGGAAGGACTTCGGCAGGAATGTGATGTTGAGGCCCTCGATCTCGTTCCAGAATTGTCGGACCGGGGTGTGTATCCCGTAGCGGGCGAGCAGATCGACGATCACGTCGTTGACCTCCGGCACGTCCGCGGGGTGGCGCTGGCCGTGGCTCTCCCACAGCTCCTCGAAGAAGGAGTAGTGCTCGTTGGCCGTGAAACCCGCGCTGAGGCGGACGGCCGGACGGTGCCACCGGGTCGCCAGCAACCGGCCGGCGATGAATGGGAAGACGTCGTAGACCACGAGATCCGGGATGTCGTCGCCGAGCCCGTCTTCGGCGGCGCGCAGGATGGCCTCGTTCTCTCGGATGTACACCAGGTGCAGCTGGGTCTCCGCGTCCGCCTTGGTGACGGCGTCGGGTACGTGGAACGTGTCGAATTCGGACTTGTACGGCACCACGGTGGCACCGGCCGCGGTCACCACGTCGGCGAAGAGCGGGGTGGTGACGTAGCTGATCCGATGGCCACGCCGCGCCAACTCGCTCACCAGGCCGAGCGACGGGTAGACGTGTCCGTGTCCCTGAACGTTGGCGAAGAGAATGTGCCGCCGTTGGTGCATCTGCTGACTCCCGTTCCGGTGAGCTTTCAATGTATATAGCTGCGCTGTCGGACGGGCTAGTACGGCAGCCGCCATTTGCTAGTTGGCCAGGGAATATTCTCGGTTGAGTCGGGTGCGTTGGTGGAACGTAACTGGATAGGTGTCTCTGTTTGGGCAGGTAGGAACGCTTGGGGAGACGATCAGGCGGTGGTGGGGATCCAGGGCAGAGCCAAAGCAAAGTCGGCTGGTCACCGAATGGCTGCGTTGAGTAGTGCCGGGATGAGCATCTTGTCGGCGTGGTGCCGTTCCATGATCTGTTTGATGCGGGTGTGACCGGCGAGGCGGATCAGGGCGAGGGCGAGGTTGCGCAGGGCGGCCATGGCGTGGGCGACGTTGCCGAGGTAGGCGTGGTGGGCGTCTTCGCCGAGCAGGACGTCACGGATCCAGTGGACTTTGTTCTCGATTCCCCAGTGGCCGCGTACGCGGGCGGTGATCTCGGTCGCGGTGCAGGTCAGGCTGGTGACGCCGTGCAGGATGTGTTTGCTGACACGCTGGCCGTTGGGGGCGTGGGTGTCGCGGCGGATCCGGAAGACCTGGGCGGCGCCGGGGAAGTCGACGCCGTCGGCGGGTGTGGTCCAGCTGGTACGGGTGATCCGGTAGCCGTTGCGGTGCTCGGTGTGCGTCGCGGCGGCGAGGGTGGGGACGGCTGCGGGCAGCCGATCGGTGATCGCGGTGAGCAGGCCGGGCCGGTTGCCTTTGACGGTGAAGACGTAGCCGGCTTGGCGTTGCAGCAGGTAGGCGGCGGTGTCGTGACTGGGATGCGCGGCGTCGGCGGTGATCGTCATGCCGGTGATGTCGATCGGGTCGAGCAGGGCGGCGAGCTGGGTGACTTCGGTGGTGTCGGCCGGGACCTGGACCTGCGCGACGACCACGGCGGTGTCGTGGCGCATCGTGGAGAACAGCTGCACGTCAAGGCCCGTGCCGGGGCG
>NZ_JBHMIS010000118.1:0-1625 GCF_048060415.1 Micromonospora sp. LOL_024
ATGGACGTTACGCCCGTGTCATCCCGAACCGCCCCCGAAACCTTGCTGAGATCACCTCATTGGGCCGCGTTAGTGCACGATCTCCGTAACGCCACGCCGTACATTCGATGGACAACAGCCTTGCCGTGGCCCCTGCAGCTCGCCAAGCAGATTGCGGACTACATGCTCTGAGGCCAGCGACCAATGGGCAACCCCAGTAGTTTCCTGCCTTCGTGGTACAGGGCGCTGCGAAGATCGGCACCCCACCTTTGTTGTTACGGTGCACCATTCCGACGACACAGGTGACCGTGCGGATCCTCGCGCCCGGTTCAAACGGCGACGGTGTCGGCCTTGCCGCGGGTGAGGGCGACGTAGATCGCGCGTTGCCCGTCGTGATCTGGTGTGAGACCGGCCGCGAGGTGTTGTTGCTCGGTGGGAGTCAGCCGGACCCCGACAGCGGGCCATTCCCGGCCCTTGGCCTGGTGGATGGTCAGCCCGGGGACCGGGCGGGCGACAGCGCGGCGCAGGTAGTCGCCCAGTTGAGCCAGCGGCCGGGTGTAGGTGGCGTGGCGTGGACGGAAGGAGCGGGCTGATTCGGTGGCGATGGCGGCCACCAGTGCCTCCCAGGCGTCGTTGACGGCGGTCTTCGTGGCGGGCCGAAGGGCACTGAGCGCGTCTGACAGCTGCGGGGCCAGCCGGGCCGGCGCGTCCGGGTCGGTGATCCGTAGCAGTTGCAAGGCTTCGCCGACGAAGACGGCGTGCTGGCCGAGCCCGGCGACGGTCACGATATCGAGCAGCAGCAGCGCGGCGGCTTTTTCTGTGGTGCGGGGGCTGCCGAACGACAGGGGGAGCACGTCCTGCCCGATCTGCCACAATGTGCTCCAGTCGTGGGCCAGGACCATGTCGAGCGGCAGGGCGTCGCGTGTCGGCAGTTCCACGCCCTTGCCGGCGCGTAGGTCGACGGCCAGATTCTGGCATTGAGTGGTCTGGAAGCGGAAGGATCGCGTCAGCGGGTAGGTTCGCAGCTTGCAGTCCGTGATGAGCTGGTGCACGAGGTCAGGTTCGGCGCCGCGGAACTGGTAGAGCGCTTGCCAGGGGTCACCGATGATGGTGACCCCGATCTGGTGGGCTGCGGCGAGGCCGATCAGCAGGACGTCAAGCCGGTTGGCGTCGAAGACTTCGTCGACGATGAGGTGGGCGACGACGGCCCGCAGACGTTCCCCCAGGAGGGAGCGCAGCTGGTCGTCGGCGAAGACTGCGGTCAAGACGGTGCGAACGTCGTCGTGGGTGCAGACGCCGCCACTGATCTCTTTGGTGAACGGCTCGTTGTCGATGTGGCTCCGCGGTCTCGGGTTGACGACGGAGGCGACCACGATGTCGCGGCCGGACAGGGCCAGGACCGGTTGGTAGCGGGCGAAGTTGTGGGCGTAGGTGTTGTCCCAGGCGTCCTTGACTGTCAGGTCCGTGTGCCCGCCCGGCCAGCGCAGGTGGCCCGCACGTAGCAGGAATGTGAGGAGTTCCTGCAGGAACGTGTCGATCGTGACAACCCGGTGCGGGCCGCGCAGCGGGTCGACTCCCCAGGTTCTGAGAGGGCGGTCCGCAGTAGCTTGATCTGATCTATGCGTTGCGCCCGGTTGGAGACCTTC
>NZ_JBHMIS010000119.1:0-1581 GCF_048060415.1 Micromonospora sp. LOL_024
CGAACCGACGGAATAGAAGCTTCGCAACTCCTATCCTTCCAGTTCAGAGGGCACTTTCTATCTCCAGGGTGCCGTCAGCCTGAAACCCCGTCAGTGGATCGAGGCTTAGCAGCCAGAACTCACGCATTGTCCCATTCTGAACCGGGGCGACGGCCACGAGTCGTGCCGGCCCGCGCCGCCTGACGTGTTCATGCGCCGCCCGGTTCGGCTGCGCCCCGGCACCTGCCGACCGGCGGCAGGTCAGGCGGCACCACGCGTGGGGCGGCGCAGGAGCAGGACCACCACGGCGAGCAGCACGAGGCCATCCAGCGCCAGCAGGGCGGCACCTATCGGGTCCACCCCGTGGGCGTGTGCCCCGTCGTCGGTCGCGTCCACCGGCCCGGCGGGCACCGCAGCGTCCGGAGAGCCGACGGTGAGGCGGGCGACGCCCGAAGCGGTACGCCCGTCGACGGTCACCACGTGGTAGGCCACCGCGAGTTGACCGGGCCGGGTCACGGCGACCTGCTGCCGCAGGCCGTCGTCGCCGTCGAGCACGACCGGCCCGGTGTTCAACCGGATCCGATCGGCGTCGTAGACCACGATGTGCGACCGACCGGGGTCAGGCTCACCGGCGACCCGGATGCGTACCGTGGCCGGCAGGTCCGGCAGGACCGCCCCGTCGGCCGGTTCCATCGCGAGCACCTCGACCGCCCGCCCCGCTTCCGCGTCGGTGCCGGCCCGGCCGACCAGTGCCAGCACGGCCACCAGCGCCGCCAGGCAGATGGCGGAGCCGACGTAGATGCGGCCGGTGGTGGACACCCCCGCCCGTTCAGCGTCTCGCGGCTGCGGGCTGACGCGGGTTGACCAGGTGACCGGCGCACGAGCAACGCATTGCCGCCCGCTCGGTCGCGTTGGGACGCAGGTGCAGGTACATCGCGATCAGCATCGGGATGAAGACGACCGAGTTGTAGAACAGGTGCAGTTCCACCCGGGGCACCACCAGTTGCAGGATGCTGACCGGCCCTTCCTCGGCGGCGATCCGGAAACTGCCGTGCGCCTGGATCAACAGCAACGCGTGCTCGATGTGGTGCCAGAACTGCAGGGCGAGGGCCACCGTCCACCACGCCTTCGCGCGGCCGGTGAAGCCCGGAAGCAGCAGGAAGAGCCCGACCAGCATCACGATGGCGTACCCGTAATGCAGCCACTCCGAGCTGACCAGCCAGGGAAACGGCATTCCCAGCACGCCGCGTGCCTCCGGGCGTGCCCAACCGAGAACCCAGATCTGGTACGCCTGCACGAGGTGTTCCGCCCAGTGCGCCACCACCACCGCCACATAAATCGCGAGCGCCATCCGGTGGTGGCGACCGTTCAGGGAGGAGGACAATTCGGACGATCTCGTTCTCCCGGCAGTTGCCATGGATCCTCCATCCCGCCCTGGAAGCCGTCTACCACCACATTAGGAACCTTGCCGTCGGCACGTGACTCTGAGCTTGCCGTCTATGTCCACGACAGCCCCAGGGTCTAGTGTCCTGAGTCGTTAGTTCGGCCGCAGTATGTGGCGAGGCTGTTGAGGATCTCGTCGGCGGTTCTGGTCCACACGAA
>NZ_JBHMIS010000120.1:0-1557 GCF_048060415.1 Micromonospora sp. LOL_024
AGCAGCAGGCCGCCGACCTCGTCGCCGAGCACTGGAACAGCTGACCCGAGCACCCCGCTGAGGGACCTTTTCTCGATGGGGGAAACAGGACACCGCTGGCCGGCACCCGTACCCGGGCGCCGGCCAGCAGCATCCCCACGACACCGCCGGACACCACCCGCCCGAGACCGCCCCGACCCAGCCCGTCACCCCTCGCCCCCCAAACCCCAGCGACACTCAGTCCCGCACGGTGTCCAGCAGCCCGCCGAGCGCCGCCACAACGTCACCCACCACCACGACCGCCGGTGGACGCAACCCGGCGCTGGCCGTGTCGGCGGCGACCGCACCGAGCGTCGAACGGATGATCCGCTGCGCACCGGTGGTCGCCTCCTGGACCACAGCGGCCGGGGTGCTCGCCGGTCTGCCGTGCGCCAGCAGCGTGGCGGTGATCGCCGGCAGTGTCTTCAGCCCCATCAGGATCACCAGCGTGCCCCGCAGCCCGGCGAGTGCGTCCCAGCGCACCAGTGAATCCGGCGAATCCGGCGCGACGTGGCCGGACACCACGGTGAACTCGTGCGCCACCGCCCGGTGGGTGACCGGAATTCCCGCCGCCGCCGGGGCGGCGATCGAGCTGGTGACGCCCGGAACCACAGTGACCGGCACCCCGGCCGCCGCGCAGGCCAGCAACTCCTCCCCGCCACGGCCGAAGACGTAGGGGTCGCCGCCCTTGAGCCGTACCACGAAGGCACCGGCCCGCGCCCGGTCGACCAGGATCTGGTTGATCTCCTCCTGCGCACGGGACGGGCCGTACGGAATCTTGGACGCGTCCACCAGCTCGACCCCGCTGCGCAACTCGTCCAAAAGCAGGCCGGGCACCAGCCGGTCCGCGACCACCACGTCGGCCTCGGTGAGCAGCCGCCAGCCCTTCAAGGTAATCAACTCTGGGTCACCTGGGCCGGCGCCGACCAGGGCCACCTGACCTCCCCGCCCGATCCGGCCGGGCTGGGTGTCAACAGGGCGCTGGGTGTCAACAGGGAGCCCCTGCTCAACAGGTTCCGCTGAGAGGGGGCCCTTCCTTTCATGCAGCAGGGTGCGGATGGCGTCACGGACGGCTACCGCGCGGCGAGGGTCGCCACCGCCGAGAACCGCCACGGTCACCGGGCCGTACCGGGTCACCGCCGGTGTCCAGGCGGTCGCCGCCCGACGGTCGTCGGCGCGTACGCAGAAGACCTGACGTTCGGCGGCGGCGCTGCTGACCTCGGCCGCGGCGGCCGGATCGTCGACAGCGACCTGAACCAGCCACGCGCCATCCAGATCGGCGGAGACGAAACGGCGCGGCACCCAGCGCAGCCGCCCGGCGTCGACGTGGGCGCGCAGCGCCGGGGTGAGTTCCGGCGACACCAGCAGCACGTCTCCGCCCGCGTCCAGCAGCGCCGGCACCCGCCGGGTGGCGACCGCTCCCCCACCCACCACGACCACCCGAAGGCCGGCCAGCCAGAGCCCGACGGGGTACGGATTCGCGCTCACCGGATCAGCCTTTCGCTCGCGACTGCGGGGCTCCGCTGCGCTGCACTCCTC
>NZ_JBHMIS010000121.1:0-1532 GCF_048060415.1 Micromonospora sp. LOL_024
CACAGCCCCCAGAACAAGATCAGACCAAAAAGGACATTCGCGGACTACTCCGGGGCCCTGGACTCGACGGGCGACGACGAATCGGAAATGTTTGGCGGTAGCCTGAAGAAGTATATAGAACACAATAAAACCCGCTCCGGTGAGCAATATCCAGTTTTGGCGCCGGACCCCGATGTTCCATCAGTGGTCCAAATCGAAGGTGCGCATTTTTGTCACCTCTCCTTGCTTGACCGTGTGAGCCGCCCCCGTTACGGTGACGTTGCTGATCGTCGATCAATGCTTTTTGTTCTGTCGGTTCCCCGATTGGTCGATCAGCGATGCGTGCGGCTCTTCCTAAAATGGGAGAACCACCAGGAGTCGACCTTGGACCTTGTAAAACTCGCCTCTCCGACATCGGCTGCCCAAGACTGCCAGCGGTCCATTGCTGAGAGAACTTCGATGAGTAGAGAGCGGTTGACCGATGAACGTTGAAGTCAAAGGGCTGGCGCCGGAGTCCGTCGGGGCGTTCTACGACCAGGTGAACACGTTCATCGCCCGGGCCCAGGGCGGATCCATGCACCACGGCTACTGGGCCGGGCCCGACGATGACAGCAGCTTCGAGACAGCTAGCGCCCGATTGACCGACATAATGATTGAGCGGGTCGGCGCCCAGCCGGGCGAGCGGGTGCTGGACGTCGGCTGCGGTCTGGGCCGGCCCGGCGTGCGGCTGGCCAAGGCCAGCGAGGTCGAACTCGTCGGGGTGTCGATCAGCGAGCAGGACGTACGGCTGGCCAACGAGCGGGCCCGCGCCGAGGCGGTGTCCGACCGGGTGGTCTTCGAACGGGCCGACATGCTCGCGTTGCCGTTTCCCAACGACTCCTTCGACCACGCGATGGCCTTCGAGGCGATCGTCCACGTGTGCGACCGGGTGCGGGCGCTGCGCGAGATCGCCCGAGTGGTACGCCCCGGCGGGCGCGTCGTGCTGACCGACTTCACGGTCAAGGAGGGACCGGAGGGCCGTTCCGACGAGACTTTGGCCAAGGTGTACGACTCCTGGCGGGTCGCCGCCGCCCCCATCGGTGCGGAGGACTACAAAACGATCGCCGCACAGGCCGGACTCGCGCTCGACGAGGTCACCGACATCACCGACCACGTGAAATACACCAGCATGTGGACCTACCTCGAGTTGCGGCGATACGCCCGCGACAATCCGGTACCGCCCGAAGTCGAGCAGATTCTCGATGTCTTCGGGCCGACCCTCAGAGGCACGGCCGATGCGCCGCCGCTGACCGACACGCAACTCGAACAGGGGTGGCGTAAAATGCTGACCGAAGAACAGGTGCAAGGGATGATCATCGTCGTTGCCCACACGCCTTCAGGAATGTCCAGCTGACGGTTTCGGAAACACCGTCAGATCCACAGGGCCTTGGACGCGTCGTAACTGGATAGGTGCTTGACGGGGCGGCGTGACGGGCCTGGTCAGGTGGTAGCGGGGATCCAGGGTTTCCCGGCGGCGGCGTGGATGAGGGCGTCGAGGATGTCGATGCCGTGCC
>NZ_JBHMIS010000122.1:0-1493 GCF_048060415.1 Micromonospora sp. LOL_024
GCTGATCGGCAGCTTGATGGTGCGCGTATCGACGCCGAGCGGGTATGGCGGGCGATGATGGCCTATCCGTTCGATGGGCCCTCGGTCGTCGGTGCGGCCTCGGTGGATCAGGTGGCTCGGGAATCGGCGCTGGTGCGGGATCTGTACGGCCGGTGCGACTACGCCGGGGCGCTGCGCCGGCTGGTGGACCTCGTTCCCGCCCTGCACGGGGTGAACGACCGGCGGGCGGCGTACCGGTTGATGGTGCCGGTGTACGGGGTGGCGATGGGTTCGTTGCTGAACGTGGGCTACTCGGCCCACGCCTGGTTGGCAGCGGAGCGTTCGGCCGAGGCTTCGCACCTGCTTGATGAGCCGGTTGCGGCGGGGGTGGCGGCGGCGAATCGGGCGCGGGTGGCGGCCTACACCGGCGCGTACGGCCCGGCCCGGGCGTACTGCGATCGGGCCGGTGCGGACCTGGAAGGCAGTAGCGCGGACACGGCGTCGGATGTGCTCGGGTTCCTGCACCTGGCCCGCGCGCATCACCTCGCCGGTATGAAGAATCAGGCCGCCGCCGAGGGGCATCTCGACGAGGCGGCGCGGATCGCCGCGCACACCGGGGAGACGACGAGCTGGGACCTGCTGTGGGGGCCGAGCAACGTGGCGTTGTGGCGGATGGCCTACCTGCTCGACACCGGACGCCCGCAGGAGGCGTTGCTGGCGGCTGCCGGGGTCGCGGTTGGGGAGTTGCCGGCGGTGCGGCAGGTGTACTACTGGCTAGACATGGCCCGCGCGATGGTGGCGGCTGAACGGGAGCGTGACGCGGTGCGGATGCTACTGGCGGCCGAGCGGGTCGGCCCGCAGCACACCCGGTCATCGACGGCGGCGCGAGAAATCGCCCGTGGGCTGCTGCGCCGAGGGCTTGTCTCCACCGAACTGCGGGGCCTGTGGGAGCGTATGGGCGTCTCCGGCCAGTAGTGGTGCGTAAGTGTTCCAACACGCACCGTGCCGTCTCTAGCGTTCCGATCAGGACACGACGGCAGGAAGCACCCGCTGCGCCGACTGTGTCCGCCGGGTGGCGGCGTCATCCCGAGTGCGACGCCTGACAGCCGCGCTGCCGTCGCCACCCTCCCACCCGTGACGAGGGAGGCGGAACCTGTGGCGATCTGGTCCGAGCTGCGCGACATCATGCGGTGGCTGCTACGGCGCGCGGACTCACCTCCGCCGCCCGGAATTGGCCAGCGCCACCAGGCCGCTGAGCAGGCGGTGGCGCAGCGAAGGTTGCTCGACCAGGCGAAGCAGTTGCGGGACACGCAGTGGCACCGCGAGCCAACCCCGACCCCGACGACGCTGTGCCTACGCACCAGTGACGGGACGAGGGGCCACCGGTGAACCCAGCGCGGGCAGGTTCTCCTGCCATGCCAACTTCGA
Source organism: Micromonospora sp. LOL_024 (assembly GCF_048060415.1). Taxonomy (NCBI): domain Bacteria; kingdom Bacillati; phylum Actinomycetota; class Actinomycetes; order Micromonosporales; family Micromonosporaceae; genus Micromonospora; species Micromonospora sp. LOL_024. The sequence goes on from NZ_JBHMIS010000122.1 coordinate 1,408, forward strand.
GCAGGCGGCGCGTCTCGTACGATGAGTACCTGTCGGCCACCGCATTGACGTTTGCCCGGCGGCATCGGCCCGTGTGGTCGTGGCAA
>NZ_JBHMIS010000123.1:0-1483 GCF_048060415.1 Micromonospora sp. LOL_024
TAGTACGGCAGCCGCCATTGGCGGTCTGACCTGGCGGGATGCGGTGGTGGGGGTGTGTGAAGTGGACGCAGCCGCCTGTTGATCATGTGTTTGTGAGAACTACAAGATCGCAGGCGGCTGCTGCTGCCAGGGTAGCGGCTGGGCGTGCGGTGCGGGCACGGGCCGAGTTGTTGGAGGCCATGCGGTCGTGTTTCGTGCGGACGCAGACGTGGCAGCACGCGGGCCGGTACGTGTCGGCGCTGGCGAGCCAGGTGCCCAAGCGCAACGGGTGGAGCATCGCTGAGCAGGTCGGGGACGCCACGCCGGACCGCACGCAGCGGCTGTTGAACCGGGCGGTGTGGGACACGACGGCCGCGATGAGTCAGGTTCGGCGGTTCGCCGCCGCTGGTCTGGACGCGGCGGCCGCGCGTCGGCGGCGTCGTGGCCTGGTCGTCGGGGCGTTGGACGAGACGGGCCAGCCGAAGCAAGGCGTCGCGACGTGTGGGGTGAAGCGGCAGTACATGGGGTGCGCGGGCAGGGTCGCGAACGGAATCAACACCGTGCACCTGTCGTATGTGCGGGAGAAGGTGGGGCACGCGTTGATCGGGGCGCGTCAGTGGATCCCCGCCGAGCAGATCGACGACGCGGACACTGCCGCCGCGATGGGGCTACCCGCTGACCTGCGGTTCCGCACGAAAGGCCAGTTGGCCATCGATATCTGCGCTGATGCGTTCGCCGACGGCCTGCGTTTCGACGTCGCCTGCGGTGACGAGGTGTACGGCAACTGCACCCCGTTGCGGGAGTTCTTCGAGCAACAGGGGCAGGCGTACGTGCTGCGAGTCGCCTCCACCTTCATGATCGAGCTTCCCTCCCAGGCGAAGCTGACCTGCGCGCAGGCTGTCACGCTGCTGGTCCGGGACAAGCAGCGGTGGGAGATCCGCTCGGCCGGTACCGGGTCGAAGGGACAACGCTGGTACGCGTGGGCGTGGATCGCCACCGCCTCCCCCCGCCACCATCTGCTCGTGCGTCGTCATCTGCGCAGCGGTGACCTGGCCTTTCACTACTGCTATGTGCCCGAGGGGCAGACGGCGACCAAGACGAAGCTGATCCGCGCCGCCGGACTGCGCTGGCCAGTCGAGGAGGACTTCGAGTTCGGCAAGGACCACTTCGGCCTGGACCAGTGCCAGGCCCGCCTGCACACCGCGATCGCACGGCATACCGTGCTGGTCATGACCGCCCTCGCCGTCTGCGCGGTCACCGCCGCCCACCTCGCCGACCGCACCGACACCCAGGCGCCACCGCCAAACACACCCGACCAGCAGCCACCACCCGAGCCCGGACTGATCCCGCTGACCGTCCCCGAGGTCAAGCGACTACTCGCCACCGCCCTCCAACACCCGAAACCGCCCGGCCACGACACGCACTGGCTCACCTGGCGACGCCGTCACCAAGCCCGCGCACGCTGGTTCCACCAACGCACCCGACTGAACAGGGACTACGCCCT
>NZ_JBHMIS010000124.1:0-1462 GCF_048060415.1 Micromonospora sp. LOL_024
CGTACCCGCGGGCTGGGCAGCCCGTGGAAATGTGCGCTGGTGTCCAGGCTGTCCGCGTCGACCAGGGCGCTGTAGCACAGACGCAGCGCCATCTCCCCCACCAACGGCTCCAACCGCCAGGCCGCCGGCACCAAATGACCGAGCTGGGCGGGCAGATCAGGTAGCAGGCCTGGAAGTTCATGCTCGGCGGACGATGCATTGCCCGTCGCCTCAGCAAGTTTCCGCTCGAACGCCTCGCGGAGGCTAGGTGAATCGATCAGACCACCGTGATGACCGAAGATCGCGCCAGCGAACGCGCCGAGCCCACGCTCGTACGCGATCCGGGTACCGAGTGACTTGTGGTCGATGCCGACCGGTCCACCCGTCGACGCGACAGCAGCAAGCTTGTCCTGCCAGGCGCAAGCCGCCTTGCCCACATCGTGCAAGGCACCCAGCCAGTACGACACCTCGCCCCCACCGAACGAGACGGTGAACCGCCGCGCCAACTCGCCAGTACCTCGAAGATGATCAGCAAGAGAATGCCAGCAACCACCGCCGACCGCAGGGCTGTGCGCCCGAAGATTACCCACAGAAGACACGAAAGCCCCCTACCGACCTTTCTATGGTCAGTAAACGCCCCAGGCATGGATACCGGCCCTGATGGTATCGGTGCCATACGGCTCGCCGGGCCCACCGACGCGCCCGCCGTGCGGCACGCAAACATCGCCGAGCCGGTGAAACCGCCCGGGTCGGCAGACTCACAGCAATCGCGATGTCGACAGCGACCAAGGCCAGCGCGTGCCATCTCAGACCGGGTCCGGCATCAGTCTGATTCTCCGCCGTCCGGGGTGTCGACCGCCAAACGGCCTCCGGCGTCTACCCGCCTGGGCGTGTCCTGCTGATCATGGATCAGCAGCCGTGGTCATGACATGCTTCGGTCGTGTATTGGACCGAGGATCGCCGGCGTTTTGAGCGTCTGGTCGAGGCGCTGTCGGGACGGGCGGATGCACAGGCTGAGGCCGAGATGGGTGCACCCCTGGATCCACGACTCGCGGAGTCGCTGGTGGATGTGATGGCGGGCGAGGAGCAACTCGGGCTGGACACGCTCTGCGTCAACGTCCTCGACTACCGGGTGCGGCTGACAGGTGAGGAGTACGTGACAATCACCGATCTCGCCGGACGTTGGGATCTCGACGTTCGGGTGATCGATGGACTGAACGAGCTGGTGATCCCGGATGGCGTATCCGAGTGATCATGAGAGCCGGATGATGGCCACGATCAGGACCAGGCTGGCCCGGTAGAGGGATGCGCGTTTGGCATAGCGGGTGGCCAGGTCACGCCACTGCTTGAGGCTGCCATAAGCAGGTACCGGTTGCGATCCTCGCCCGGCGCGATGGCCGGGCGCAGCTCCAACAGCCGCGACGTCATGCGCCGTCCGCCCGCCTCGTTGCGATCCTCGCCCGGCGCGATGGCCGGGCGCAGC
>NZ_JBHMIS010000125.1:0-1455 GCF_048060415.1 Micromonospora sp. LOL_024
GTACGTATTCAGCTTGAGGTGAGTCGCCGGCCGGATGTCCACTCTGGTTGATCGGCTGGCATGATCACGGGGTGTCGTCCGTTCCGCAGGTCCCGCTCTCGTACGAGGATCTGGTCGCGATGCTGGTTGAGCTGCGGGAACGGGTTGATTGACTGGAAGCGGAGAACGCTGAGCTGAAACGCCGGTTGGGGTGGAACTCCTCGAACTCGTCGAAGCCTCCCTCGTCGGACGGTCTCAGTGGCCCAGCCCGGCAGCCGGGCAAGGGCAGTGGACGGCGGCGGGGTAAGTAGCCCGGGGCGCCGGGGTGGACCCTTGAGCTGGTCGCGGATCCGGATGAGGTGGTCGAGCACCGGCCGCAGCGGTGTGTCCATCCGGGTTGCGGGTCGCCGTTGAGGGATGGGCGTGAGTACGGGCGACAGCGCCGGCAGGTGATCGAGATGCCCGAGCGGCGGCCGCTGGTCGTCGAGCACCGGCTGATCGCGGTCGAGTGCGGCGGGTGCGGGCGAGTCAGCGAGCCGGCGGTGCCGGCCGGGGTGTCCGGGCGGGTGCAGTACGGCGCTGGTGTCAAGGCCGCCGCCGTCTACACGCGGGCCGCGCATTTCCTGCCGTTCGCCCGAGCCGCCGCGGTGATGGGCGACCTGCTCGGCGTGCGGGTGTCGACCGGGTTCGTGCATCAGGTGGTCGGTGAGGCAGCCCGCAAGCTCGGGCCGTTCGTGTCCCGCACGGGCGCGTTGCTGCATGTCCAGCAGGTGCTGCACGCCGATGAGACCCCGGCCCGCGTCGACGGCGCTCTGAAGTACGTGCACGTGGCCTGCACACCCGAACTGACCTTGTTACACGTGGGCGGCCGCAGCAAGGCCGATATCGACGCCGGGCAGGTGCTGCCCGGGTTCACCGGCATCCTGGTCCGTGACGGCTACGCCGCCTACCGGCACCTCACCGACGCCGAGCACGCCTGGTGCGGAGCCCATCTGATCCGCGACCTGCGCGGTGTGCACGAGTCCGATCCGGCGGGCCAGGGCTGGGCCGAGGTGATGGCGCAAACCCTGCTGATGGCCAAGAAGACGACCGAGCAGGCCGTCACCGCGGGCCGAGACGCGCTGTCAGCCGACGAGATCAGTCACCTCCGAGCCTGTTACGCCGGCGCGCTGGCCTACGGCCGCGAGCAGAACCCTCCCGATCGTGACGGCAGGCCGTCACGCGCCGGCACGCTGGTCGAACGTTTCGCCGCCCACCGCGACATGATCCTGCGGTTCACCGTCGACCTGGCCGTGCCGTTCACCAACAACCAGGCAGAACGCGACCTTCGCCCGGTCAAGCTTCAACAGAAGATCTCCGCAACCTGGCGAACCCTGCAAGGCCTGGCCGACTTCGCCATCCTACGGTCCTACCTGTCCACCGCCGCCAAACACGGCAAGGACGCCCTCGACGTGCTCAAACAACTGTTCACCACCG
>NZ_JBHMIS010000126.1:0-1451 GCF_048060415.1 Micromonospora sp. LOL_024
TACGGCAGCCGCCATTCGTGATCATGGTTGGCATTCGAGGTTGAGGCGGCGGGCGTAGTGGGCTCGTCTGGCTCGTGCTTGGTGTCGGCGTCGCCAGTTTGACCAGCGCAAACGGTAGGCGATGCTGCGGGTCGGCCGGATGAGTAGGACGTTGATCAGGCGGCGGATCTCGTTGACGGTCAGGTCGATCATGTCGGGCTGAGCGCGGCGTTCTGGGGTGTGGGCGTCGGCGGCGCAGATCGCGAGGACGGCGAGGGCTGCCAGGGCGAGAGTGGTGAACCGGTGCCAGGACGTCCAGCGGCGGACCTGGTGCTGGTCGAGACCGACCTGGCCCTTTCCGGCTTGGAACGACTCCTCCACGATCCAACGAACTCCCGCTACTCGCACGAGTTGCGCGAGGGTGGCCGGGTGGGGTGTCCAGCAGCGGTAGAAGGCCAGCTCACCTGTGGTGTTGTTCCGGCGGATCAGCAGACTGTGCCGGCCGTCGTCGTCCGGGTCGCCGTCGGCGCCGACGTCGGCCAGCCAGGCCCAGTCGTAGAACCGTGGCCCTTTCGACCCGTCACCGGCGCTGCGCCGGGTCCACGCCGTGGCGGGCAGGTCGGTGGCCAGTTGGTCGGCGCGGCAGCGGGTCTTACCGCCGTCGATCGGTACGAGATGACCGCGGGAGACCGCCAGGACGTAACCGAGACGGTGCTCGCGCAGCTCACCCCGTAGCCGTGTGTTGTTGCCGTAGGCCTCGTCCGCGGCGACCCATCGGGCCGGGACCAGGGCCTTCACGGCGGCGGTGATCATGTGCTCGGCCAGCTCGGATCGGGTGGCGAAGACGACGTCGTCCGGGACGCCGGCCTGTTCACACCGCTGGTGGTCGTCGGTCCAGGACTTCGGCAGGTAGACCCGCCGGTCGATCAGGGTGTGCCCGTGCCTGCTCGCGTAGGCCAGGAATACGCCGACCTGGGCGTTCTCGATCCGTCCGGCCGTGCCGGTGTACTGACGTTGGACACCGACGGTGTGCACGCCCTTCTTCAGATCGCCGGTCTCGTCAACGACGAGAACACCATCGGGGTCACCGAGCCGATCCACGACGACCTGCCGCACGTCGTCACGCACCGCGTCAGCGTCCCACTTCGCCCGGTACAGCAACCTTTGCATCGCATCCGGCCGGTCATGCCCGGCCTGCTCCGCCAACTGCCAGCACGTCTTGATTTCCAGGTCAGCGAGCAGGCCGGTGACGAACCCGGCGGCCGCCCGGCGGGGTTCCACCCGAGCGAACCGGCCCGCGAACGAGCTGGTCACCAGGTCGATGACTCGTCGCCACTGAGCAGGCTCTAAGCTGTGGCTCTCGGCCACCGCAAGGTCTGATGTTGTGTCCACAACGCACAGACGATCATGCGGTGGCCGTCCTCGTTCCGGCGGGACCCGAGGTCACCTCACGAAAGGCGGCTGCCGTACTA
>NZ_JBHMIS010000127.1:0-1431 GCF_048060415.1 Micromonospora sp. LOL_024
GGGATCCAGGGTTTCCCGGCGGCGGCGTGGATGAGGGCGTCGAGGATGTCGATGCCGTGCCGGCTCGCGGTGGCGGTGTAGGACCGGATCGCTGCGAAGTGTTGGGCGCCGGTCGGGGTTCGCATGCAGCCGGAGACCTTGACCCGTAGCTTCGGCATGCGGAGGGTCTGCTCGGCGGGGTTGTTGTCGAACGGCACGCCGGGGTGGGTGAGGAACCGTAGGTAGTCGTCGCGGCGGTCACGCAGTCGGGTGAACAGGGCGTGGTGCTTGCGTTCCAGGGGTGTGGAGCGGGCGGCGGTGGCCTGGCAGCCCAGGATCACGGCGGAACGCAGGAGGTGGACGTGTTCACCGACGGCGGCCGAGTCGACGCCGGCGCCGTCGTCGACGAGGCGTTTGAGGGCGGTCAGGGCGTGGATCGCCTGCTCGGCCAGGTGCGTTACCTGGCCGGTGGCGGTGTCGGTGGCGTAGACCAGCTCGCGCAGGACGTGGGCGTTGCACAGAGCATGGGTCGCCGTGGTGTAGGTGTCGTAGGGCGCCCAGGCGTCGTGGACCGCGACCCCGGTGAAGCCGGGCAGTACCCCGGCGTCGTCGATGGCCGCCACGCCCCGTTTCGGATGCACGCTCAGCAGCACGTCGGTGGTGGTGGAGGCGGAGTGCAGCTACGCCAGACGGCCGCCGGTACGCAGGCCGGTCTCGTCGAAGTGGGCCACCGCGGCGGCGCGGACCCGGTCCCGGATCACCGGCAGGACCGCCTCCACGATGCCCGACGCGGTACGCCGCGCCCAGCCGGCAACCGTGGCCGGAGCGACCCGCGCCCCGAACAGCGCCGCCACCGCCTGGGCGGTCCGCCCGAGGGTGAGGAACTGCCCGTGCAGCAGGTAGACGCCGATCCCCATCAGGCGAGGACCGTAGACCGCCGGGGCACCGGCCTCGACCGGGGCGTCACCCACGATGTGACGCCCACACCGGCAGGCCACCGTGACGAGCTGATGCTCGGTCACCACGAGATTCGGCTCCGGCACGTCGAACACCTGCCGGCGGCCCACACCCACCACCGCAGCCCCGGCCAGATCAGCCCCGCAACCGCCACACGCCGACGGCACATGCCGCACGACCACGTCCGGATCCGCGACCCGCTCCAGGGTCGCCCCCGGCTGCCCCGCCGGACGCCCAGGCCGGCGCCCCGACCGGCCCCGCAACGACTTCGGGGCAGGCTTGACCAGCCCGTCCGACGACGGCGGCCGACCAGAGTTCCTCGACGACATCCCCAACCGGGCTTCAAGCTCGGCGATCCGAGCCAGAGCCTTCTCCAGCAGAGCCATCAACTCCGCGTTGCGCGCGAGCAACTCCTCATACGAAGGCTGCGGCGGCTGGGCGGACACGACACCGGAACCTACCAGCCTCCACGAAGGACCAGGACCGGACCCGCCA
>NZ_JBHMIS010000128.1:0-1430 GCF_048060415.1 Micromonospora sp. LOL_024
CCGTTATCACCCATTCCGGACAAGCACTCCTGGTGACCGAAAGCTTACTCGGAAGCCCTCAATAACCAGGACCACGGTTCTGATGCCACTTTAAAACGTAACGACACGTCGACAGCGGTTCGGTTTCACTCATCTTCCTGATCCCCACCTGACACCTCTTACGGTGCCTTTTCCACATCGCTCACCACGACGGTCTTCAGCCAACGCAGCATGTGGTGGTTTGAAGCCTCCTCCCGAAAGGCGACTTCGAAGGGCCAAACCTTCATCTCCTGCACAGCATCGATTCCTGAGAGGGTGGTTCGGAGTGTTAGGTCCGTTTCTGGGCGAGGGTGAATACTCCGGGCTCGTCTTCGGTGAGGACCTGGCGGTTGACCATGCGTTTCAGCTTCGCGCGGGTGCCTTCGACGTGTTTCGGTGAGGGCTCGACGCCGAGGGCGAGGCAGATGCCCTTGGCGCGCATGCCGGCGGGCTCGGCACCAAGAACAGCCAGGATCTGCTGGTAGGGGGCGCTGGCGATCGTCGGGTCGTCGGCGGTGAACTCGGCGGCGGCGAGAGTGCGCAGGGTAGTGCGGGTCGTGGCCAGGTCGGCCAGTTCGCCGTCGATGCGGGCGAGTTCGCCGGTCAGCTCGGTGATCTGCTCGCGTAGCCGGTCGGCGTCCTGGCGTGTGGTGGTTTCGCGGTCGGCGATCAGGTCGAGGACCGCGGGAAGGTTCACCGGTGCCGCCAGGAGGGTGTGCTGGTCCCGGTCAGTCGCCGCACGATGTTCGCCGTCGATGCCCACAGGGTTCGTGACACCGAGGATTCTGCTCGGCTCTCGTACTCGCGTGCGAGGCGGCGGTGCAGCATCAACGTGCCGTTGACCTGCTCCACGATCCACCGCTTGCGGATCGGCACGAACCCGGGCTTGGTGTCGGAGCGTTTGACGACCTCGACGTCGACACCCAGGACGGCGCCGTGCAGGGCGAGGTCCTGTTTGAACCCGGCGTCGACCCACGCGCGGGTGACCGTCGGGGTGTGCTCGGTGACCTTGTCGAGCAGCCGGATGCCGATGGCGTTGTCGGTGACCGACGCCGCGGTCACGACGACCGCGATGATCAGTCCCAACGCGTCCACGGCCAAGCCCCGCTTGCGTCCCGGTACCTTCTTGCCGGCGTCCTTACCGGTCGTGGCGGCCGGGACGTGGTTCGCGGCCCGGATCGACTGGGTGTCCAACACGACCGCGCTCGGATCCTCCCGACGGCCGGCCTTTTCCCGTGCCTGGCAGCGCAGAAGATCGTGGATCACCTGGTCGGTGCCGTCGTCACGCCACAGGGCGAAGTAGTAGTAGGTGGCCGACTTCGGCGGCAGGTCGTGCGGCAGGTACGCCCACTGAGGGCTTCCGAGTAAGCTTTCGGTCACCAGGAGTGCTTGTCCGGAATGGGTGATAACGG
>NZ_JBHMIS010000129.1:0-1412 GCF_048060415.1 Micromonospora sp. LOL_024
GCCAATCACCCAGCATCATCCCAGCTCACCGGCTTGCCGAGCGAGAACGCAACGGCCCTGTTATGGACAGTCGCTACCTGATCGTATGCGACGATATCGATCACGCGAACCCGAGCGCCGTCAGGCGTTAGCAGTTCGTCGCCGGACCGTAGGTCTGCAGCATCGCGCCAGGCTTTCTTGTTTGCCACCCAAAAGGGATGCTTGTCGGTAGCGACGACGGTGGTAGAGTGCGCGGCTTCTTGAGAAGCTGCGCTCCGATCCTCACCACGGTCTACAAAAATCTTGATTAGCGCCTTGGCACCCGTCCCCTCGATTGTTGCCGTGACTTTTCTTGCTTTGGTTACTCCAGTTTCCGGGTCGCTGGCGATGACCCAATCACCGATCTCCACCCGTTCGATCGGCTTGTTGCTGCCGTCGGCGAGGAGGACTGGGGTGCCTGGCAGGAAACTGTTATTGCAGGCCTGGCTACCCTTTTCTTTACCCGGCTTTGCCTTGGGCTTGGGGCTCGCCTTCGGCTTTGGCACAGCCTTCGGCTTCGAAGCAGCCTTGGCTTTTGGCTTAGTTGCGGCCTTCGGTTTCGGTGTTGCCTTGGGTCTCGGCGTTGCCTTGGGTTTCGGGGTCACCTTGGGTTTCGGGGTGGCTTTGGGCTTCGGTGCGGGCTTCGGCTTCGCGGCCTGCTTTCGCAATGCTCGGAGTTCGGAGTGCTGCAGATTGCCGCTGGGCTTGGGTTTCGTTGCCCGCGGGCTCTTTACCTTGTTGCCTGAGCTGCCACCTCTTGGGAAGGAGGATCGGCCGACCGCAAGGCTTCCGCCTAGGTGTCCACCGGACATGCTGCTGCCGCCAGCCATCGAGCCTGAGCCAGCCTGCTCGACTCGTCTGAACCCGTCTGGATCGGAGTAAGTAATCGGGCTATTCCCAGCGTATGCGTATCCATGCAGTGACTGAGTGTCGCCGAGATCCAAGAGCGGATCCACGGATAGGAACCGGCCGATGGTTGGGTCGTACTCACGTGCACCCAGGTGGATCAGGCCACCGTTGCCGCCCCTGGTTCCTCCGACAAAGTCCTTAGTGCCTAGCCAGGTCGTTGGCAGCGCCCCGCGCGGCTCGCCGTAGGGCATGGTACGCCGACGCTCACCTGCGAGAGTGTGGGCGTCAATCTGTAGCTGACCGGTGCCTTGCTGGTTGTTGATCGTCCACTTCAAGCCGGTCGAGTCGCGTACGGCGAAGTCTTCGTAATAGCGGGTGCCTACCGCGTTTTCATTTGTTGAGGTGATTACTAGTTCCGTGTCTCCGAGGTGGAGAGTCGTCTTGTCCGGTGAACGGGAGATCAACCGCGTGCCGTCGGCGTCGTCACGGCCGTTTCAACATCATCCGGCAAGGCCGAGGATGGTGAATGGCCTGTTCATGTCGCG
>NZ_JBHMIS010000130.1:0-1408 GCF_048060415.1 Micromonospora sp. LOL_024
GCTCATCCCAGCACTACTCAAAGCAGTCAATTAGTGACTAACCGACTTTGCTTTGGCTCTGCCTACTATGTGCTGGTCGGCGACGTGCCGGTGCTGGTGCACAACACGAATGCGCCGGGGGGTTGTGGACCGAATGGCGAGCCAATCTACAATATTCCCCAGGGATCTGCCGGCGGGCTAGGAGCTGATAAGCGCATCCCGCCGAGCGTTCTGCGAGAATACAACGTCGGCGTGAATGCGGATCCACTGAAGCCGACGCCCCTCTGCTCCTACTGTCGGACTAACCCGGCCACAAGCATCGATCATGTGGTCCCGCGAGTAAGAAACGGAGACCTAACTGACCGGAATCTTACGCCCGCTTGCACCTTCTGTAATAGCTCGAAAGGTGCACGGGAATATCCAGTGAACCCGCCCGCGAACTATACAGGTCCATGGCCCCCGCCATGGTGGTAGTGGCGGGTATGCTCTAGGTTAGCGCTGTAATTGCTCCGGTCTCCGGCGTTGGTTGACGCAGGAGACCGGAGCTTGCTACTAGATTGGCGGCCTGTATGCAGTATGTGATTCACGAGTTTCCCGTCAATCGCGGGGAGGCAAATTACCTGGCGATGGTAGACCTGGAGCCGTTCGGGTTTCCGGGCCTGGCGGAGCAAATTTGGCTGGTTCCGAGTGTCGGTGGGACCTACGAAGTAGCATGTATCCCATTTCGGGTTTACGGACTCGCCCTGAAGGATGTGGTTGAACTCGATCATGCGGGTAAGGTGATCATCGGTGTTCGGGAGAGTGGGGGTCATCGAGTTTTCCGCGTCTTCCTATCGCCGTCTCTTCCTGACGAAAAATTTCAACCCACGCGGAGCTCGCTTATCCGTGCAGCTGATGAGGCCCACTTGAAGGCTGAGTGGAGCGGGGAAAGGCATCTTGCGGTCGACGTTCCGCCTCAGGGCGATATCGGTAGCCTCTGGTCCGCCATCGAACAGGGGAACAGCGGTGGGGGAATCTACTGTGAATGGGGCGACGTCGAAATGTTCCGCCGGTAGGAAGGCTCTGCAGGCCGCAAAGTTGAGGAACACGCGCCCATCGGCCCGACCGCCCCGCCGGCACCCGGATTCGACTGTACCTTGGGCGCGACCAGCCCGGGTGGGCCAGCTATCGCGGTCCCGGTGGAACTCATCCCGTACGTCATAGCCAGAGTCCCTTTGCCGCCGCGGTCTGCTTGCGTGGTGATTGGTGGTCGGTGTGTGGGGTCTCGCGAGTGGTGTAGTCAGGTGGCTTCGCGTAGAGGGTCGTGGTCGGGTGTGGGTGGTCCGGGATTGAGGGGGCCGGGTTCGTCGTCGATGGTGGGGAGGTGGGCTAGTACGGCAGCCGCCTTTCGTGAGGTGACCTCGGGTCCCGCCGGAACGAGGACGGCCAC
>NZ_JBHMIS010000131.1:0-1383 GCF_048060415.1 Micromonospora sp. LOL_024
GTCGGCGATGGCCAGCCAGATCAGCTTGACCACGGCGTCGTCGGTGGGGAAGTGTCCACGGCTCTTGATGACCTTGCGGATCTGGTAGTTGAACGACTCGATCGCGTTGGTGGTGTAGATGATCCGGCGCACCTCGGGCGGGAAGGCCAGGAACGGTGTGAAGCGGTCCCAGGCGCGTTCCCACACCGCGACCGCCGCCGGGTACCGCGCTTCCCGAGCGGGCTGTCGGCGAAGCCGAGCATGGCGGTCTCGGCGGCCTCCACGCTCGGGGCGGTGTAGATCTCCTTCAACGCGGTGACCATCGCCCGCCGGCCCTTGTAGGACACGAACTTCATCGCCGCCCGGATCAAATGGACGACGCAGGTTTGCACGGTGGTGTGCGGCCACACGGCCTCGATCGCCTCGGGTAGGCCGGTCAGCCCGTCGCAGCAGGCGATGAGCACATCCCGCACTCCCCGGTTACGCAGCTCGGTGCAGACCTGCATCCAGAACTTGGCGCCCTCGGCCTGCTGGACCCAGATCCCCAGGACGTGTTTGACCCCGTCCACACCGACGCCGACGACGAGATAGCAGGCCTTGTTCCGGACCTGCCCACCGTCGCGGACCTTCACCATCAGGGCGTCCACGTACACGATCGGGTACACCTCGTCCAACGGCCGGTGCTGCCACGCCTTCACCTCGTCGAGGACCTCGTCGGTGATGGTGGAGATGATGTCCGGACCGACCTGCGTGCCGTACACCCGGTGCAGGTGATGCGAGATGTCCCGCACCGTCATCCCACCGGCGTACAGGGAGATGACCACATCCGAGAGTCCACCGAGGCGGCGGGCGTTCTTCGGCAACAACACCGGGGTGAACGTGCCCGCCCGGTCCCTCGGCACCCGCACCTCGACCGGCCCGACCTCGGTCTGCACCGTCTTGGCCGCGTGCCCGTTACGCGAGTTCCCCGAACCCTTACCCGCCGTCTCGTGCGAGCGGTAGCCCAGATGCTCGGTCAACTCCGCCCGCAACCCCCGCTCCAGGACGGCCTTGACCAGCTCTGACAGGAACCCACCCGGCCCCGTCAACCGCAACCCGTCACCCTTGATCTGCGCCAATACCGCGTCCATCGCCTCCTCGTCGACCAAGTCCGCAACCGCCTTCCGCGCGGCCTGCTTCGCCGCCTGCTCGTCGAGTACCGGCGCGGCCAGAGCCAGCCTCGGCCCGTCCGCGGCGACCTGCTCCCGCATGCCACGCCACTCGTCATCGTCGACCGGGAGGTCCTGGTTCCCCCGGGTTGATCATCGACATCGACATCGAACTTGTCCTATCTGCATCGACCGGCTCCTACCGGCCATAACGGATATCCATCTCAATCCGTTACACAGATCCCTCTACAAGCCC
>NZ_JBHMIS010000132.1:0-1377 GCF_048060415.1 Micromonospora sp. LOL_024
CAGGGCCCCGGAGTAGTCCGCGAATGTCCTTTTTGGTCTGATCTTGTTCTGGGGGCTGTGCCCGGATGAGGAGCGAGCACGACACCTGTGGATCATGAAGTTGTCTACGCTTCAAGACTCACCAAGGGTGTCGTGCTCGCTGTGTCATCATCGCTCATTGCCGGGGCGGGTCACGCCGCGGCTGCCTCCGTCGGTGCCGGTTCGCCGCCTGCGGGCTTGCTGGACCGGTTGGCGCAGGTCGCTGACCCTCGTGATCCTCGTGGTGTGCGGTACCGGTTGGCGACGTTGCTGGCGATCGGGGTGTGCGCGATGAGCGCGGCCGGCCACAATTCGCTGACCGCGATCGCGGAGTGGGTCCGACGCTGTGAGCAGCGGGAACTGGCCCGGTTGGGTTGCCCGTTCAACCCGGTGACCGGCCGGTACCGGGTTCCGGACGAGCGGACCCTGCGTGACGCCTACGCCCGGGTTGATCCGGCCGTGCTGACCGGCGTCGGGTACGGGCACCTGGCCGCGCTGGCCCGCCCTGCGATCGCGGCGGTGACTCCGGACGGTGTCGGTGAGCGCGAACAGCGTCGCGCCCACCGCGCCGCCGCCACCGATCGGCCGCGCCGCGCCGCCATCGCGGTGGACGGTAAGTGTCTACGCGGCGCGAAACGCCCCGACGGCAGCCGCGTGTTCATCCTGTCCGCCGTGCGTCACGCCGACGCGGTCACCCTCGCCGCCCGGCAGATCGCCGCGAAGACCAACGAGATCGGCGAGTTCGCGCCCCTGCTGGACCAGATCGGCGACATCGACCTGACCGACGTGGTGATCACCGCCGACGCGATGCACGCGCAACGCGCCCACGCGGTCTACCTCGTGCAGCAGCGTCACGCCCACTACCTGTTCACCGTCAAGGACAACCAGCCCACCCTCGCCGCGCAGCTGCGGCGCCTGCCCTGGAAACAGGTGCCGATCCTGCACCGCCAGAGCAGTCGCGGCCACGGCCGCGCCGAGATCCGTGAGGTTCAGGTCGTCACCGTCGATGACGTGATGTTTCCCCACGCCCGTCAGGTCGTGCGGATCCGCCGCCGACGCCGCGCTCTGGGCACGAAGAGGTGGACCAGCGAGGTCATCTACGCGATCACCGACCTCCCCACCCACCAGGCCCGACCCGAGGAGATCGCCGTCTGGGCCCGCGAACACTGGACCATCGAGAACAGCGTGCACTGGATCAGAGACGTGACTTTCGGCGAGGACGCCAGTCAGGTCCGCGCCGACAACACCCCCGCCGTCATGGCCGCCCTGCGCGACATCATCCGCGGCACGTTCCGCCTCACCGGCTGGGTGAATACCGCCAGCGCCCGCCGCGCCCACACCATCCCCACCGCAACCCTG
>NZ_JBHMIS010000133.1:0-1363 GCF_048060415.1 Micromonospora sp. LOL_024
CAGGGCCTCGGCACGATTGGCATTTGACCGTTTCAGGTGATTTCAAGTAGTTGTAGTGGCCGGTCCGGGTTTCGGCTGTTGTGGCGTAGTGCTTTGGCGATGTTGGTGGTGCCGGCCAGGCGGAGCAGGCTGATGACGGTGTTCCGGAGGGTGGCCAGGGTTTGCGGGGCGCTGCCGGTGCGGACCTGGCTGGCGTCCTCGCCGAAGGTGACGTCGCGTAGGTAGTGCAGGGATTCGATCAGCCAGTGGCCACGGAGCCAGTCGGCCAGGTCGGCGGGTTTCGCTTGGGTCGCGTCGAGGTTGGTGATGGCGTAGACGGTGACGGTGGACCACCGTCCGGTGGCCTGGTTGTAGCGGCGTCGGCGGATCCGTAGAGCTTGTCGGGCGTGTGGGAAGTCCAGGGCGAGCGGGCCGATACAGGTGATCGCTTGGAGTTGGCGGATGTCACGGCGGCCGTGTCCGGCGTTGTTGGTCTCGTCCAGGACGGGGATCTTGGTCCAGGGTAGGGCTTTGAGCTGCCGATACAGTCGAGGCTGGTTCTTCTTCGCGGTGAACACGTAGCTGGCGTGTTTGGTCTCGGTTAGCCAACGGGCGTGTTCGCGTTGGGTGTGCAGGGCGTCCGCGGTGATGACGGCGCCGGTCAGGTCGAGCTCGGCAAGCAGCGGCTGGAACCGGGTGATTTCGTTGGTCTTTCCATCCACGTTGTTCTGAGCGACGACCGTGCCGGTGCCCTGGTCCAATGCGGCCAACAGGTGCACCTGAGCGCCGGGGCGGCCACTGCCGCGTAACGTCTTACCGTCCACGGCGATCACCCGACGCCCTGCCGCCACGCCGGCGGTCGTCCGGCTGATCAACCACCGGCTGATCGCGCTGTCCAGGGCGTCGGCGTCAACCCGCGCCAGGACCCGCCCGATCGTGCACGCGTCCGGCGCCAGATAGCAGCCGGTGAACGCCTCACGAGTCATCTGCAGCCGTTCCCGCGCTGACATGGGCAGGTCAGCCGCCCATTCACCGATCGCCGACACGGATCTCTGCCCGGCGGCCACAGCGCTCACCGCGACCGCCAGCAAGCCCGGCAACAGATGGATGCGACCCCGCGGGTCTCGCGGGTCCGGCACCTGCGCCAAGGCCTGCAACAAGCCAGCGGTGTAGCGCTGCGAGTCGTCCGACACGCCGTGCAGGCGTGCGGATAGCCCGCCGATCAACAATGATGGCTCCACGAGCACGGTCCTCGGATTCGATCATTTGGCTTAGACACCTCAATGATCAGCCGAAGGCCGTGCTCCCTTACGTACCGGCCACAACCGGCGTGACTACCTCACACCCGGCGAACCGGTCATACCTCGATCTTGCAGAAGCCCTG
>NZ_JBHMIS010000134.1:0-1354 GCF_048060415.1 Micromonospora sp. LOL_024
CGTCATGCGCCGTCCGCCCGCCTCGTTGCGATCCTCGCCCGGCGCGATGGCCGGGCGCAGCCGGTTACGCGACTCGCGCTGCAGCCGCTCGCGGGTGTTGCGATCCTCGCCCGGCGCGATGGCCGGGCGCAGCCCGGGTGACGCCGTGGTCCATGGTCTGCATGTCGGAGTTGCGATCCTCGCCCGGCGCGATGGCCGGGCGCAGCACTGCTGGGAGGGTCGTGTGCTGGTGCCAGCGATCCGCGTTGCGATCCTCGCCCGGCGCGATGGCCGGGCGCAGCGTGCTCTTCGGCGCTGTGGATCATCGGATCGAGGGCGACGTTGCGATCCTCGCCCGGCGCGATGGCCGGGCGCAGCGTGACCGGCCGTAGGCGATGGCGTCGGCAACACTGCCGGTTGCGATCCTCGCCCGGCGCGATGGCCGGGCGCAGCAAGGGCATCCGGTACGTGGATGTGCACCCGCCTGAGGTGTTGCGATCCTCGCCCGGCGCGATGGCCGGGCGCAGCTCCACCGCCGACGCGGCGAGCGTCGTGGTGTCGGTGGCGTTGCGATCCTCGCCCGGCGCGATGGCCGGGCGCAGCCACCATGCCCGGCCGCGCCGGGGCGATGGTGTCGACGTTGCGATCCTCGCCCGGCGCGATGGCCGGGCGCAGCCTTCCACGCACACCTTGCGGGCGTCGGCTTCGTTGTCGGCGTTGCGATCCTCGCCCGGCGCGATGGCCGGGCGCAGCCTCAAGGGCGAGCACCGCCACGTAGTCGGGATCCTGCCGGTTGCGATCCTCGCCCGGCGCGATGGCCGGGCGCAGCCGCCACACGACCTTGCCCTTACGGCCGGCCTCCCGCCAGTTGCGATCCTCGCCCGGCGCGATGGCCGGGCGCAGCCTTAGGGCAGCCTACGTGCGCAAAGGCTTCCCGTGAGCGTTGCGATCCTCGCCCGGCGCGATGGCCGGGCGCAGCCGCCGGAGTCCACCGTCGAATCCACCTGCGAGCCGTCCACGTTGCGATCCTCGCCCGGCGCGATGGCCGGGCGCAGCTCTGCGACGCCGCCGAACGGATCGCCGGCGTCTCGCTCGTTGCGATCCTCGCCCGGCGCGATGGCCGGGCGCAGCATGCGGAACGGTCATCAACCACACGACAAGCATCTGTCGTTGCGATCCTCGCCCGGCGCGATGGCCGGGCGCAGCCCGCCGGGGCGGACCGCGATTCCGTCACTGGCCGCCAGGTTGCGATCCTCGCCCGGCGCGATGGCCGGGCGCAGCAGCTATTACCTCGACATGGCACGATACAACGTCCTAGTGTTCTGTCTCAGTTTTGAGTAGCCGTTTGTTGGAGGGCGACACGTCCACGTCGGAC
>NZ_JBHMIS010000135.1:0-1353 GCF_048060415.1 Micromonospora sp. LOL_024
CCAGTCACCGCGCCCCTGAAAACCAGCTAACCAACTCTCCATCAAACCCGGGGCTTGACACCCTGCAAATCCCGGGCGGGATCGCCTTTCCGCGCGCCCAGCAGGCCGCCCGGATCATCCGGACCCGCACCGTGGACGGCAAGACCAGCAAAGAGACCGCCTACCTGGTGACGTCCCTGACCGCCGCCGACGCTCAACCCGCTGACCTGCAGAGGTGGGCGAGGGCAGAGTGGTTGATCGAGAACCAGGTCCATAACATCAGAGATGTCACGTTCCGTGAAGACCTGCATCAAGCCCGGACCGGCACCGGACCCGCCGTCATGGCCACCCTGCGTAACACCGCGATCGGCTGGCACCGTATCAACGGCGACACCAACATCGCCCGCGCCAACCGCCGCTCCGACCGCCGATCACACGACCTCATCGACGCCGTGACCAGCAGTTACACCAACACGCAATGACCCTGCTGGTCTGCGGCACAGCAATCTCGGTGACACCCCGGGCATTGATCAGATCAGCCAGGTGACTCGCAACCGTGACGCGCCGGGTGGCAGCCCACCGGGCGAGGTGGTCCCAGGCAAGCCACGAACCTTGGCCTCAGCCTCCGGCTCACGTCCCCGCCACTCAACGGTCACCTCCACCTGAAAGTTCGCGCCGGGCAACCCGCTACAGTAGCAGTCAGCGCACGCCAACCACTTTCCCGACACATCCTGCGATGGCCCCAATCCGACCATCACAAAATTCATTCATGCGCCTCGATCAATCTATCGCACAAGTACATGTCGCAGTCATGTATCTTGCTGGATCGAGGATCGACCGTGGAGGTTCTGGAGTTCCTGAACGAGATCTAAGGGGAATTGAACTCCACCACCTGAGACACGCTCTAAACTAACCGGATGTCGGGTCGCTGAATGCGAGTTCTAGTCAAGGCGTGACAGCCATCTCCTTGCCAACAAGGGCGACAGCGGTTCAAAGATCTCGGGTGTGGCCGATTGAAAGATGAACTCCTTGATCACATCGCCGGTCTCGTCATCGAATCCTATGTCGTCACGACTCTCCAGTGCCTCTGCCCACAATTGCCACTCATCCTCAGCCAGTTCGCCATCCAGGTACCTATGTAGCATCCGCTTTAAATCGGCGGTAGTAAGTACGACGAGATCTTCGCCGGAGTCCCATCCGTAATCGGCGAGAGCCGTTAGGGCAGCTCCCGGGGTTGTGTCAAGCTTGATCAAGGCGCGGAGAGCCGCAGCTCGTGCTTCTCGGGCAATGCTGTTGTCTCCACTTACCATCAGCGTAACTGGATAGGTGCTTGACGGGGCGGCGTGACGGGCCTGGTCAGGTGGTAGCGGGGAT
>NZ_JBHMIS010000136.1:0-1323 GCF_048060415.1 Micromonospora sp. LOL_024
CAGAGCCAAAGCAAAGTCGGTTAGTCACTAATTGACTGCTTTGAGTAGTGCTGGGATGAGCATTTTGTCAGCGTGGTGTCGTTCCATGATCTGTTTGATGCGGGTGTGACCGGCGAGGCGGATCAGGGCGAGGGCGAGATTGCGTAGGGCCGCCATGGTGTGGGCGGTGTTGCCGAGGTAGGCGTGGTGGGCGTCTTCGCCGAGCAGGACGTCACGGACCCAGTGGATTCTGTTCTCGATTCCCCAGTGTCCGCGTACGTGGGCGGCGATCTCGGTCGCGGTGCAGGTCAGGCTGGTGACGCCGTGCGTGATGTGTTTGCTGACTCGTTGGCCGTCGGGGTCGTAGGTGTCGCGGCGGATGCGGAAGACCTGGGCGGCGCCGGGGTAGTCGACGCCGTCGGCGGGGGCGGCCCAGATCGTGCGGGTGATCCGGTGGCCGTTGCGGTGTTCGGTGTGGGTGGCGGCGGCGAGGGTGGGGACGGCTGAGGGGAGCCGGTCGGTGATCGCGGTGAGGAGGCCGGGCCGGTTGCCTTTGACGGTGAAGACGTAGCCGGCGTCGCGTTTGAGCAGGTAGGCGGCGGTGTCGCGGCTGGGGTGGGCGGCGTCGGCGGTGATTGTCATGCCGGTGATGTCGATCGGGTCGAGCAGGGTGGCGATCTGGGTGACTTCGGTGGTGTCGGCCGGGACCTGGACTTGCGCGACGACCACCGCGTTGTCGTGGCGCATGGCGGAGAACAGTTGCACGTCCAGGCCGGTGCCGGGATGGGTGTTGCGCACGGTTTTGCCGTCCAGGGCCAGTCCGGTGCCGGGGTGGGCGTCGAGCAGGGTGTTCAGCCATGTGCAGATCAGGCGGTCCATGACCGTGGCGTCGATGGACGCGGTCAGCCTGCGAAGGGTGTCACGTCCGGGCGGGATCCGGATGCCCAGGACCGGGTGCCGGCGGGCGCCCGCGGCCGCGAGGAGGGGTTGCGGGAGTTCGGCGACCCTGTCGGCGGCCTGCCGGAAGTCACGTGCCCCGCACAACAGTGCCATGGTCAGCGCGGTCAGCACCGCAGCGAGGGGGTGCCGGACGCCTTTCGATTTACGCGGATCGCTGACCTGGCCGAACACCTCGGCCAGTGCGGTGACCCGCCCGAGGTCGACCTTCCCGGACCGGTTCGTGACGACGTCGGTGACCGCATGCGAGACTGACATGAGCGGCCTTTCTGGTGGACGACGGTTGGCGTAGAGAACCACCATCGTCCACTGAGGAAGGCCGCGTCCGTTCACCGGGGTGGCCGTCACCAGGGAAAACGAAGATCAACTAACTTTGCTTTGGCTCTG
>NZ_JBHMIS010000137.1:0-1322 GCF_048060415.1 Micromonospora sp. LOL_024
GTGTCAAGCCCCGGGTTTGATGGAGAGTTGGTTAGCTGGTTTTCAGGGGCGCGGTGACTGGGTGGGTCATCGCGTGTAGCGCTTCGTACTCGGCGGGTGGGACGTGGTCGAGTTCGCCGTGCAGCCTGCGGTTGTTGTACCAGTCGATGTACTCGACGGTGGCCATCTCCAGGTCGTCGAGCCCGCGCCAGGGACCCTTGTTGCGGACGAGTTCGGCCTTGTAGAGGGAGTTGAGCGCTTCGGCCATGGCGTTGTCGTAGGAGTCGCCCTTGGATCCGACCGAGGCGACGGCGCCGGCCTCGGCGAGCCGCTGGGTGTAGCGGATCGCTCGATACTGGACACCCCTGTCCGAGTGGTGGACCAGTCCACCCAGGTCAGCGCCTTGATTCTGGCGGCGCCAGATCGCCATCTTCAGCGCGTCGAGAGCCAGATCGGTGTAGAGCGACGTGGTTACCTGCCAGCCGACGACCAGGCGGGAGTACACGTCGAGGACGAACGCGGCGTAGACCCAGCCCACGCTGGTGCGCACGTAGGTCAGGTCGGCGACCCACAGCTGGTTCGGGCCTGCCGCGGTGAAGTCCCGTTCGACCAGGTCAGCGGGCCGGCTGGTCTCGGCCGCCGGCCGGGTCGTGCGCGGCGAGGTGTCGCGCAGCAGCCCACGCAGCCCGGACTCACGCATCAGCCGCTCAACCGTGCAGCGGGCCACCCGCACGCCTTGGCGGTGTAGCTCGTGCCAGATCTTGCGGGCGCCGTAGACACCGTAGTTCTCTTGGTGGATTCGCTCGATCAGCGCGGTCAGCTCCTCATCGCGCCGTGATCGGGCCGAGGCGGGGCGGGTCTTGGCGGCGTAGTAGGTCGACGGTGCGATCTGCGCCGGCGTGTCTTCAAGCGCCCGCAAGACCGACTGGACACCGTGGTGCTCCCGCTGGGAGTCGACGAACTCGATTTTCATCGCGACGGACGGTCCAGTTCCGCGGCGAAGAAAGAGGCCGCGGAGCGCAGGATCTGGTTCGCCCGCCGCAGCTCGCGATTCTCCCGTTCCAGCGCGGCGAGGCGTTCGGCGTCGCTGCTGGTGATGCCGGGCCGGTCACCGGTGTCGGTCTCGGCCTTCTTCACCCACGTGCGCAACGCCTCCGGATGAACCCCGAGCTGACCGGCGATCCGCCGGATCGCGCCGACCGCGGACGCCGGATGGATCCCGGCGGGCCTCGACCGCCAACCGGGTAGCACGCTCACGCAGCTCATCGTTGTACTTCTTCGGTGCGGGCATCGCTGGTGTTCCTCCCAGGTTTCGACGTCTCCATCAAACCCGGTGCGGGACA
>NZ_JBHMIS010000138.1:0-1214 GCF_048060415.1 Micromonospora sp. LOL_024
GGCTGCTGGGCCTGAACGGCCTGGTAGCCGATCGGGTCGAGCTGCACCCGGACGGTTCCCCCATCGTCCACCTGTCCACCGGAGATGAGCAGGCACGATGCTGCCCGCAGTGCGGAAGCCGGGCCGTGCGAGTCAAGGGCTGGGTACTCACCCGGCCGTGGGATCTGCCCGTCGCCGGCCGAGTCACCCGGTTGCGGTGGCGTAAACGCCGCTGGCATTGCGACCAGTCCGGATGCCCGCGCCGCACGTTCACCGAGCAGGTTGCGCAGGTTCCGGCCCGGGCGAGGATCACCGCCCGGCTGCGGCAGGCCGCCGGGGCGGCGGTCGCCGACGGCAACCGTACGATCGTGCAAGCCGCCCGTGACATGGGCATATCGTGGCCGGTCGTCGCGGCGGCGTTCACCGCGCACGCCGCGACAGTGTTGCCGGCCGAACCCGAGCCGGTGGCCGTGCTGGGCATCGACGAGGTCCGCCGCGGCAAGCCCCGCTGGAACTTCGACGAGGTCACCCAGTCGTGGACCACCACCGTCGACCGCTGGCACGTCGGCTTCGTGGATCTGCTCGGCGGGCAGGGACTGCTCGCCCAGGTCGAGGGCCGCACCAGCAAGGCAGTGACCGACTGGCTCACCCAGCGTCCCGCCGCTTGGCGCGAACAGGTCCAAGCCGTCGCGATCGACATGTGCACCGTGTTCAAGGCCGCCGTCCGCGAAGCGCTGCCCCACGCGATGCTGGTCGTGGACCACTTCCACGTCGTCCAGCTGGCCAACCGGGCCGTCACCGAGGTCCGCCGCCGCATGACCGTCACCCACCGCAGCCGCCGCGGCCGGGCCACCGACCCGGAATGGCAGCAACGCAACCGGCTGACCCGCTCAGCTGCCCGGATGCGCGCCGAGCACGTCGACCGGCTCACCGATACGCTCAGCAACCTGCCCGCCAAGATCGGCCAGCCGATCCTGACCGCCTGGAACGCCAAGGAAGACCTGCTCGACCTACTCGCGACCGCCCGCACCCGGCCGGACCAGGAGGCCGTCGCCCGGCTACTGCACCGCTTCTACGCCCGCTGCGCCGACTCCGGCCTGCTCGAACTGCACCGGCTCGCGGCCACGATCGAGACCTGGTGGCCCGAGATCCTCGGGTTCCTGCACACCGGCATCACCAACGCTGGCTCCGAAGGCACCAACCGCGTCATCAAGACCGTCGCCCGTGACGCCTAC
>NZ_JBHMIS010000139.1:0-1210 GCF_048060415.1 Micromonospora sp. LOL_024
AGTGGTGAAGTACGAAGAGCAGGCCCACATGGTGGCCGGCTGCCCGTCCGCGCTGGTGAACAGGTCGAGGCAGCGACCGTCGGCCTTGTTGCGCAGGTCGAATCCGGCCGGCGACCAGGTTTGGGCGCTTCCGTTCGTCCATCGCTGGTTGTTGCCGCTGCCGCAGACGGCGAGTACCACGTCTGCCCCGTCTTGGGCCGCTGCTGGCTGCAGGCAGAGCCCGGAGGAGAGGTGTTTGATCCGGTAGGTCGGCGGATTGCCCGCTGCGACCACCTCGAACGTCCACCGTTGGGACTTCACCGCAGCCGGCAGCCCGCTCCTGAACGTGCGGACCTTGACCTGGGTGCCGGCGGTGTCCGCATCGGTGGCCAGTACCTGCAGGTCGCCGTCCTCGGCCTGTCCGATAGCGACCGGGTCCGGCGCCGGCACCGCCGCAGGTGCCGGCGCGCCCAACGCCAGAACCACGCCACTGCCGGCAACGACCGCGGCAAGGACAGCCGCGCATCGGGATCGAATTCTCTTCACCCATGCTCCTCTCGTGCGGACGAGGGCATGGCGAAGCGAGCAGCTCAAGGCGTCGCCGACGAACGCTGCCCCCGTAGCCGCGTCGACGATGTGCACGATCAGGCTACGAAACGGATTAGTTGATTTCTATGGTTGACTTTCAGCGCGAACCTGGATATTCCACAGGTATGGATCTGTTGCGGCGCGGCTGGCCGATCATCGTCACGGCGATGCTGGTGTTCGGCGCGAGCCTGCTGCCGTGGTTCCGCACCAGATGGGCTGACGGCGACGGCTGGGCCACCAACTCGGCGACCGCATGGGCGTCGTCCACCTGGTGGGCCGCTGCGGTAAGCGCCTGCCTGCTCGCCGCCGCAGCCGGGCTGCTCGGCCTCCACCTGCCATCGGGGGCCATGCTGCGCTGGGGTGCCGCAGGCCTCGCCACGACCGCCGTCGCGGTCACCGCCGTAACGTGGCTGCGCATCCCTCCGCTGACCGAGGGCACCGGCATGGCCTGGTCCACCGCCGGCGCCGAGTCCCCCGGCGTCGGCGACATCGTCCGCGACGGCCTGGTGCTCGTCCGGATCGACGGGCTCACCCAGGAGGTCGGCTGGGGCGTTCACGCCGGACTCGCCGCCATGGTGATACTCACCGCCGTGCTGACCATCAAGGCTGTGCGGCCCGGACGCCCCCGGTCCGACGCGAGACG
>NZ_JBHMIS010000140.1:0-1207 GCF_048060415.1 Micromonospora sp. LOL_024
CGACATGAACAGGCCATTCACCATCCTCGGCCTTGCCGGATGATGTTGAAACGGCCGTGCCTCCGGAGAGGACGCAGCGTTCGGATTCACCGAACGCCACGAGGTTATCCGGCTCCACGGACCAGGCCCCCTTCTATCAATCACGTCATCAGTGAAACCAGGAACCGCCCAAGCGCCAAGAAACGAGCTGACTCCTGAGCTTGCGGCGTTTCGGGAATCCGTCTATCAAGCTTTGATCAACGAAGTACCTGGTCTCCAGGGGAATCCCGTCGTCCAAAGACTTCGATCGGCAGCGTCATGAGCGCAACCAGCCGCCTCCCGATGGTCCTCTCAACGGCATCCCTTTCAAGCTGAACCTGAGTCTCTGACTGTTCCATCGGCGTCCCGGCCGGACGGTCGACCAGCACTTCGATCGACATGGAGAACAACGTGAAGGTGTGGGCAGGGCTCGGAGCAGCGGCAGTGCTGACCGCCGGCGTGACGTCGTTGCAGTGGGTCAATGGCTTGACCGCGGAGACGAAGCCGCTTGACCTCCCGCGCACAACTGTCCTGTTCGTGCCTGACAGTGAGGGGGATCTGGCGTCCTGTCCAGGTCAGGCCGGCAGTGACGGTGTGATCGGGGTACCCGATGCTGCAGCTGGTTGCTGGCCCGCGGGAGCACGACCGCAGCGAACAGCAACCGGTCGACCCTCAGCGGAAGGGCACTGGCGCGTAGAACTACAACGAGTTCCCGATCTTCCTCGGCCCGCCGGGTAATGCCGTTCTGCTAGGTTACTGTCCATGCGTCACGCCGACTTCCGGCGCGAATGCCGCGCGATGGGGTTCAGATCCCCCCTCGGACACAAACCGAATCCCAACGGTGCGCGGCAAGGTCGACACTTGCCCGCACCGTTTGTGTTTCCGGGTTGTAGGTCAGGTGTAGTCCGAGGTTGCGGTAGACCTCCAGTTTGTGTTCGGGCTCGGCGTCTCGTAGCGCGGTGACCAGGTCGCCGAGTTCTTCGATGATCGCGATGATCTTTTCCTCGGTGAAATGGTTGGCCTTGTCTGAGGCTCTGGCCGTGGTTGTTGCTTGCTGGTGTTGCTCGGCGCGGAGGCGTTCGGCCTGTGTCTCGGCGATCCAGCCGGTGACGACGGTCGGGTCGGCGCCCACGGCCGTTTCATGATCGATTGTGGCTGTGAGTGATGGTGCCCGTGTCGGCGTGTCGGA
>NZ_JBHMIS010000141.1:0-1181 GCF_048060415.1 Micromonospora sp. LOL_024
ACCACAACCAGCCAACGAGCGATCAGCAGCCGAAGCCACGACCCGCCGTTGCAGTACTAACTCCCCCGAGCAGCCCTGCGAACATTGAAGAGGAGGCCGGTTCGCCGCAGGCTGCGATCGAGGCGCGGGCTGAACTCATCACGAACCTGCTCAGCCAGGCACCTCACCCGACGATCACGCTGGTGGAGATCCCCAGCCCAGAACGGCACGAGCGCAAGGACGGCCAAGCCCATATCAAGTTCGCGCTCCGAAGCGCGCTACTGCGCACTGGGCGGCACAGCCAGTTCGCCGCCCGACTCGTTCTGCCAAGAGAGGCCCCTGACCACGCGGCCAACACCACCCGTACCCGGTTCGGTGCTGCCATCGACGATCTCCTAAGGCAACTGGGAGTGCGTCCGACCGCCCTGCCATCGCCGACACGGAATACACTCGCTCGAAGCCCTGCCCTGCTGGCGATTTGGATGGTCGGCCAGAGCAAGAGCAGCGCTTCGAGGGCAAGGATGCAGGTGCCCATCGCATTGCTCGCTGACCCGAGCGGCCAGAGGGTGCTGGTGCGTACGCCTAAAACGGCATGGCAGCCTTTGCACACAGGGCTACTTGAGATAGGCCGAGCTCACGCCGATACCGATCTCGTGTATGCGCCGAGAGACACCATGCGGTTCATTAACGAAGCTGTAGAGAAGGCCGTCGGCACCTACTCCGACACGCTTCTTCTTACGCACGCGCAAAATTTGTGGAACTCCTGGAATTACTTGACGAACAGCCGCCTAGAGGTGGACATGCTGGACTTCGGTGGTGGCCTACGGCACTCGATCACCAGCATGCGCGGCCTGAGGCATGTCCGCGTGCGTACTCCCGAGGGTGGCGAGACGCCTGAATGTTACGGAATAGACGGCCACCAGGTTGGTCAATCGGCAGGGCTTTGGCGATACATCAATCCCAGACTTTCGGCAGTACTTCGAGAAAGCCAGCTACGCATACGAACGCGATGCATTCCGAGTCGAAGATCGTGCCGGGAGCGCGTGCCGGTGGACGGTCGCCAAATCTTAAGGCGCAGGTGTGGAACACCCAGTTCGTCGAGCTGTGCGTAGCTGGCCTCCAGGAAAATGACCAGCCCGAGCATTGAGGTGATCTCAGCAAGGATTCGGTAGGTATCGGTATTCGAAGTGGGTGAGGTGGAG
>NZ_JBHMIS010000142.1:0-1152 GCF_048060415.1 Micromonospora sp. LOL_024
CTAGTGTTCTGTTTCGTAAATAGCTAG
Source organism: Micromonospora sp. LOL_024 (assembly GCF_048060415.1). NCBI lineage: Bacteria > Bacillati > Actinomycetota > Actinomycetes > Micromonosporales > Micromonosporaceae > Micromonospora > Micromonospora sp. LOL_024. The sequence continues at coordinate 28 of NZ_JBHMIS010000142.1, forward strand.
CCGTTTAGTAGGCTCTGCGTGTGACACGTGCTGCCTCGCCGTTGGTGCTCGAAACAGGTCAGCGGGAACTGCTGGAGTCTCTTGCCAAGTCGCGTACGGTCGAGCATCGGCTGGTGCAGCGGGCGCAGGTGTTGTTGCGCGCTGCGGACGGGGTGTCCAACGCCGACAATGCGGTGTCGTCCGGTGTGACCCGGATGACGGTTCGGGCGTGGCGGGCGGAGTTCGTCGAGCGTGGGCTTGTCGATCTGGGCAAGGTGGCCGCGGGTCGGGGCCGTAAGCCGTCGATCCCGCAGGCGGTGATCGATCAGATCGTGGAGTTGACGCTGCACTCGCGGCCGGAGGGGGCGACGCACTGGTCGTGCCGGTCGATGGCGGCGAGGGTCGGTGTCAGTGCGGCGACGGTGCAGCGGGTGTGGGACGCCCGAGGGCTCAAGCCGCACCTGGTGGAGACGTTCAAGCTGTCCAATGACAAGCGGTTCGAGGAGAAGCTCGTTGACGTCGTCGGGTTGTATCTGAACCCGCCGGACAAGGCCGTCGTGTTGTGCATGGATGAGAAGTCGCAGATCCAGGCCCTGGACCGCACGCAGCCGAGCCTGCCGCTCAAGCCCGGCCGGGCCGGCACGATGACCCACGACTACAAGCGGCACGGCACCACAACCCTGTTCGCCGCGCTGGACGTGTTGACCGGCGAGGTCATCGGCAAGTGCTTCGCCCGGCATCGGCACGACGAATTCCTGCGGTTCCTGCGCACGATCGACACCTCGGTGCCCCGCAAGCTGCAGATCCACATGATCGTCGACAACTACGGCACCCACACGCACCCCAACGTGAAGGCGTGGCTGGCCAAGCATCCCCGCTTCCACCTGCACTTCACCCCGACCAGCTCGTCCTGGCTGAACATGGTCGAGCGCTGGTTCGCCGACCTGACCGACAAGATGATCCGCCGAGGGGTGTTCCACAGCGTGGACGACCTCATCACCGCGATCGAGGAGTACCTGCGAGTACACAACGACGACCCGAAACCGTTCGTGTGGACCGCCACCGCCGAATCGATCCTGGCCAAGGTCCGACGTGGACGTGTCGCCCTCCAACAAACGGCTACTCAAAACTGAGACAGAACACTAG
>NZ_JBHMIS010000143.1:0-1143 GCF_048060415.1 Micromonospora sp. LOL_024
GATGGCGTCGTGGCCGGCGATGAGGTCGCTGATGCGCTGGCCGTGGGTGAACCGTCCGGCCTTGTCGTAGACCCGGCGGGCGAGGTCGTTGAGGAGGCTGTGGGCGACCTCGGGTGGCAGCCCGGCGGTGATCAGTTCGGGGTGGTCGTGGGCGGTGAGTCCGACGGTGTAGGCGAATGGGGCGGTGGTGTCGGGGTCGTCGTCGGTGGGCAGGACGTGCGTGACGGCCCAGCCGGTGGTGTCGATGATCTGGTTCTGGCGTCGGAGGAAGTCGTTGATGTCACGCATGGTGGGTGTCTCCTGGGCATTCGGGGGCGGGGTCCGGGTTGGGTGGCTCGATGTCGACGAAGCCCCAGAGTCGTTCCATGACCTGGAGTTGCCAGGTGCGGTAGCGGTCGGCGAAGCCACGGCAGACCGCGGGCGGGACCGAGCTGCCGGCGTAGGGCAGCGTCGAGTGGCAGATGATGTATCCGGCGTCGCCGCACGCTGCGGTCACCATCTGCTTGAGCCGGCCGGGGTCGAGGTGCATCGGTTGCCGGGTTTTCTCTGCACCAGGCCACCCGACGCGCCGCAGCGCATACGCGGGATGGCGTTGAACGCACGCTCATGCCGATGAGCGGATGCCGGATACCGGAAGCTCGGTGCTATGACCGCGTTCAGGCTGCTGTTGGTTGCAAGCGCGAGACCGTGTTAGGCGGAGAACGGGCCTCGCACCGTGACACCCCCATCGACGACAAGGCTCTGCCCGGTCACGTAGGACGAAAGCGGCGAGGCCAGATAGACCGCCGCCGCCGCGGCGTCGTTGGGGACACCGAGCCGGCGCATCGGAATCTCGGGCACCTCGTCGGCGGGCTGCGCAGCATTTGCCACCGCCGTTGCGATGGCGCCGCACGCCAAGACGTTCATGCGGATCCCGTCGCCGGCGTACTCCGCAGCGACGGTCTTGGCGAGTCGTCGGCCGCCGGAATGGCGGGCGGGGGAAGCCCGGCCCGCGTCATCGTCAGCCCGCTCCCAAACTGCTCCCAATTTAAGGGCTGGCAGCGAAGAAGCTCGTTACCGACCGTTCCGGCAACGAGCTTCTGACCTGCACATATTGATTGTGGGCGATACTGGGATCGAACCAGTGACCTCTTCGGTGTGAAC
>NZ_JBHMIS010000144.1:0-1132 GCF_048060415.1 Micromonospora sp. LOL_024
TGCCAGCCGATCAACCAGAGTGGACATCCGGCCGGCGACTCACCTCAAGCTGAATACGTACGTCCGATGTTCTGCTGGCGTGCGAATGCCTCGGCCCGGAACAAAAGCCGGAATGACCGCTCATGTAGGTTGCCTTGATCGCTGAGGCTGAGCGCTTTGCCGGTCGCCACGAGGGCTTGATCCGCCTTCTGGAACTTCAGCGCGTTCTGGGCGCTGGTGCTCCAGAAGAAGGACTCGTCGTAGAAGTACCACCAGGACTGTGAAGGCCCTTGGTCGGCGGTCGCCGCTTGCAGCGCGGCGTACTCACGATCCAAGAACTCCTGGGACCGGGCGGCCTGGCCATCTGCGGTCAGCGCACGCACGGCGACATCGGCGGCATAGGCGCGGGCGTAGGAACTGCCGCTCTGCTCGGCCCAGGAGGCGGCGGCAACCGCGTGGTCGATGCCGACCCGAGGCTTGCCCTGCCACGTCGCCAGGTGGCTCATCGTGCACAGGATGTAGGTCACCAACTCGACCTCCCGCGCCTCGTGCGCGGCGGCTCTCGCATCGTCGTAGAGGCGCTGGGCCGCGCTGTGGTTACCGAGGTTGAGACATAGCCACCCGGCCAACTGGGTCAGCTCGGCGTATGCCGCAACCGCCCGATCACGTGCTATGCCCGGTGGCGCGAGCCTCGCCTGTTGCTCCGCGATCCGCCGATACGCGAGCGTGGTCGGGAGGGTCGAGCCCGCCCCAAGCACGTCGCCCTGCCTACGCAGGTGGGGCATCATTGCCTCGCAGTGCGCCAGCGTCGCCGGGTCGAACCTGCTGACCTCCGGCACCGACGCGGCCTCCGCGCGGCCGTCGAGCCCTGGCACGTCCATCAGCGGTGTTGCTGCGGCGACCGCCAACGCGGCCGTCAGCTTGCCGAGCATGTCCCGGCGGGCACCGGAGTGCGGTATCCGTTGCATCCACATGACAATGACCTGCGCCAGCTTCCCGAAGTCGATCTCCTCGGGCCGTTGGAGCAGACTAGCGACGTCCACCGCGCCCCCGCCTCGATGCCGGTGTGCCGGCCGAGCAGATTGTGAAGCAGGCCCCGGCAAAGTCGTGACGGTGTCTGACTTGTGAGGCTTGGAGTAGAAGCGCCGCTGTT
>NZ_JBHMIS010000145.1:0-1116 GCF_048060415.1 Micromonospora sp. LOL_024
CTAGTGTCCTGAGTCGTTAATTCGGCCGCTGATAGTAGGCTGTCGGGGTGGCTGGTCGTCCGCGTGGTGTGGTGGTCCTGACTGATGACGAGCGTGCGTGTCTGAGCCGGTGGGCGCGGCGGGGTAAGTCGTCGCAGGCGTTGGCGTTGCGGTCGAAGATCGTGTTGTTGTGCGCTGGGGGTCTGGTGAATACGCATGTCGCGCAGCGGCTTGGGGTGTCGCGGGACATGGTGGGCAAGTGGCGTGGCCGGTTCCTGGCGCGTCGGTTGGAGGGGCTGGTTGACGAGCCACGGCCGGGGGCGCCGCGTCGGATCACCGATGATCAGGTGGATGAGGTGATCGTCAAGACTCTCGAGCGGCAGCCGGCCAATCAGGACAGTCACTGGTCGACGCGGTCGATGGCGCGTGAGACCGGGTTGTCGCAGACGGCGGTGTCGCGGATCTGGCGGGCGTTCGGACTCAAACCGCATCTGGTCGACACGTGGAAGCTGTCGGCTGACCCGATGTTCGTGGAGAAGGTCCGCGACGTGGTTGGCCTGTACCTGGATCCGCCGGTCAAGGCGATGGTGTTGTGCGTCGACGAGAAATCCCAGATGCAGGCCCTGGAGCGGACCCGGCCGATGTTGCCGATGATGCCCTCGGTCCCCGCGAGGCAGACCCATGACTACGTCCGTCACGGCGTGGCCAGCCTGTCCGCCGCGTTCGACCCCGCCACCGGCAGGGTGATCGGGCAAGTGCACCGTCGCCACCGGCATCAGGAGTTCCTGAAGTTCCTGAAGGCCATCGACGCCCACACTCCCGCCGAGATGGATCTGCACCTGGTGCTGGACAACTACGCCACCCACAAGACCCCGGCCGTGCAACGCTGGCTGGCCGCGCATCCCCGTTTCCACCTGCACTTCACCCCGACCTCGGCGTCGTGGCTCAACCTCGTCGAACGCTGGTTCGCCGAACTGACCAACCGCAAACTCCGCCGGTCCAGCCACCACAGCCTCGCCGACCTCGGAACCGACGTCAGGGCCTGGATCGAAGCATGGAACAACGACCCGAAACCATTCGTGTGGACCAGAACCGCCGACGAGATCCTCAACAGCCTCGCCACATACTGCGGCCGAA
>NZ_JBHMIS010000146.1:0-1093 GCF_048060415.1 Micromonospora sp. LOL_024
TACTGCAACGGCGGGTCGTGGCTTCGGCTGCTGATCGCTCGTTGGCTGGTTGTGGTGGATGCGCAGTTGGTCGGGTCGTGGGATGCCGGGTTGGAGGAGTTGTTCTTCCGGTTCGCGCATCGGTTTACTCGGGTGGAGCCGCGGCGGCGGGCGTGGGCGTATGTGCGGGGGTTGCTGGCGCCGTTGGAGCGGCGGAACGGGTGGACCCTTGCAGAGCAGGCTGGGCATGGGTCGCCGGACGGGTTGCAGGGCATGCTGTGCAGCCCGGCGTGGGACCGGGACGCGGTCCGCGATGACGTGCGCGACTACGTCGTGGAACAGATCGGCGATGCGGCCGGGGTGCTCGTCGCCGACGAGACCGGGTTTGTGAAGAAGGGCCGCGCCTCGGCGGGGGTCCAGAGGCAGTATTCGGGCACGGCGGGCAAGACCGAGAACTGCCAAATCGGCACGTTTTTGTGCTACTCGACGTCCCGTGGTCGGGCGTTGATCGATCGGGAGTTGTACCTGCCGAAGTCGTGGACCGGTGACCGGGATCGGTGCCGGGCGGCGGGGATCCCGGACGAGGTCGAGTTCGCCACCAAGCCTCAGCAGGCACAGGCCATGCTGGAGCGGGCGATCACCGCCGGGGTGCCGTTTTCGTGGTTCACGGGGGACGAGGCCTACGGGCAGAACCCCGGCCTGCGGGGTTGGCTGGAGGATCAGGACATCGCGTATGTGATGGCCACCCGCCGCGACGACGAGGTGCCTTCCGGGTTGCATACCACCACCGGCGTTGACGAGTTGATCGCCAGGGTGCGTGCGGGTGCGTGGCAGCGCCTGTCGTGTGGCGATGGCGCGCACGGGCCGCGCCGCTACGACTGGGCACGCGTGCCGATCCGGCGTGCCTTCGCCCACGGCCGCCGGGGCTGGGTCCTGGCCCGGCGTTCGATCAGCGACCCGAGCGAGATCGCCTACTACGTCTGCTTCGGCCCACGCGGCACACGACTGCGTGAACTCGTGCGGGTCGCCGGCAGCCGCTGGTCGGTGGAGGAATCGTTCCAGACCGCGAAGAACGAGGTCGGCCTGGACCAGTACCAGGTCCGCCGCTACGACG
>NZ_JBHMIS010000147.1:0-1074 GCF_048060415.1 Micromonospora sp. LOL_024
TCCGACACGCCGACACGGGCACCATCACTCACAGCCACAATCGATCATGAAACGGCCGTGCACGTCCGGTGCTACGGTCATGGACGATCGCTTGCAAGTTCTGAAGGCAGCTCTGGACTCCAGTTTCGCATCCGAATGTAAGCGGGCGCGCCTAGATTGCTCTAAGCGAGGTTCGGACATTGTTCAGTCCGCGATCTCCAAGGCGATCCCTCGGCAGGTTGAGGGCAGGGCCGAGCGAGTGCAGAATGGAGACGTGGGGCTCGCGGTGGTAGCTGCAGCGTATGACCTGGAGGCGAATGGGCGCTGGTTATGGCCTACTCTTGGAAGATTCCCCGACATCGCCGAGCACGACTGGAATACAATCGGCCGCTTGGCTGACCAATTAGTACAAAGGTTTGATTCCAATGAAATTTCACCCAAGCTAGGGGCCTACGTCACTGGCATGTGCTCCAGTTACACGGGATGGTCCGGCAGGCGAAATGCCGACCGCGCCTCGGTGGGCGCATTTTTCAATGCGTTAGCAAGCCAGTGTGACGGAAATCCGATAGCCAATGCACAATGGTGGTCAGGTTCCAAAAGCCGAGGACCGGTTTGCATACTCGCCAATAACGAAGACACAGTCGTAAGTCCTCGCTGGGCGAGCGATTGGAATGCGGTATTCCCGCATGCCTCTCTGGGGGATTACAAGTACAGGGGGCACATTGCGCTAACCCAGGCTTTCGCGCTAACCGGGAATGCAAGTAAATGTGGAGACGGCTTTAGGTCGGAATTCGAGAGGAAGACTTAGGGTGGACAACGCGACGCGGCTGGGCGCATTTATGGCCACCATCGGTGGGCTTGCGCTACTGGGATTCGGCTTGAATGAAGGGTTGAAGGAAGCATTCATAGTGCTGGCTATTCTTGCGCTGCTGGCTGGACTCGTTATTATGCATGCTGGCCTTTCGGTGGGCGGTGACGCCGATCAGAGGTGAGCCCAGCTATCGCGTTTTCGGTTAATACGCCAGCCCGGGGATCAGGGCCGTTGCGTTCTCGCTCGGCAAGCCGGTGAGCTGGGATGATGCTGGGTGATTGGCC
>NZ_JBHMIS010000148.1:0-1041 GCF_048060415.1 Micromonospora sp. LOL_024
GGCGATCACCTCGGCCCACGCCTGCCCGGCCGGATCCTGCTCGTGGACGCCGCGTAGGTCGCGGATCAGATGCGCCTCACACCAGGCATGCTCGGCGTCGCTCAGGTGCTGGTAGGCGGCGTACCCGTCGCGCACGATGGTGCCGTCGAAGCCGGGTAGCACCCCATCGGCGTCGATGTCGGCCTTGCTACGCCCGCCGACATGAAACGACGTCAGCATCGGGGTGCAGGCCACATGCACGTACTTGAACCCACCATCGACCCGGGCCGGGGTCTCATCAACGTGCAACACCCGCTCCACATGCAGCAACGCGGCCAGGTGCGAGGTGAACGGGCCCAGCCGGCGGGCCGCCTCGGTGACCACCGCGTACACGAACCCGGTCGACACGGGCGCGCCGCACAGGTCACCCAGCAGCCCCGCGACCCGCGCGCACGGCAGGAACTGCGCGCCACGCCCATACACCGCGGCGGCCTTCACGCCCGGCCCGTACTGGGCGCGGCCGGTCACCCCCGCCGGCACCTCACCCTGGCTGACCTGCCCACAGGCACACAACACCACCACGACCTGATGCTCGGTGACCACCAGCTTCGGCTCCGGCAGATCAAACACCTGCCGCCGCTGACGGGCGAACTCCGGTGCCCGACGCAAGTCCGCGCCGCAGGCCGGGTCCACACACCGCTCCGGTCGGTGCACCACCGTGTGATCCGGGTCCGCCACCAGCGCAAGTGTCGAACCCTGGGAACCCGGCTGCCTACCTGCCCGCCGACCAGAACCCTTCCCGGATCGCGGTTTCGGTTTGGCCAACCCTTCCGAGAACGGCGGTTTGGAGGAGTTCGTCAAGTTCAACCCCAACCGACGCCGCAACTCGGCGTTCTCCGCCTCCAGCCGCTCAACCCTGACCCGCAGCTCGACAAGCATCCCCACCAGGTCCTCTTACGAAGGCTGCTGCGGCTGGGAGAACACCCGAAGACCATGCCATCCAGCACAGCCACAATGGACACCGCGACCCGATCAACGACTCACCTCAAGCTGAACACGTAC
>NZ_JBHMIS010000149.1:0-1029 GCF_048060415.1 Micromonospora sp. LOL_024
CCGACACGCCGACACGGGCACCATCACTCACAGCCACAATCGATCATGAAACGGCCGTGTCGGCGTCGTAGACGATGCTCGTGGTGCTGGCGCCTTCGGTAATCGTGTCGACTTGACGTTCAGGTGTCCAGGTGAGTGTTTGCGTCGTTCCGGTCTCGGTAGTGCGGGTGGTCGTCTGGCCGGCATCATCATAGGCGAAGTTTCGCGTGGTGGTATCGGCGAGCGGCCCAGTGGCAGAGACGGCCGCAACTTGGTGAGGGCTAACGCCCGCCTGCACACCGACCTGATAGGTCCACGTGGTGTTGCCTAGTGCCGGGTTGTGGTCGGTCTGGGTGAGCCGGTTGCCAACAGCGTCGAAAGTCCACGACCGGTGATAGGCGTCGGCTCCTGAACGCTGTGGCGTCGCACACTCAGCGACAGTCTCGGTCCAGGCTTCAGTAAGTCGAAGCAGGTAGTCGTAGCGGAAGCATTCCGCCTGGTCAGCTACTCCATCAGTGGTACCGGCGATTGACGTGATATTGCCGAACGGGTCGTACCCGTATTCGGTAGCGTACTTGGGATTGAACGTTCCGGGGCTGGTTTGACTCTCGAGACTGACAGACGCGCCTGTCAATCTACGGGTGTCTGGGGTGTAGGTGTATGCCTGATGAATCTGCTTGCCGGCGGCGCCTAGTCGCTGCCAGGAAAGGAGCCCATCGTAGAAGTAACTTGTGCCGGCGACATAAGTGCCCTGGCCGGAAGCCATGCCTGTCGGTTGGCCGATGCTGTTGTAAGTATAGCTAATAGTTTCTGCAGGTAGGCCACCTTCCGCTGGTAGCACCTCAGTCGCGAGTGAGCCGTCAATTTTGTATGTGGCAGACCTTGTGTAGGTTCCGGCCAGTGCGCCGTTGACCGATGGTGAGGGAATTTCTACCTGAGTGTTGAGCGGTCGGTAGCCGGCATCGTAGCTCGTGATGGCGGTGCGGTAGCAGAGCCAAAGCAAAGTTAGTTGATCTTCGTTTTCCCTGGTGACGGCCACCCCGGTGAACG
>NZ_JBHMIS010000150.1:0-1020 GCF_048060415.1 Micromonospora sp. LOL_024
ACGAGCCCGGAATATTCACACTCGCCCAGAAACGGACCTAATCCTCCGAACCATCCTCTGAGCACGTGTACCCAGTCGGTGTGGATGCCTCAGGGGGATATGGGGTGTCTTTCGGTGAAGGTGGTCGGGCCAAATCATGGGTTATCGGTTACTGGGAGTTGTGGTGATGGGATGAGTGAAGTGAATGACGTTAAAGGTATCCGTAATGAAACTTCTTACCGGCTACTGATCTGGGCTATTAGGCTATTCTTGTTGTCTTTCTTGTCCATAATGACCCTCCTCTTGGTGATAGCCCTGGGAGTTTCGCCACACGCCGTTGGTCCGGTGGTGGCTGCACTCATTTTCGTCGGTGCTGCTGCTCTCCTTGTAGGGTTTCGGCCGTTGACGATCGTTTCGGCGAAGCTGCGAGACCGGGGAGGGATGCAAATCGACGGTCAGCTAACTTTCTTTCGGAATTTCGGTTCTGATCTGCTTCGAAAGAGGTGACGTAAAGCAGGGGAGGGGGCCGATTTCGGTGCCCTCCCTTGCTGACGCCTCTGCCAGGAGGCTGTGACTGCCAGGGTCAAGGAGCCGCCGGCGAGACGCCAGACCTGACTTGGCTCACGATCAAGGATCCAGAGTGGCCTCGTCGCCCATTGTCGGTGGGGTGGCGAATACGGCGCGTCCGTTGCTGGTTTTCGCGCGGTGGCCGTCCTCGCGGAACGTCGCATCGCGGACGTGGTGTAGGCCGTTCTCGATGAGCCACTCGTTGCGGGCGAATCGCCGGAACCGGCACGGAAATCGACATGTGAGGCGATCGTCGCGGCCTGGCGGAGGCCGCCTTGTTGAGCGATCCTCGCGGCCTGTGGATGATGGCTAGGTAGTCCTGACCGAGCGGTTTCGACTCGGACCCCTTTGTGTGAAAAGAAGACATTGAGGTGGAATCTGTGGATGCTTATATGGGTGTCGTTCGGCAACGGATGCAGGGCCTGATCAAGTTCCGTGAGTGTCCGGGGTGTTGGTGATGCCCAGGATAGGAAG
>NZ_JBHMIS010000151.1:0-994 GCF_048060415.1 Micromonospora sp. LOL_024
CCGCGCAGCCCGGCGGCGCGCATCAGCCGCTCGACCGTGCACCGGGCCACCTCGACGCCCTAGCGGTGCAGCTGGTGCCTGATCTTGCGGGCGCCGTAGACGCCGTAGTTCTGGGCGTGGATCCGCTTGATCAGCACTGTCGACGGGCAGGGTCACGATGGTGTCGTGGCCGGCCGCGGTCTCGGCAAGGGTCTCCTTGGAACGGCCGACCAGCAGCACCCCGGCCCCCGTGCTCGCGGACGCGTGCGCCGCTGCCCGGCCGATCCCGGTCCCGCCACCGATGATGATCACCGCCTGTGCGGTGCTCATGTGAAGAACTCCGATCGGGCCGGCATCACGGTCGGTCGTCGCGGGTGACCCGGCGCTCCCGGAGCTTGAGCTCACCGTCCTGCCGTACCAGGATGTCCACACACACGCACATCATGTGAAGCCGTGGCTGGCCGTCGCGCGGGGTAGCGATCACCTGCGTGTAGCTCCGCGCGTAGATCGTGCCGTCGTCGCGACGTCTCAGGTAGGTCATGAGCATGCAGTGCCGGTGCACCTCGCCGGCTTCGGCCAGTGCCGCCGCGGTCCTGCGCACTCCGGCGATGATGACGTCCCGGCCACGCACCGGCTCCGGCATCGACGGCGAAAAGAACGAGCCGTCCTTGGTAAACGTGTCCGCCCACCCTTCCGCGTTGCCCGCGTCGAGGAGCTGCATGTGGCGGGCATAGAAATTCTGTACCTCTGGGTACAACAGGTCCAAGTTCGTCTCGGTCCCCACTGTCACGGCAATCTCCTAACCGATCGGTCGCTTCTCATCACTCATCCTTCAACGACGACTTCAATGCGTCCTCGAGCGCGGCTCCAGAAATCCTCGGAAGGCATCGGAGGTCCCGAGCCGGAGACGAACGTACGGCCCGAGCCGGCGAGGTCCACGAGGCCGCCACCGCGGCAACGCGGCCCGGTTCGCCTTGGACGAGTACGCCTTGTCCGCGGTCAACGAGTCCGGACG
>NZ_JBHMIS010000152.1:0-986 GCF_048060415.1 Micromonospora sp. LOL_024
GTCACCAAGCCCGCGCACGCTGGTTCCACCAACGCACCCGACTGAACAGGGACTACGCCCTGGTCAGCTAGCAATTGGCGGCTGCCGTACTAGGCCCGTGGCCCGGGCATGTGATCATGACGGAGTGATCGTCGTGGAGTTCGACGCACCCGTTGATTCGCCAATGCCTGTCACCGGGTTCGAGTTGGGACACGTCAGCCTGCGCTGGAACGGTGGAGCCTACAGTTCCCGCCAGCTCGGGTCCCGCGGGTTGCTGATGGTGTACCTCGCCGCTGCGGACATCCTCACCGGCGTCCCGACCCTGCTGGCGCACCCCGACGCCAGTTACCTGTTCACCGGCGCTTCCAGCGCCTGGAGTTTCGCCCTGCGCCGTACCCGCCGCCATGGACTGCAGCTGAGCACACCGGCCGGCAGGCTGCTCTGCCACACGTCCGAGGCTGACTACGCGATAGCGGTCTGGCGCGGCACCGAGCAATTGCTGACAGCCCGCACACCGACCGACGGCGGACCCTTGACCGACCTGCAGACCGCCATCGCCGTCTTCCCGGATGGCTACCGGCGCTGACGCATCCACCAGCCGGTAAAACCAAGCAACCTCAACTCGGCACGTCCGAACGGAACCCGGGCCGGCTCGGCGGAACAATGCGTAGCGCGGTCGGGTAGCCCCGATGCATTGCTGCATCGGGGCCCCCTCAGATCCGTACGTGCCACTCGTCGCGGCATACGGCTCAAGCGAGCCCGGAGGGCGTTTCAGGCATAGAGCAGTGCTGGGTCTTTCTGGGCGCCGGTTGTCCGGCGCTGGCAGTGCGAGTGGATCAGGCGGGTGTCGTCCGGTGTGGCCTTGTCCGCGTGGGCGGTCACGTGCTGCTTGGTGATCGCTGTGCGGGTGACCCGATGCCATTGTTCCCATTCGGTAGGGCTGTGTGGCCAGGGCCATTGCGTAAAACCGGTGACGTTACGTGACTGCGTCGATGAGTTGGGTTGAT
>NZ_JBHMIS010000153.1:0-957 GCF_048060415.1 Micromonospora sp. LOL_024
TAGGGCGTGTCTCCTGGATCTTGGGGTGCGGTTCGGCTATCCATGTTTGTCGTGAGTGGGCGGTTCGAGCTGACCGATGTCGAGTACGCGCGGATCGCGCCGTTGCTGCCGGCGATGACACGGCAGCGTGGTGGGCGGTGGCGTGATCACCGGCAGGTGATCAACGGGATCGTGTTCCGGGTGCGGACCGGGGTGCCGTGGCGGGACGTCCCGGCACGGTACGGGCCGTGGAAGACGCTGTACAAGCGGTTCACCCGTTGGCAGGAGGACGGGACCTGGGCGCGGATCGAGGCGATGCTGCACACCGAGGCGGACGCGGTCGGGGATCTGGACTGGCACGGCAACGCCGATTCCACGATCGTGCGTGCCCATCAGCATGCCGCGGGCGCTCGTAAAGAGGGCTGAGCAGCAGTGACGCAGCGCGACGGGAAGGACTCGGCAAGTCGCGTGGCGGGTGGACCACGAAGATCCACACGATCGGTGACGGGCGCGGCCGGAACCTGACCAGCCACCTCACCCCGGGCCAGGACTCCGATACCCGCCAGTTGGTGCGACTGCTCGACGACGTGGCCGTGGCCCGCCCGGGCGGAATCGGTCGTCCCCGCAAACGCCTAGATTCCCTCTCGGCGGACAAGGCGTACAGCTCGCGCGGCAACCGCCGTTCGCTGCGGGCCCGGCGCATCCCGCACGACATCCCCGAGAAGGACGATCAGAAAGCCAACCGGACGCGGAAAGGGTCACGCGGTGGCCGTCCACCCACGTTCCGCCCGCACCGCTACCGGCAGCGCAACACCATCGAACGGCTGATGAACCGGCGTAAGCAGTTCCGCGCCGTGGCCACCAGGTACGACAAGCTCACCTGCCGCTACCGCGCCACCGTGCAGATCGCCGACATCCTCATCTGGCTACGCGCGAAACCGGACCGCCCCAAACCATGATCCAGGAGACACGGCCTAG
>NZ_JBHMIS010000154.1:0-951 GCF_048060415.1 Micromonospora sp. LOL_024
GCCACCTTCTCCACCATCAAGGTCGAGTACGTCCACCGTCACCAGTTCCGCACCCGCACCGCAGGGCATTCGCACGAGGTTTGACCGGATGGTCGGTTATGGGGTAGTCACGCCGGTTGTGGTGGTTACGTAGAAGAGCGCGGCCTTCTGGTGATCATTCAGGTGTCTAGGCTGGATGATCGAGAAGGACCGCGCTCGTGGAAGCATCATCGTTGATCGGCGGGTTGTCCGCACGTCTGGGTGGCGTGTCGCCACTTGAGGAGCAGGACGCGCCGGGGTTGTTGCGGGTGTTGGCGCAGGTGCCGGACCCTCGGGACCCGCGAGGCCGGATCCATCCGTTGCCGGGTCTGCTTGCGGTCGCGGTCGCGGCGGTGGTCTCTGGGCAGAGCCGGGTCGTCGAGATCATCGAGTGGGCCGCGGATCTGCCGGACCAGGTATGGGACCGTCTTGGGGCGGCCCGGGACCGGTTCACCGGGGCACGCGGGGTTCCCGACGACAGCACACTGGGTCGGGTCCTGGCCGGTATCGACGCTGACGCCCTGGATGCTGCGGTGTGTCGTTGGCTGATCAGCCGCGCAGGCTCTGGCGGCTCGGGTCGGCGGGTGATCGCCGTTGATGGAAGGACGTTGCGGGGCAGCGGTCCTGCCGGGGCGCAGGTGCATCTGTTCGCCGCCGTGGATCACCGCGAAGGGATTGTTCTGGCTCAGAGCGACGTCGCCGGGAAGACGAACGAGATCACCAGGTTCGTGCCCATGCTGGACACTCTCGACCTGGCCGGGGCGATCATCACGGTGGATGCGTTGCATACCCAACGCGAGCATGCCCGCTGGCTGGTCGAGAAGAAGGCCGGTTACGTCTTCGTCGTCAAAGGCAACCAGAAACGTTTGTACCGGCAGGTCAAAGCCCTGCCATGGGCGAAGATTCCGGTCCTGGGCCAGACCCACGACCGTG
>NZ_JBHMIS010000155.1:0-943 GCF_048060415.1 Micromonospora sp. LOL_024
GGTTCGTCCGTGCTCGATGTGGAGGATGGTCAGGGCTGCGGCGACGATATCGCCGATCTTCCAGGGGCACAGGCTGACGTTACGCAGGGCTTTGAAGGTCATCTTGAGCAGACTGTTTCCGCGTTCCCCGACTGCGCGCAGCCGGTTGTGGGCGCGGTTGAACTGCTGCTGGACGTCGGTGAGCTGCCCGTTTGGCGGGGTCTTGAAGGCGATGGCGATGGTGGCGGCTTCGCCTTCGTAGCCCAGGTCGGCCAGGGTGCGCACCTCATCACGGATGCGGGTGAGGGTGTCGAGCAGTTCGGGGTGGTTGCGCAGGCATGTGGTGTCGTGTTCCCGGCCCGGCCGCACCGGGGATGTCCACAACGGCCAGCCGTCTGGGGCGGTCAGGATCTGGACGTTCCCGCCGTGGTTCTTGTGCTTCTTCGACCACCACAGGTCTTACCCCGGCGGTGGGGCCGGGGGTCGATAGCCGGTCGGTCTCGATCAGGGTGCCGTCCAGCAGTACGTAGTCGTAGCCGGCGGCTTTCGCGGCCAGCAGCGCCGAGTGCAGGCTCGGGGCCTGAGCGGCCAGGACCGCGATGCCTTCGTGTAGGTAGTCGTAGCCGGTGGACGTGCTGATGTTGTTGTCGCGGACCAGTTGGGTCATCCGGGTGCCGTCCAGCAGCCAGCGCAGGGCCAGCACGGCCTGCTTGAAGCAGCTCAACGCGCGTCGCTTGTTCCGCGTGCCGCGTCGCTGCCGTTCAGCGTGCAGCAGCTTCGACAGGTACAACACGGTCCGGTCGCGTACGGGCAGGGTGGCGGTGTAGGTGATACTCATGGGCGGCGCGGGACTCCGAGGAAGTTGATCTGTGGAAGGACCACTTCGTATCGGAGTTCCGTGCCTTTACGCGTTGATCTCGCCCGTCATGGCGATTCCGCCCGTTATCACCCATTCCGGACAAGC
>NZ_JBHMIS010000156.1:0-934 GCF_048060415.1 Micromonospora sp. LOL_024
ACCAGCCGCAGCGCATCATCGACGGAGACGCGTTCTTCGTCGCGATCAGCAGGTGAACAGCCGCGGTGGTGCCCCCGTGGGGGCACCACCGTCGCTCAGAAGAAAGGCTCGACGATGAGTACGGCGGCAGAGGCCATAGTGGCGACGGGCAATGGCTTGGTCGTGGTACGGGACGTCGGTGTGGACACACGTGCCGACGAACGGGCTGCGTTCCAGGCGGCGCGGATCCCGGGCAGCCGGGGCGGAAAGATGATCGCCGCCGCCGGGACGGTGCTGCACATCCGGTGTGGGCATCAGCTCACCCGTCCGTGGGTTCGGTTGGCGATGCACGAAAACGAGGGACCGTTCCGGCTCACGGTGATCAGCGGCCGAATCGGCGTCGACACCGACGAGGGAATCGTGTGCGAGATGTCGGTGACACCCGGCACGTACCGGGTGATGGTCGAGCATCAGGGTCGGGAGGAGGTCCAGACGGCGGCGCGCGAGGTGGAGACCCGCACCCTGTACGCCGACGCCGCAACGACACACGCCGCATGGCGACGGCTGGACGGGATCGAGCGGTTCCGGGTGCACCTCTGGCCCGAATGACGGCAGCCGGAGGTGGAGGCCCTGCCGCCTCCATACGCAGGGTCTTGCCCGCGACCCTGGTCCATCGCCCTCACTACTGTCACGCGATCGCGCTTGCGTCCCGGCTCATCCATCGGAGTCAGGACAGTTCGCGGATGAACGGCGATAGGAGCAGACCCAGCTACCTGCAGGCACTGCCTAATATGCCGATCTTGGTGGTGGCGGCGCACAACCTTTACTACGCGTGGACCTGCACGCCAAGTTCCAGCACCTGTCGGTTGCTACGCCCAGCTCGGCTTTCGCCACATCAGGAGGCGTAGGTCGGTACGGTGCCTCACCACTCCGCGATCACTCGGATCCGGCTTCC
>NZ_JBHMIS010000157.1:0-926 GCF_048060415.1 Micromonospora sp. LOL_024
TCACCGTCAACAGCCCCCAGCACCCGGCCGATCGTGGCCGACGACGGAGCACGCCGCCATCTGAGCAGATGCACGCGGATCCCGATGACTGCCAACAGCCCGTCAGCGGCACGCTGACCCCACTCGGCGAGCTCATCGATGCTCTTCGCACCCGAGACGACCCCACAGGCGCACACCAGCAGGATCGCGGTCAGGGAATACCACCGGCCCCGCCGCGAACGCGGATCGGACACCGAGTCGAGGTAGGGACGCAGGTCGGCGATCCGGCCGGTGTCCAACGGCCCCAGCTTCACCAACACAGCAGGGATGAGAGAAGATGCAGCAGCAGGCACGGGCCACCTCGTGATCATCTGGCTTCGACACCACAATGATCACGAACCCCGTGCCTGCCCTGCTACACACCCC
Source organism: Micromonospora sp. LOL_024 (assembly GCF_048060415.1). Taxonomy (NCBI): domain Bacteria; kingdom Bacillati; phylum Actinomycetota; class Actinomycetes; order Micromonosporales; family Micromonosporaceae; genus Micromonospora; species Micromonospora sp. LOL_024. The sequence continues at coordinate 406 of NZ_JBHMIS010000157.1, forward strand.
AACCGGTCACAACCCGACCAGCCACACAACCCCGGAACTTGCAACCGCCCTGGCGACCGGCAGGGACGGGGTGGCCTTGGCGATCAAGGCCACCCCGCAGTTCAGGCTCGCCTACACCCGGAACTCTATGAAATAGTCGAACCTTTCTGAGTCGACTTCAATCGAATATTCCCTCTGCAGGCGATCGAGGCTCTCACCTACGACCGGGAACGAGTCTCCCCGCAAGTTTGGATAGTCGCCAACAAGCGACTTGACGACTTCTTCGTCAAGAAAATACGGGAGCTGAACCTCCGATTCAAAGGCATCGCCGAACTTCTCATACGCGAGCACTACCCAGCTCATCACCCGCAGGTCCGTCCTGCAATAGGACCTTTAGGCCTACCCTTGCCGTCTGTCATCATCTCGCCGGTGTTCGGATCAAAGGCTCCGAGGTGCTTGCCTTTCTTATTGTATTTCTCAACCAGAGCCAAAGCAAAGTTCGTTGATCTTCGGTGTGCCTGGTGACGGCGACCCGGTGAACG
>NZ_JBHMIS010000158.1:0-919 GCF_048060415.1 Micromonospora sp. LOL_024
GGAACCTACCAGCCTCCACGAAGGACCAGGACCGGACCCGCCACAGACCTATCCAGTTACGGTTGGAGATGGGACGTCGACCTCAATTACGCGAAGCGCAAGCAGATCACCGACCTGCTTAACGCTTCCGATTTCCTCAAGGTGCCAGCCGTCTACACGCTCTACTGCGGCGATCTTGCATATCGTCCTGATCTTACCTGCGGCGGAGGCCACACCTCTGACGCTCTCGACCGGTGCCACCGATCTGCTGTTTGCGCCCTGCCTGCCCTGATCGCCAGCCAGCTCGCTACTTTCACCGCGCTCGACTCGCCAGGCCAAGCCGCCATTGAAGCCTACCAGTATGCGTCCCCTTTGGAGGATCTCGCCGACACCGGCTTGGGGACATCGCTCATTGACGATCTCAACCTTCAACACCTCGACGGCGAATTGCTGGAGTTCCTGACCCAGCCGCAAGGCATGCCGCGTGACATCGCCAAGAAGATCTTCGGCATGGTGTCGAGAATGCGATCGGGCCAGTTCGCTTTGGCGGTTCGCGAGCACCAGCGGGTTGACGAGGATGCGGTTGTCTTCGAGGATCTCCCGACGGACCGAGGGCATTTCGGCGTGCCATACTTTGATCATGTTCTGCGAGGTCTCCGTCGCCAACCCCCGGACTATCTTGTCGCGATAGCGAATGGTGAGGACCCTCCGCCGTGGCTGTCCGGGCTCGTGGCGGGGATTGTGCTGTTCGATGCGGCGTGACGCTGCTGAGTACGAGGACGTCAGTAAGGAATACGGCACCGCATAACCTTCATCGCAGCCCTGAAATCGGCGCGACGCTTGTATTGCTCGGGCTGAGGCAGTTCGTCCTCTCCCCGTGGCCAGGGCCTTTGCAAGTTCCGGGGTCGTGCGGCTGGTCGGGTTGTGACCGGTTGGGGTG
>NZ_JBHMIS010000159.1:0-880 GCF_048060415.1 Micromonospora sp. LOL_024
GGGTGAGATGGAGAGCGGCGCGGACGATGTCGCCGACCTGTCGTGGGCTGGCTGTGCTGTGACGCAGGGTCCGCCAGCGGCCTACGAGGATCGCGAAGCCGCGTTCTCCGAGGCATCGCATGGATCGAAGGAGAGTGTTGTAGGTGCGGTTGTCGACCGCGAGGCGACGGCCGTCGGTGGGCTGCTTGTATGGAGTGTGGATGCCCTGGCCAGCGCCTTCGTAGCCGGAGTCGGCCAGGGTCGGCAGCCTCAGTTCGGAGGCCGCCCAGTAGAGGACGCCGGTGACATCCAGCCGTTGGGCGCAGGTCAGGTCGTGTAGATGTCCGGGCATGGCATCCGAGGTCCAGATCGGGAGCCCGTCCGGGCGCATCACGGCCTGAATGTTCGCGCCGAAGTCGCGGTGTTTCCCGGAGTACCAGGCGTCGATCGTGTCGCCTTTCACGCTCACGGTGGTCTCGGCGAGGCGGTCGGTGTCGAACAGCTTGCCGTCGAGGATGACGTGTGACCAGCCGTCGGCGGCGACCCGCGTCAGGGCGTCGTGCAGGGTGGGCGTCTGCGCCGCCAGGACCCGCACGGCCTCGGCGACGTACCGGTAGGCGGTCGCCCTCGACACCCCGAACCCGGCCCCGAGGGTGGTCTTGTCCTCACCCTTGCGGAACCACACCAACACCAGAAGCGCCTGGTAGAAGCACGTCAACGCACGGGTTCCCGGCCGGGTACCCACCACCCGGCGCTCGGCGCGCAACAGCCGCGCCACGTGCTGCGCGAGTTCCCTCGGGACGTCGAGCCTGGCAGAATACGTGATCACGTGGAGCCCTCTCGGAGACTGATCTTGTCGCAAAGACCTGTCTACCGATGGCTCCACGCCCACATCCAGCAC
>NZ_JBHMIS010000160.1:0-871 GCF_048060415.1 Micromonospora sp. LOL_024
CGCTCACACGACCTCATAACCGCCGTGACCAGCAGTTACCCCAGAACGCAATAGCCCTGCTCCGGGGCCCTGCCGGATCACCCTCCTGTATTGCCGCTCGAGGTCACCCATGTCTGGGTCTGGGCGCAGCCGTTCGGCAGGTGCATCGCCTGGTTCCCCGATCGAGGTTGGTTCGATCCTCGGAGGCATTGGGCCACTGCATGAAGGTGGCTCCGCCCGCCAGCCTCGTACCTGCGCGGCATCACGAAGTCCATCGTCTCCTACGCGCTGGACGCGGCATGTGAGCGCAGCCGCCCTTCGGGTATCCGTCACGCTGCGACGGTGAGCGCAACTGACCAGATCCGTGAAACAGCCGTTCACTTCTCGCGAGAATGCTGCGAAGCGATGGGCCTTCGATTTCCCTGAACGACGAAAGGGTTAATTGTGCGTGTTGACTCCCGCGTGAGGTTAACACATGGAGCACGTCGCGGCTAACTATTTGCAGCTTTTAGCGGCATTTGCGGCACGACGGACCAGTCCAGCGGCATTTCCAGGACGTCCGCTACGGCGTTGGATATTCTCTGCGCCCCGTAGGCATATATGCGTGCGCAGGAGATGGCGCCGATCAGTCCAATCGAATGTTTTCCTCCCGCCTTTGCGCGCAGCACGCTGCTGGCCAAGGTCGTCCCGCGAAGTGGACCAGGCCAGACCTCTGTGCGCCAACCGGATACCAGGCCGTGCGTCAAGCAGTGGCGAACTTCCATCCACCCATCGGCTCGCTTGAGGACCTCACTCCAGTCAATGGTTTCAGTGAGGTGATCTCAACAGGGTTGGGAGTGCTGATCGGGATGACACGGGCATTGCGTCCATAGCGGACGGTGCTGGATGTGGG
>NZ_JBHMIS010000161.1:0-845 GCF_048060415.1 Micromonospora sp. LOL_024
CTTCGTCCAGTTCGCCGCGCTGTGTCCCGAGCGACCTGGGTTCGACCCGTCGCATCCTCTTGGTTGCCACCGGCGGCGGATCCCGGACCGGGTCGTGTTCGAGCTGGTCATCGCCGCTCTGGTCCACGGCTCGGGCTACGAACGGGTGGCCACCGGCCAGTGTTCGGACCGTACGATCCGCCGGCGCCTGCACCGGTGTGGGCCGAGGCCGGCCTGGGTGAGCAACTGCACGAACTGGCCCTGGACGCCTACGACCGGATGATCGGCCTGGACCTGACCGACGTCAGCGCCGACGGCGCGATCACCAAAGCGCCGTGCGGCGGAGACCGGGCCGGCCGGTCCCCGGTCGACCGTGGCAAGGGCGGCATGAAGCGCTCGACCGGTGTGGACGGCTACGGCATCCCGCTCGGGATCACCGGCGCCCCCGCGAACCGGCACGACTCGCCGCTGCTACGCGACACCTTCGAGCAGTGCAGCCGCCAACTACGCCATCACTGGCCCCAGCAGGTCACCGCCCACCTCGACCGCGGGTACGACAGCAAACGCACCCGCGAGTTGCTCGACGAGATCGGCTTCGACGCCGAGATCGCCCGCACGGGCATACCCGCCCCGATCCAAGTCGGCAAGCGGTGGGTGGTCGAGCGCACGAACTCGTGGATGAACGGCTTCGGCAAGATCCGCCGCTGCACCGACCGCAACACTGCGATCATCGACTTCTACCTCTACCTGGCCGCCGCGATCGTCACGATCCGTCAACTCATCCAACGAGCCCGCACGCTCTATCGCTGGGACACCCGGCCGACAACCCGCCGACTCAGGGTCACGCCCATTGCCGGTCGCTCTTA
>NZ_JBHMIS010000162.1:0-824 GCF_048060415.1 Micromonospora sp. LOL_024
GCTATCTTTGCTGTTCACGAACCGCTGCGCCCGGCCATCGCGCCGGGCGAGGATCGCAACATCGGCCACCGGTCGGCCCAGTCCGCCGCGTCGTAGCGGGCTGCGCCCGGCCATCGCGCCGGGCGAGGATCGCAACCGCTTTCACCAACGCGTCGGAGCTAAGCAGGGAGGGTGGCTGCGCCCGGCCATCGCGCCGGGCGAGGATCGCAACGCTGGGGACGCGTCGGCGCTGGACAAGGCGGCGCAGCGCTGCGCCCGGCCATCGCGCCGGGCGAGGATCGCAACCATGCCTGCACACAGAGGGTGGACACACGGGACAGGCTGCGCCCGGCCATCGCGCCGGGCGAGGATCGCAACGCCTTGGTGGTGGAGTGGTACACGGTGAACATGTGGCTGCGCCCGGCCATCGCGCCGGGCGAGGATCGCAACTCGAAATCGGAGGTCGAGAATCGTTTGCCAGTGTAAATGCTGCGCCCGGCCATCGCGCCGGGCGAGGATCGCAACTTGCCGGCCATCAGTCGGCGTCCAAACCGGCGGCCACGCTGCGCCCGGCCATCGCGCCGGGCGAGGATCGCAACAGGACCTCGGTGCAGCCCTCCACCAGCTGATCGATGTGCTGCGCCCGGCCATCGCGCCGGGCGAGGATCGCAACAGCATCGAGGAAGTCGCCCGATGGTTCGGGGTGCCGCGCTGCGCCCGGCCATCGCGCCGGGCGAGGATCGCAACGCCTTAAAACGGACCGCACCACAGGCAGCGCCGCCAAGCTGCGCCCGGCCATCGCGCCGGGCGAGGATCGCAACGAGGCGGGCGGACGGCGCATGACG
>NZ_JBHMIS010000163.1:0-824 GCF_048060415.1 Micromonospora sp. LOL_024
TGCCAGCCGATCAACCAGAGTGGACATCCGGCCGGCGACTCACCTCAAGCTGAATACGTACCCTACGAGGACGTCGCCAAGGGGTACGAAGTCGACGACGGGCGATTGTTCGTCAGTGACGAGGAACTGGCTGCCCTGCGACCGCCCACGTTGCGCACCATCGAGGTGGGCCGGTTCGTCCGTACCGACGAGATCGACCCCGTCCTCTACGACCGGACGTATTTCCTGGATCCGGACGATGTGGCCGTGCTGCCGTACACGCTGCTGCGGGACGCACTGCGGGACAGCCGGCGGACGGCCCTCGCCCGGGTGGCGCTCCGTCAGGTGGAGCGCCTCGCGGCAATCCGGGTACGCGGTGACATGCTCATGCTGCACACCATGTTTTGGCCGGACGAGCTACGCGTGCCGGAGTTTCCCTTCCTGTCCGCCCCGGTGGCGGTGCCGGCCCCAGAACTCGCCCGGACGACCTCTCTCGTTGACGCGATGACCAAACGGTTCGACCCCGGTGGCCAGCGGGACGACTACCGCGCCGCGGTGCTGGAGTTGGTCTCCGCTAAGATCGACGGCGGTCCAAGCGACGCGACGGATTCACCGCAGGTGGAAGACGCCCGACCGGCGGGAACGCCATCCGAGGCAGGAGGCCAGCCGGCGGAACCGCCCGCGCCGCGTCGACGCCGCGCCACCAAGGCCGCGTAACGCCGGAATCGAAACGCCGCAACCTGCTCATGCCGAATCGGCGCGCACCACATCAGGGCGATGATCTGGCAGGGCTTAATCAAGTTCCGTGGGTGTCCGGAGTGTTGGTGATGCCCAGGATGGGGAGT
>NZ_JBHMIS010000164.1:0-798 GCF_048060415.1 Micromonospora sp. LOL_024
GGGTGGGCTGGTTGCCCTTGGCCTGCAGGAGCAGATGTGCTCCACGGCCGGTGATCTGCTCGGCGTGGCCGGTCTGGGTGTGCATGGCGTCGGCGACGAACAGGACATCGGTCAGGCTGCCGAGCACGGCCTGCACGGCGTCGAGCAGTGGGGTGAAGGCGGGGATCTCGTTGCTCTTCGTGTCGACGGTGACCTGGGCCAGGACGATGCCGGTGCTGGTGTCCAGCGCCGACAGCAGATGCGTCTGCCGGCCGTCGGGCAGGCGTGCGCCGCGCAGGGTCTTGCCGTCCACGGCGATTACCGTCCGGTAGCGGCGCGGCCGAGCGGCCACCGATGGCGTCCGGGTGTGCAGCCAGCCGGCCAGAACCTTGCTGATCACAGTGGCGTCCAGGCGGATCAGCAGACGCCACACCGTGGTGCCGGCCGGCACGCCCCGGGTGAACCCGAGCCGCCGCTGGTCCGCCTCGTCCAGGTCGTACAGCCAGTCGGCGATCGCGGCGAACGACGTGGCGCCGGCCAGGACCGCGCAGACCGCGACGGTCAGCAACGCGGCCAGTGGGTACCGCACTCCGTGCGGGTTACGCGGGTCCGGGATCACGCTGACAGCGTCCAGGAGCCCACGACGTTCACCCTCGGTGATCGGCGGTGGCGGCGTCTCGCCGCTGAGGGTTGTCACAGTCAGTACGGAGATCAGGGATGATGACATCTGCGGGTGGAGTCCTCGGTGTCGTGCAGTCCTAGAGAAACTCCATGATCACCTTGAGGGCTTCACCCGCTTCAACCGCCTCCACACAGGCC
>NZ_JBHMIS010000165.1:0-774 GCF_048060415.1 Micromonospora sp. LOL_024
GGGTCGGCTGGTTGGCCTTCGCCGCGACCATGAAATCGCCACCCTGGGCGGCGACGGCGTGAGCGTGCCCGGTCTGCGCGTGGAGGGCATCCGCGACGATCACGACGCCGCGCAGCGACCCGATCTGGGCGACGACCTGGTCGAGTAGCGGGGTGAACGCCGGGATTTCATTGGATTTCGCCTCGATCTGGACCTGGCCGAGCACGATCCCGGTCCGGGTGTCGTACGCGGCGAGCAGGTGCACCTGCCGGCCGTCGAGAGTGCGGGCACCGCGCAGGACTTTGCCGTCGATGGCGATGACCAGCCGCCACCGCCGGCCCGTGACCTGCAGCGGGGTGCTGCGCTGGCGCAGCCACCGCGTCAGCACCTGCTGCAACACGCCCGCGTCGACGCGGATCAGCAGCCGCCACAGCGTCGTCGCGGCCGGGACCGTCCCGGTGAAGCCGAGCCTGCGCCACGCCGGGCGGTCGAGGTCACGCATCCAATCGTGTACGGCGGTGAAGGTGCACGCCCCGGCCAGCACCGCGCACACCGCCACGGCGAGCAGACTCGACAGACCGTAACGGCGACCCCGCGCATCGCGCGGGTCCGGTACCACCTGCAACGCAACCAGCAACCCCGGCCGCTCACGATCGGTGACCGGCGCGGAAGGCGTAGCGCCGGGTGTGGTTGGCAGCAGAACCTTGATCGGTGATGATGACATGCGCGGGTGCGGCCCTTCCCAGGATCACGAAGTTCTCGACAAACCTCATGATCACCGAAGGGGCCACACCC
>NZ_JBHMIS010000166.1:0-760 GCF_048060415.1 Micromonospora sp. LOL_024
CCGACACGCCGACACGGGCACCATCACTCACAGCCACAATCGATCATGAAACGGCCGTGCAACCCGCCCTGACGCAGGAGCGGCAGCTGGATCAGCCGAGGCCGTAGGCCCTGAGGCGAACAATCGAGTATCTGGATGCCGCGAGGCGTGCGTTACGCAGCGTCCCACCGAGCCGGTGCACGTGCCATCCGGACGTGCCGATGAGAGCGTATGGGATGAAATCGTCAATATGTAGCGATTCCGAAACCACCGCCATCCCGCGTTGCTCCCGAAGGCGGCGATAGAATGGTGATCCGAAGCAGCCATATCGTTATCAGGTGAGGAGCTTGCTCTGTTTCAGATAAGCCTACAGGAAGCCGTGAACAAGTACGCTCGCTCGCTCGAAGTACCACAAAGGCTGATTCAGCTTCACCCTAGGACTCCGGGCAATGCCGGTAACTTCTCGGCTCTGCCGCCGGCAGTGGTTTTAGGTGTCATTGCGGCCTTCGAAGGATTCGTCGAGGAGTTTCTAGCCATCTCCCTTCATGCCCGTGGCTATGGACTTGCTCAGATCGCCAAACGCGTAACTATCAACAACCCTACCGTCGCTGATTTTCAGAAAAAGGCGGATAATGAGTTCCCGGGCATAGGTAGAACCGTCGCCGGCTCATCCTCGTTGCAAGTGTGGAATATTCCAGGCGTGGCTGGAAGACCAAGCACTGACGTGATCTCAACAAGGATCCGGTAGGTATCGGTATTCGAAGTGGGTGAGATGGAGAGC
>NZ_JBHMIS010000167.1:0-757 GCF_048060415.1 Micromonospora sp. LOL_024
GCGGTCACCGTCACGTCGCGCAGGTCGATCGATTCCAGCAACGCGCGGGCGGTGGCCGGCTCCGTGGTCTTGGCGCCGTCGGTGGGTGCCTGGGCGATGATGACGGCGGCCGGGTCGGGGCCGGGCGAGCCGGCCAGAGCGCACAGCAGGTGCAGTTGTTCACCGTCGGAGCCGATGGCACCGCGCACGGTCTTACCGTCCAGGCGTACCTGTGCCGGTGTATCGCTGCTGGTGCAAGCCTGTTCGCCGGTGCGTAAGCGGTGGGCGGTGGTCCACTCGGCGATCACCGCGTCCAGGACGTCGCCGTCGGTATCGGTGCAGACCCGCCACAGCGTCGACCGCGACGGCCGCCCGCCAGGACGGGCCTCGACACGCGCGTACAGGCCGTCGAGGATCTCGGTGGGCACGTCGGCGACCCAGCCGCTGATCGCGGTGTAGCCCTTCAACCCAGCTACCGTGGCCGCCGCGACCAGCGCGAGCACGACCGCGACCGGATGATCACGGCCTTGATCCTTTCGGCCGTCGGACACGGCGAGTAACAACTCCAGCAGACCGTGACACGAAGGAGCGAACGACACGTCATCAGACAGCGGCGCAGGCGACGGATCGGCAATGAGGGTGGCAGACTGCGACATGACGAAGCTCCGTTTGAACCAGATCTGTGAGAGGACCTGGTCTCAACGGAGCTTCGTCCATATCCGACACGCCGACACGGGCACCATCACTCACAGCCACAATCGATCATGAAACGGCCGTG
>NZ_JBHMIS010000168.1:0-749 GCF_048060415.1 Micromonospora sp. LOL_024
GGTGACGACGACGCCGGCCAGGTCCAGCGGGGCCAGCAGCGGTTGGAAGTGCGTGGTTTCGTTCGTCTTCGCGCCGACCTCGACCTGAGCGAGGGTCACGACGGTGCCGTGCGTGACCGCCGAGAGGAGATGCCGGCGGGTCGCGGTGAGACGGGCCGATCCCTTGAGTGCTTTGCCGTCGACGGCGATCACGCGCAGCCGCCGGGACACCGACGGTGACGGCGCCCGGGTGGGCTCGGTGGCGGCGCGATGCCGGTTGGCGAGGTAGGCGCACACCGCCCGGTCCAGGGCGTCACCGTCCACAGCCCTCAGCACACGGCCGATCGTGGCCGACGACGGAGTGCGCCGCCATCTGAACAGATGCACGCGGATCCCGATGACTGCCAGCAGTGCGGTCGAGGCGCGCTGGCCCCACTCGGCAAGTTCGTCGATGCTCTTCGCGCCCGAGACGACCCCGCAGGCGCACACCAGCAGGATCGCGGTCAGCGAGTACCACCGGCCCCGCCGGGAACGCGGGTCGGGCACCGAGTCGAGGTAGGGGCGCAGGTCAGCGATCCGGCCGGTGTCCAGCGGCCCCAGTTTCACCAGCACCGCAGGGATGGGAGAAGATGCGACAGCAGGCACGGGCCACCTCGTGATCATCTGGCTTCGACACCACAATGATCACGAAACCCGTGCCTGCCCTGTTATCCACCCCAACCGGTCACAACCCGACCAGCCGCACGACCCCGGAACTTGCAAAGGCCCTG
>NZ_JBHMIS010000169.1:0-748 GCF_048060415.1 Micromonospora sp. LOL_024
GTTCACCGGGGTGGCCGTCACCAGGGAAAACGAAGATCAACTAACTTTGCTTTGGCTCTGGATTGGGACCCGTGCGGCGGTTCCGCTTGCATCATGCGGGAGGGCTCGGATTTCCGTTCGGTGCAGCCGACCGGGTGGGCGGTGCCAGAGGCGGATCCTGGTGGGTGCCGGTGATCCCGGCCGCCTGTTCGTGGGCTCGGTTCAGGATCGCCTCGGCCTCCCGTCGGGCAGCGGTCACGATCGCCTCGCTTTCGTGCCGTGCCTCGGCACGGTGGTCGTCGGCCTGTTCCTCGGCGAGTTGGAGAATTTGTTCTACCCGGGTGCCCAGGCCAGCGAGGCCTGGCCGGTGGCGGTTCCGCCGTCGTGGGGCAGTGACCGGTGTTCCTGTGGGCGTCCCGTCGCCTGCCACCGCGGCATCCTCGTCGCGGTCGACCAGGCCGTCCCCGACGAGATCGGATTCCGCCGTACCGACCAGGCAGAGCGCGGCGCCGAGCACGGCAATCGCGACGCCAGACCAGACAGCTGCCGGACCGAGGGACGGACCGATTGCGACGCCGACACCGAGCCCGACAAGAACGGCGGCAGTCTTGACCGGCTTGCCCATAACTTCTCCTCGGATGATCCGGACGTTGGCTTGCGGTTTCAGCATGGCGAACGAGTCAACCCGCACCGCCCCCGACAACCCGCCCCACGGCCGTTTCAACATCATCCGGCAAGGCCGAGGATGGTGAATGGCCTGTTCATGTCG
>NZ_JBHMIS010000170.1:0-714 GCF_048060415.1 Micromonospora sp. LOL_024
ATCGACCGATCAAGGGAGAGACGCCAGATGACGACCGAGACCACTGTGGGACAGCCGGCCGTAGGGTCGGTGGCTGGGGCTACTGACGAGCAGTTGATCGCGATGCTGGTCGATCGGGCTCGTGGGGACGGGCTGCAGTTGACCGGTGAGGGCGGGCTGCTGCAGCAGTTGACCAAGCGGGTCCTGGAATCCGCGCTGGATGGCGAGATCACCGATCACGTGGGCTACGACAAGCACGATCCTGCTGGTCGGGGCAGTGGGAACACCCGTAACGGCAGCCGGATCAAGACCGTGCTCACCGATGTCGGACCGGTCGAGGTCCGGGTGCCACGCGACGCCGCCGGCACGTTCGAGCCGCAGATCGTTCGTAAGCGCCAGCGGCGCCTGTCCGGGGTCGACGACATGGTCCTGTCGTTGTCGGCCAAGGGGCTGACTCACGGCGAGATCAGCGCCCACTTGGCCGAGGTGTACGGGGCTGAGGTGTCGAAGCAGACCATCTCGACCATCACCGACAAGGTCATGGAGGGGATGGCCGAGTGGCAGAACCGGCCTCTGGACCGCGTGTATCCGGTCGTGTTCATCGATGCCATCAACGTGAAGATCCGTGATGGTCAGGTCGCGAACCGGCCGATCTACGTGGTCATGGCGGTCACCACGGCCGTTTCATGATCGATTGTGGCTGTGAGTGATGGTGCCCGTGTCGGCGTGTCGGAT
>NZ_JBHMIS010000171.1:0-709 GCF_048060415.1 Micromonospora sp. LOL_024
CGAGCCCGGAATATTCACACTCGCCCAGAAACGGACCTAATCCTCCGAACCATCCTCTGAGGACGTCGAGGCGTTCGCGGCCGGTGTCGTACTCGAGGAAGAAGGGCACGGACCGTCCGTGCTCGGTCCACACTCCGGCCCCGTCGGGGCGGGGTAGTCCTTTCGGTCCGTGGACCATCATCTGCGGGTTGCCGCCTCTGCGGTAGAACACGCCGGGCTCGTGGAAGGCGGAGGCGGGCTGCCAGCGGCCCAGGACCGTGTGCGGGTGGGTGCGGGCGTGGGCGGCGAGGTCGATGAAGAACTGGTTGCCGCCGAGCAGGTGCGGCAGGTCCCGGCGCGAGGTGAGGGACTGTTTACGGCGGCGGGCCTGGTCCCGGCGTGGTGGTCCGTGTCCGCGTTGGGCGTGGACGTGGTCGTAGCCGAGCTGGTCCAGGACGTAGTGGTACGGGTAGGAGCCTCCGTCTGGTCGGTTGGGTCGGAACCGATCCACCGCCCCGAGACTGGTGAGGCGCAGGAGCCGGCGTTGGGCGAAGTCCAGGGACGGGAACAGGGCAGCGGCGACCTGATCGGTGGTCAGGACGCCGTGGTCGTAGAGCCAGCCGAGAAGACGGTCGTCGCGGCCGGTAATGCTGGCCTGCAGCCGTAGCAGCCAGGGCGGTTGCAAGTTCCGGGGTCGTGCGGCTGGTCGGGTAGTGACCGGTTGGGGTGT
>NZ_JBHMIS010000172.1:0-682 GCF_048060415.1 Micromonospora sp. LOL_024
CGGTGCGGGTGCGGAACTGGTGACGGTGGACGTACTCGACCTTGATGGTGGAGAAGGTGGCCTCGGCCACGGCGTTGTCGAAGCACGAGCCGACTCGGCCCATCGACTGGCGTACCTTCCAGCGGGCGCACGCCCGGGCGAGGTCGGCCGAGCAGTATTCGCTGCCCCTGTCACTGTGGAAGATCACTCCGGCGACGTCGCCGCCGCGGGTGACCGCGGCCATGTTCAACGCGGCGACGACCAGGCCGGCGTCGTGCCGGTCGCCCATGGCGTAGCCGAGGATGCGTCGGGAGTACAGATCGATGACGGTGGCGCGGTAGAGCTTGCCCTCCTGCGTGGCGATCTCGGTCATGTCGCCGCACCAGGCCACGTCCGGCGCGGGCGCGGTGAACTGACGCTTGACCAGGTCCGGGGCGGCTGGCCGCTTGCCCTGCCGAGTCAGCCCACGTCGGCGCCGTTTCGCTCTGGCGACCAGGTCCAGCTCCGCCATGACCTCGGCGATCGTGTTGTCCGACACCCGCCAGCCCTGCTCGCGTAACTCGTCGCCGACGCGTGGGCTGCCGTAGGTGCCGCCCGAGGCGTCGAAGACGCGCCGGACCGCGTCTTGAAGCTTGGTCCTACGGTCCTGGCGGGGTGTCGGCCGACGGTCGCGCCACTTGTAGAACCACGACTCGGACACCCC
>NZ_JBHMIS010000173.1:0-681 GCF_048060415.1 Micromonospora sp. LOL_024
TTGTCGCAAAGACCTGTCTACCGATGGCTCCACGCCCACATCCAGCACTGTCCGCTATGGATGCGATGCCCGTGTCATCCCGATCAGCACTCCCAGCCCTGTTGAGATCACCTCAATGCAGACGATGCTCGATATGCCACTCTGAGCGAGCCCATGCCCAGGTCGGTAGGCCGGGCCTGGCCGGCGGGGAGTGAGATCGTAAGGTATGCCGTCTCGCGGCTGGTCCTGCCCTTTGATCGTGCGGGTGCGGGCGATCCGGACGGCCTGCTCGGCCTTTGGGAAGCCGAGCCCGTCCGGGGTGTGGACGGTGAGTGCCTTGATCGTGCGGGTCTTTTTACGGCCGTGACCGGTCTCGCGGGTCTGGGCCCCGACCGGGACCTGCGCCCAGGGCAGGGCCTTGAGCTGGGCGAACAGCGTCCCACCGCACACACCGCAGCGGCCAAGATGGCGACGAGGGGATACCGGCGGCCTCGCGGATCCCGCGGATCCTCGACCGCTTCCAACGCCACGAACAAACTCAGGCGGTCACCATCGGTCACCGAGGTCGGGCACGGCACGTGCGGGGGTCGCTGCGGCAGCACGATCTCGGTCAGTGCTGATGACATCAGCGGGTGCGGTCCTGCAGGGCCATTGCGTAAAACCGGTGACGTTACGTGACTGCGTCGATGAGTTGGGTTGATC
>NZ_JBHMIS010000174.1:0-636 GCF_048060415.1 Micromonospora sp. LOL_024
TCAAACGCTCCGACACCCGACCCGGGTTCGTACCGATCCGTAAGCGGTGGATCGTCGAGCAGGTCAACGGCACGCTGATGCTGCACCGCCGCCTCGCACGCGAGTACGAGAGCCGACCGGAATCCTCGGTGTCACGAACCCTGTGGGCGTCGACGGCGAACATCGTGCGGCGACTGACCGGGACCACCACACCCACCTGGCGGCACCGGTGAACCTTCCCACCGTCCTCGACCTGATCGCCGATCGGGAAACCACCGCACGCCAGCACGCCGACCGGCTCCGCGAACAGATCACCGCGCTGACCGGCGAACTCGGCCGCCTCGACAGCGAACTGGCAGACCTGGCGACGACCCGCACCACCCTGCGCGCTCTCGCCGCCGCCGAGTTCACCGCCGACGACCCGACGATCACCAGCGCCCCCTACCAGCAGATCCTGCGCGTCCTCGCCACCGCGCCCACCGGCCTGCGCGCCAAGGGCATCTGCCTCGCCCTCGGCATCGAGCCGTCACCGAAGAACGTCGAAGGTACCCGCGCCAAGCTGAAACGCATGGTCAACCGCCAGGTCCTTGCCGAGGACGAGCCCGGAATATTCACACTCGCCCAGAAACGGACCTAATCCTCCGAACCATCCTCTGA
>NZ_JBHMIS010000175.1:0-629 GCF_048060415.1 Micromonospora sp. LOL_024
CGCACCGCGACCACCCGCCGCCACCGCGGACACCTCAACCCCGCTTAAGTTCGAAGAGCCGCGATGGAACAACCGCGAACAATGGCTGGTCTCCAAAGACATCGTCCACGAACCCCTCATCGACCAACCAGACTTCGACAGCGCCCAGCAGATGCTGACCAGACGAGCCCGAACGGCAACCTCACCGAAACGAGCACACCGCTCCCGCCACCCCTACATATTCAAAAGCCTGGTCTTCTGCGGCATCTGCGAACGAAAAATGCAAGGCCAGCACTCCCACGGCGTCGCCTACTACCGCTGCCGCTTCCCCCAGGAATACGCCCTGGCCAACCGAGTCGACCACCCCCGCAACGTCATCCTGCGCGAAGAAACACTCATCAACCCGCTCGACACCTGACTCGTCGGCGAATTCGGACCACTGCAACGCCACCACACCGCCGCCAAGATCCTCCACCAACTCGCCCTCGGCATACCCGCCACCGCGCCAGCGACCCCGCCGGGACCAACAGTGGCCGAATGCGACGCCAAACTCGACCGCTACCGAGCAGCCCTCGACGCAGGCGCCGACCCACGGCCGTTTCAACATCATCCGGCAAGGCCGAGGATGGTGAATGGCCTGTTCATGTCGC
>NZ_JBHMIS010000176.1:0-621 GCF_048060415.1 Micromonospora sp. LOL_024
CACGACGCTCACCACCACGAAAACCGGCGGCGCCACCATCACGGGAACCACCGGAACGACGGTCACCACCACGGAAACCCCCGGCACGCTCCCCACCCTCACGACGGAAGCCACCCGAACGATCGTCGCTGCCACGACGCTCACCACCGCGGAAACCACCAGCGGCGCCACGGCCCCCGTCACGAGTGCCTTCGTGTCCCGGACGATCGCGACGCTCACCACGGAAGCCGCCGCTGGACCGGTCGCTGTCGCGGAAGCCGCCCTCACGACGGTCGCCGTCCCGGCGGGAGCCGCCGGACTGGGCACGGTCGCCGCCGTACCCACCGGAACCGCTCCGACGCTCGCGGGAGCCGCGCTCTCCGCCTCGGTCGTCGCGGAAGGGCGGGCGGTCGCCACGGCGGGAGTCGCCGTCACGGTCTCCGGGCCGGCCCTCGTAGCCCCGGGGACGGTCTGCGCCCTGAGGTCCTGAACTCACTGGTACATCCTTCCTGAGTGCGCCATCGATAGCGCAACGCAGCCGAGGGCCGACCCGGTTCCGGGTGGCCCTCGACTGTAACGTGTGTCCGGCGGTGTCCTACTCTCCCACACCCTCCCGGGTGCAGTACCATCGGCGCTGGAGGG
>NZ_JBHMIS010000177.1:0-619 GCF_048060415.1 Micromonospora sp. LOL_024
CCAGAGCCAAAGCAAAGTTCGTTGATCTTCGGTGTGCCTGGTGACGGCGACCCGGTGAACGGACGCGGCCTTCCTCAGTAGACGATGGCGGTTCTCTACGCCAACCGTCGTCTACCAGAAAGGCCGCTCGTGTCAGTCTCGCATGCGGTCACCGATGTCGTCATGAACGAGGCCGGGGAGGTCGACCTCGGCCGGGTCACCGCGCTGGCCGCAGTGTTCGCGCAGGTCAAGGATCCGCGTAAGCCGAAAGGCGTCCGGCATCCCCTCGCTGCGGTGCTGACGGTGCTGACCATGGCACTGTTGTGCGGGGCACGTGACTTCCGGCAGGCCGCCGACAGGGTCGCGGAACTCCCGCAACCCCTGCTCGGCGCCGCAGGCGCCCGCCGGCACCCGGTCCTGGGCATCCGGATCCCGCCCGGGCGCGACACCCTGCGCCGGCTGACCGAGGCCATCGACGCCACGGTCATGGACCGGCTGATCTGTACCTGGCTGAACACCTTGCTCGGCACCCACGTCGGTGTCGGGCTCGCCCTGGACGGCAAGACCGTCCGCAACACCCGCCCCGGCACGGGCCTTGACGTGCAGCTGTTCTCCACGATGCGCCACGACACCGCCGTGG
>NZ_JBHMIS010000178.1:0-613 GCF_048060415.1 Micromonospora sp. LOL_024
GATCAACCCAACTCATCGACGCAGTCACGTAACGTCACCGGTTTTACGCAATGGCCCTGCCGGTGCACCCGACGCATCGCCGACGGCTTACGGGCGTACAACGACTCGAAAAGCCGAACGAAGGTAGTGACGACGAACGGCGCGTCCCAGTTCTCGGCCGCCAGCCGTGACCACCGGCCGATCTGCGGATCGTCGAAGTCGGCCTGGCTGTGATGTTCAAGGACGACCGGCTCGGCACCCTCCTCATTGAGCAGCCGGCGGTAGACCGCAGCGTTCTGCTCGGTGATGGTGAGGAACGGCACCGCCACGATCACCCGACTCAGGCCGTGCTTTTCTGCATGCCGCAACGCGAAGCCGCCGCTCGCAAGGGTCTTGCCGGCCCCGGTGGGCGCACCGAGACGGAACACCCCGCGCTCCATCTCAGCCGCCGCTAGGCAATCCGCGTAGACACGCTCCCGCAGGCCACCGATGGGCGTACCACCACGCCCGGTGAACTCGTTACTCCGCCGCTGCTCGAACACTTTGAACAGATGGCCAAAGTCAGCATCCGCACGTACCCGCGGGCTGGGCAGCCCGTGGAAATGTGCGCTGGTGTCCAGGCTGTCCGCGTCGA
>NZ_JBHMIS010000179.1:0-593 GCF_048060415.1 Micromonospora sp. LOL_024
GTACCTGTCGGCCACCGCATTGACGTTTGCCCGGCGGCATCGGCCCGTGTGGTCGTGGCAACTGTGGCGGCGTGTCTGCCGGTGCGGAGCCGACCTGCCGTGCCGTGCCCGGCACCGCATACCGATCAACCGGGGCCACTGGCCGCAGGAGAACGAGCAGTGACCGGCGGGCCGGAGCGGACGATCCTTGCGGTACATGTCCGAGGGCTCGACGGCATGTGCGTCGGCTGCCGCGCGTGGTGGTCACGACTGGCCCCGTACCCGTGCTGGCAGGTGGATTGGGCGACCAGCCGGCAGGCCCGCGCGAGCGTCGCCCGATTCCTTGGTGGTGTGCGGTGACCACCCACGGCCCGGTGCTGCCCATTTGGAGCTGCGGTGGCTGCGACCTTCCGTGGCCCTGCCCCACGCGGAGGCGGGAGCTACGCGCGGAGTACGCCGATGCGCCGGTATCGCTGGCGCTGTACCTCGGGGCCTACCTTGTCCAGGCGGCCGAGGACATGCCCTGGGCGCCAGCCGGCGCACTGCACCGCCGCTTCATCGGCTGGACGAGACAGCCACCGGAAGTACAGCAGCGAAGTACAGCAACCGTGCCG
>NZ_JBHMIS010000180.1:0-591 GCF_048060415.1 Micromonospora sp. LOL_024
ATCCCCGCTACCACCTGACCAGGCCCGTCACGCCGCCCCGTCAAGCACCTATCCAGTTACGGCTGAGGTACCGGCGTGCACGGCAGACTCGCGACCGGATTTGGCGGATTGGTGACCTGAGTAGGCCGACCAGATGGATACACCGAGTGCGGCGAAGCTGGCCACAAGGGCGGCGAGCGCGATCCAGAAGCCGCCGGTATCGGTCCACGATGGTGCGGAGAGGGTCGTCACGGCGGTGCAGTTTAGCCAGCGCCTGTGTTCCACTCCATCGTCCGGACGGTCGGGGTGGCGCAGGCCGCTGCCTCGATCCGCCAACAACTGATCGAGCCTCACCACGCCCAATCGCGCTATCGGCGGCAGATCCGCTGCGCCGCGAGGCGCCTTGTCATATCCCCGGTGCGGCCGGGAGGAACTCGGAGGGAGGTTCTTGGGTCTGATGGCCCACCTGACCGGCAGGGCTGAGTTTCTGGCCGTGCAGGAAACGCATTGCATCGCCTGGAGCCGCCACGCGACCCTGAGCTGCCCGTACGACCACGGCCGTTTCATGATCGATTGTGGCTGTGAGTGATGGTGCCCGTGTCGGCGTGTCGG
>NZ_JBHMIS010000181.1:0-590 GCF_048060415.1 Micromonospora sp. LOL_024
CGTCGTCACCTTCGACGCCCTGCATTCGGTCAAGGCGAACATCTCCTGGTTGGTCGAAGCCAAGAACGCCCACTACATCGCGGTGATCAAGACCAACCAACCGACCGCCCACCACCAGCTCGCGGCCCTGCCGTGGCGGGACATCACCGTGCAGCACACCGCCTCCACCCGCGGGCACGGCAGACACGAGTCCCGCTCGATCAAGACCTGCGCCATCGCCGACGAACTCGGCGGAATCGCCTTCCCTCACGCCCGCCTGGCCATCCGCGTCCACCGACGACGCAAGCAGTCCGGCACACCCGAGACCCGTGAAAGTATCTACGCCGTCACCAGCCTCGACGCCCACCAGGCCCGCCCAGCCGATCTGGCCGCCGCGATCCGCGGGCACTGGGCAGTGGAGAACTCCTCACACCACATCAGAGACGTCACCTTCGCCGAAGACGCCTCCACCGTCCATACCGGAACCGCACCCCGGGCCATGGCGACGCTGCGCAACCTCGCCATCGGCGTACTGAAAACCCTCGGAGCCCACAACATCGCCAAGACCACCCGAGCGATCCGCGACGAACCCCAACGAGCACTCCCCATCC
>NZ_JBHMIS010000182.1:0-566 GCF_048060415.1 Micromonospora sp. LOL_024
GACGCGTTGCACACCGTCAAGGCCACCGCCGAACTGATCCACCAGCAGGGCGGCCATTTCGTGCTGCCCGTCAAGGAGAACCGGCACGCACTGTTCGACGCACTCAACACCCTGCCCTGGGCCACCACCCCGATCGGCCACGAGAGCACAGAGACCGGGCACGGCCGCACCACCCGCCGCACCATCCGAGTCCTGCCCGCCCCGCCCCGCCTGCCGTTCCCGCACGTCAACCAGGTCTGGCTAATCGAACGCTACGTCACCGGCAGCGACGGCAAACAGTCCGCCGCCGCACAACTGGGCATTACCAGCCACACCGCCGAGGCCGCCAGCCCGGACGAGATCGCCACGTTCAACCGTGGCCAGTGGACCATCGAAGCCCTGCACTTCATCCGCGACACCTGCTACCGCGAAGACCACTCCCGCGTCCGCACCCGCTCCGGACCACGCGTACTGGCCTCGCTACGCAACCTCGCGATCAACGCCCTGCGCCAGGCCGGCCGCACCGACATCACCGAAGCCACCCGATGGGCCAACCGCGACATGAACAGGCCATTCACCATCCTCGG
>NZ_JBHMIS010000183.1:0-555 GCF_048060415.1 Micromonospora sp. LOL_024
TGGCACTACACGGCATCCCATAACCAACCGGACATTCAAGGACTACTCCGGGGCCCTGCCCGACACCGAGACCGCGACCCGCTTGGCCTTCCACGCCTGCAGAAACGGTCCGATCAGCTCCCACTGCTCGTCGGTGACATCGCTGGGATACGGCTTTCGATCACCCATGACCGGGCTAACGCCCAATCCGCCTGACGGTCACGACCAGAACTCACATTCAACCCATCGGCCTGCCGCTATCCATAGCGAACCTGCCAGAAAGCCACCAACCAGACGCAATGCATAGATCAGATCAAGTTACTGCGGACCGCCCTCTGAAATCGCTCCTACATTGCGATCACCATTCCTCGTTCGTGGCACACGCTGTTGCGTAGTCGGTTGGCGGGCCGTTGAGCTGGGGCTTTGGGTGGAGGTCAGCGAGATCCGGAGGTCGATGTAGGACGGGTGCGACCTGCTGGTGATCATGAGTTTGCGAAGACCATGAGCCAGAACAGGACCCAGGGTCTTTGCGTTGTCGATGTGCGGGGCTGTGAGCTGGGCTGACGTGTCGATTGG
>NZ_JBHMIS010000184.1:0-523 GCF_048060415.1 Micromonospora sp. LOL_024
CCAGCCGACCCTGTACACGCAGCTCAAAGCGTTGCCGTGGCACGAGGTCCCGGCCGGTGACCAGCAGCGCGAGGTGGGACACGGCCGCAAGGAAACCCGCACCGTCAAAGCGTTGACCGTACGCACCGATGGCGGCCTCGCGTTCCCGCACGCGCAGCAAGCGGTGCGGATCACCCGGACCCGCACCATCAAGGGCAAGACCAGCCGGGAGACCGCCTACTACACCATGAGCCTGCCCGCCATCCTGGCCCAGCCGGTCGACCTGGGCGCGTTCGCCCGCAACGAATGGCTCATCGAGAACGGCCTACACCACGTTCGCGATGTGACGTTCCGCGAGGACGCCCACCACGCGAGGACCGGCAACGGACCCGCCGTGTTCGCCACCCTGCGTAACACCGCGATCGGCTACCACCGCCTCAACGGTGCCACCAACATCGCCCGCGCCACCAGAACCGCCAACCGCCGATCAACCCAACTCATCGACGCAGTCACGTAACGTCACCGGTTTTACGCAATGGCCCTG
>NZ_JBHMIS010000185.1:0-522 GCF_048060415.1 Micromonospora sp. LOL_024
CCAGCCCACCCTGTTCGCCCAGCTCAAAGCTGTTCCCTGGGCGCAGATCCCGGTCGGTGACCGCACCCGCGACCGCGGTCACGGACGCACCGAGACCCGCACCGTCAAAGCCGTCACCCTGCACACCCCGGGCGGGATCGCGTTCACGCACGCCCAGCAAGCCGTCCGGATCACCCGTACCCGCACCACCGGCGGCAAGACCAGCCGCGAGACCGCCTACCTGATCACATCCCTGCCCGCCGCCGACGCCCAACCCGCTGACCTGCAGAAATGGGCAAGAGCGGAATGGCTGATCGAAAACCAGGTCCACAACGTGCGAGACGTGACTTTCCGTGAAGATCTTCATCAGGCCCGCACTGGCACCGGACCCGCCATCATGGCCACCCTGCGTAACACCGCCATCGGCTGGCACCGCATCCACGGCGAGGCCAACATCGCCCGCGCCAACCGACGCGCAGACCGTCGCTCACACGACCTCATAACCGCCGTGACCAGCAGTTACCCCAGAACGCAATAGCCCTG
>NZ_JBHMIS010000186.1:0-508 GCF_048060415.1 Micromonospora sp. LOL_024
CCCGACGGAAGGTGCGTTCGCTGGGCACCGTGTACCGGCCGGACAACGGGTTGAACCGAGCCCCGATACGGTGCAGGACATCCTGCGGAGTACCCGCCGCCCACTGCCGGATCGCCGCCACGGAGTCGTTACCAACCACCAAGGTTGCGCAGGCGGTCAGGACCAGGATCACCAGCAGCGGGTGTCGAAGCCCCCGCGACCGGCGCGGGTCGGGTATCTGTCCCAGCCGGTTGAGCAGCGACGATGTCATGGCCAGCGGATCCGTGGCCCCCGCATCCGCGGTGACCGGGCCGGCGGCTAGTTCGGCCTCCCACAGGGCCAGATCGGTGAGGTGGTCAACAACAGGGTGGATCGGGGATGATGACGACACGAGCGCGACTCCTGACACGATCTTCTGGCGTAGACACCCGAAAGATCATCAGAAGTCGCGCTCGTCCCACAACTCCCGCCTCGCCCGGTCCTCAACACGGACAGAACACCTCAAGCCGGAACAACGCCGGGGCCGTGG
>NZ_JBHMIS010000187.1:0-494 GCF_048060415.1 Micromonospora sp. LOL_024
CAGCACGTGTCACACGCAGAGCCTACTAAACGGCTAGCTATTTACGAAACAGAACACTAGAGTTGCGATCCTCGCCCGGCGCGATGGCCGGGCGCAGCCAACGGATATGGGTTGATACGAATCGCGCCTGCCGGAGTTGCGATCCTCGCCCGGCGCGATGGCCGGGCGCAGCTCGATCTCGAAATCGATGTCGAGACGGAAAGTCGCGGTGTTGCGATCCTCGCCCGGCGCGATGGCCGGGCGCAGCTAACCTACGGACCAGTGACCAACACTTTCAACTGGTAAGTTGCGATCCTCGCCCGGCGCGATGGCCGGGCGCAGCCTCGGATACGATTTCAACCAATGGATGAGAATGCTACCGTTGCGATCCTCGCCCGGCGCGATGGCCGGGCGCAGCCATGGACACCGACCTGCGATCCGACAACGATGAAGCTGTTGCGATCCTCGCCCGGCGCGATGGCCGGGCGCAGCGGTTCGTGAACAGCAAAGATAGC
>NZ_JBHMIS010000188.1:0-485 GCF_048060415.1 Micromonospora sp. LOL_024
TGGAGTGGCCGATGTGGTCAAGCGGTCCAGACGCGCCCGGATCCGTTGCGGTGCAACGAAAGATGTCAAGCCCCGGGTTTGGTGGAGAGTTGGTTAGCTGGTTTTCAGGGGTGCGGTGATCGGGTGTGTCATCGCGTGTAGGGCCTCGTGTTCGGCGGGCGGGATGTGTCCGAGCTCGCCGTGCAGCCGGCGGTTGTTGTACCAGTCGATGTACTCGACGGTGGCCATCTCCAGGTCGTCGAGCCCACGCCACGGACCTCGGTTGCGGACGAGTTCGGCCTTGTAGAGCGAGTTGAACGCCTCGGCCATCGCCTTGTCGTACGAGTCGCCCTTGGACCCGACCGAGGCGACAGCGCCGGCTTCGGCCAGCCGCTGGCTGTAGCGGGTTGCTCGATATTGGACTCTGCGGTCCGAGTGATGAACCAGTCCGCCCAGTTCAGCGCCCTGACGATCGCGCCGCCAGATCGCCATCGTCAACGCGTCTA
>NZ_JBHMIS010000189.1:0-482 GCF_048060415.1 Micromonospora sp. LOL_024
TCGCCGCATTCGCCCGTGTCGCACCAATCAAACCTTATGCGTTGCTGAGATCACCTCAGTCCTCGCGGTTCGCAGTCCTGAGACACCGTCCAAGCGCCGTGGATGGATGGTTCGGACGACTACGCCACCCAACGCATGACCGTCGACGCACCAGATCAACCAACCGGTAGCCGCAGGCCAGGCTGCTATTCTCGGCACCGCTTCGGCCACACGTCCGCTCGAATTGTGCGGTGTGTGGATGGGGTTGTTGGTTGAAATCGGCGGCCGGGGTGTTGCCGCTTCGTTCGGTCACGAGCGAGGTTCCCCGGCCGCCACACCCTCAGCTACTGACGCAGGCAGGGACCGGATGGAGATCCGCGACATCGATGGCCGGCCACACACGGACATCGCGGGTGCTGCGGAGCTGACCGGACGGTCCGAACAGGGCTCTTCGAACTTAAGCGGGGTGCGTTGATCGGCCCGCCCCGAAGACCAGGGCTCGC
>NZ_JBHMIS010000190.1:0-478 GCF_048060415.1 Micromonospora sp. LOL_024
CGGCAGGTCAAAGCCCTGCCATGGGCGAAGATTCCGGTCCTGGGCCAGACCCACGACCGTGGACACGGCCGCCATGACATCCGCCGGTTGCAGGCGGTCACCTGTCTCGGCGCCCTCGCCCTGGACTTCCCGCACGCCACCCAGGCCCTACGGATCCGGCGCCGCCGCTACACCCCGGCCACCGACCGCTGGTCCACCGTCACCGCCTACGCAATCACCAACCTCACCGCTGAGCAGGCCGGACCCGCCGAACTGGCCGACTGGCTACGCGGCCACTGGTCCATCGACGTCCTACACCACATTCGCGACACCACCTACCGCGAGGACGCCAGCCGCCCACGGACCGGCAACGCACCCCGAGCCCTGGCCACCCTGCGCAACACCGCGATTAGCCTGCTCCGCCTCGCCGGCGTCACATCCATCGCGCCAGCCCTCCGAAAGAACAGCCGAAACCCGCACCGATCCCTACAACTACTCG
>NZ_JBHMIS010000191.1:0-471 GCF_048060415.1 Micromonospora sp. LOL_024
CCATTTTCAGCCCGGAACGGGCCCGCCCACAGGGCAGGGAAGAACTTTTCCCATGATCTGCAACGCGGTTTCGGTCTTGGCGAGCTTGGCCTGCAAGCGGGCGTTCTCGCGCTGAAGGCGGGCAAGTTCGGCGTTCTCGGCCTTCTTCGCTGCCCGCGAGGCCGATTGCCGCCGGTCCGTCAGTCCGGCCGAGGCTCCGGCGTCTCGGGCCTTACGCCAGTCCAGCAGGTGTGATCCGTACAACCGTTCCCGACGCAGAATCGCCCCCCGAGCCGCCGCGTCCGGTGCCGCGTCGTACTCGTTCAGGATCCGCGCCTTGAACTCTGCGGTGAATGTCCGCCGCTGGGACCGGGTGTCCAGATTCGGGCTCTCATGGGGCTGCAACGTCATGCTGATGATCTCTCCTCGCGACCGTCCAGGAAGCGTATCCCCTGGTAGACGGGCTGTCTCACATCAGCGTGACAGGGAGGG
>NZ_JBHMIS010000192.1:0-452 GCF_048060415.1 Micromonospora sp. LOL_024
GCCCGCCAGGACTGGGACAAGATCGCCAAAGCACTCAAGCCGGTCTACACCGCGCCGACCGAGGACGCGGCGACCGAACGGTTCCTCGAGTTCGCCGAGACCTGGGGAAAGAAGTACCCGGCGATCGTCAGGCTGTGGGAGAACGCCTGGGCCGAGTTCGTGCCCTTCCTCGCCTTCGACGTGGAAATCCGCAAGGTCATCTGCTCCACGAACGCGATCGAGAGCGTGAACGCCCGCATCCGCAAGGCCGTCCGCGCCCGCGGGCACTTCCCGAACGAGGCCGCCGCACTCAAGTGCGTGTACATGGCCTTGATGAGCCTCGACCCCACCAGCGCGGGCCGCCGGCGATGGACGATGCGCTGGAAGGCACCCTTGAACGCCTTCCAGATCACCTTCGAGGGCCGGCTCACCCCGGCCAACGACTGACCACCTCAACAACCAAGATCAGCCGT
>NZ_JBHMIS010000193.1:0-450 GCF_048060415.1 Micromonospora sp. LOL_024
CAGCCCCCAGAACAAGATCAGACCAAAAAGGACATTCGCGGACTACTCCGGGGCCCTGGGGGCCTACTACCGCGAATACGTCAAGTTCGTGCGCCTGCTCAGGTAGCCGGCGCGAGATCTTGGAGCGTTTCCGTTACTCGCTAACGAGAACTTTCCAAGATCTGGACGTGTGGCACGGTGGTTGTGCGGATTGTCATGCCAAATTCTGTTGCCTAATCAGAGGACGCGTGCGGTAGGCGTGGATCGCCTGGTCAAGCTCCCGAACGGCGCGGGTGCGCCGCCACGGTTCGAGCCCACGCCGCAAGTCGCGGACGCGCTGCGATCCGGCCCGACGAATGCACCGAGGTCAGTTCCACCACCTCGGTCACGGTCTGACAGGCCAGTCCGATGGTACGTATTCAGCTTGAGGTTGCCGGTTCGGGTAGCCACGGTCCGGTGGTGAACAGTTGT
>NZ_JBHMIS010000194.1:0-448 GCF_048060415.1 Micromonospora sp. LOL_024
GGGTTCATCGCCGGGCCGCCGCAGTTGATGTGCAGCCGGGCGCGGATGGACGGCTACCGGGCCGCCCTGGAGACGGCGGGCATCCCCGTCGACGATCGACTTATCCAGGCGGGCAACTTCTATCACGAGGCGGGTTTCGCTGGTGGTGGGCGGTTGTTGGGGTTGACGGATCCGCCGACGGCGATTTTCGCGTCGAGTGACCAGATGGCGTTGGGTGTGTACGAGGCGGTGCGTCAGCGGGGGTTGCGGGTGCCGGACGACGTCAGTGTGGTGGGTTTCGATGATTTGCCGGAGGTGCGGTGGTGTTCGCCGCCGTTGACCACGGTGCGGCAGCCGTTGGCAGAGATGGGGATGTTGGCCGCCCGTACGGTGTTGCGGCTGGCCAGGGGCGAGAAGGTGGAGAGTCCTCGGTTGGAGTTGGCGACCGAACTCGTCGTCCGCGACAGCG
>NZ_JBHMIS010000195.1:0-448 GCF_048060415.1 Micromonospora sp. LOL_024
CTACCAGGCCCTGATGGTGCTCGTCTGGTTCCGCAAAGGTGAGGACCTGGCCCTCCTCGCCGCCGGCTTCGGAATCTCGAGGGCGACCGCCTACCGCTACCGCGACGAAGGCATCACGGTCCTCGCCGCCCAGGCCGCCGATCTGCACACCGCACTGCGGCGGGCCGCCGCCGACGGCTGGTCCCACGTGATCCTCGACGGAAAACGGTCGACTGCGACCGGCTCACCGAGACGACCCTGTCGGTCAAGGGCGAGGTGATCGACGCCTGGTACTCCGGAAAACACCGCGACTTCGGCGCGAACATCCAAGCGATCATGCGACCCGACGGACTGCCAATCTGGACATCGACGGCGCTGCCCGGGCATCTACACGACACCAGTTACGCCCGCGACCTCGGGATCACCGCCGCCCTGAACTGGTCCGCCGCCGAACTCGACCTGCCCACCC
>NZ_JBHMIS010000196.1:0-446 GCF_048060415.1 Micromonospora sp. LOL_024
GCTCACACGACCTCATAACCGCCGTGACCAGCAGTTACCCCAGAACGCAATAGCCCTGCCCTGGATCCCCGCTACCGCCTGACCAAACCCGTCACGCCGCCCCGTCAAGCACCTATCCAGTTACGTGCCCGCAAGGTGTGAGTACCGATGCGAGACGCGCTGGCGGACCGGCCCGTAGTAGTGAGGAAGCCTCGGTAATCAGGGTGGAGCGAAGGGGCCGGGCCATCCACAGCTAGTTCGTCTGGTCAACCGGGACGAATGTTCCGGGAGGAACTACGGGGAGCGAGCTGACGTTGTCAGAGAAACCGTTCGATATTTCGAAGTGGGATGTCTTGGAGGCGTACGAACGAGTCAAAGCGAACAAGGGAGCGCCGGGGGTTGACGACAGGGCCGTTGCGTTCTCGCTCGGCAAGCCGGTGAGCTGGGATGATGCTGGGTGATGGGCC
>NZ_JBHMIS010000197.1:0-444 GCF_048060415.1 Micromonospora sp. LOL_024
CCGGGCGGTCTTCTTCGTGGTGTGCAGGGCGTCCAGGGTGAGCAGCATGCCGGCCACGTTCAGCGGGGTGAGCAGATCTTCGGTCACGGTGCTCTCGCCGCGTTTGTCGGCGACCTGCCGCTGACCCAGAACCGCACCGGTGTCGTGGGTGACTGCGGCGACCAGGAACACCTGACCGGACGTGGTGCGGGTGCCGTGCAGCAGTTTCCCGTCGACCGCGACCGCGGGCAACAGCCCGGCCGGCGCCGGGTGGGTGCCCGCCCGGGACGTGGCACGGCGTTGCTCCCTCTCGGCAGGCTCGTCGGTGGCGGTGGGGATCTGCGGAACAGGGGCGTCGCCGCGGACGACGTCGGCCGCAGGTCGCCGCGTCGAGGACGTCACCATCGACGGCGGCCAGGACCCGCCGGAAGGTGCGTTCGCTGGGCACCAGGTATCGGCCGGTCA
>NZ_JBHMIS010000198.1:0-431 GCF_048060415.1 Micromonospora sp. LOL_024
GAAGCGGCCCGGTAGAGCGCACCGGTGATGTCCAACTCCTGCGCGCAGGTCAGGTCGTGAAGGTGTCCCGGCATCGCGTCCGAGGTCCAGATTGGTAGGCCGTCGGGGCGCATGATCGCTTGGATGTTCGCGCCGAAGTCGCGGTGCTTTCCGGAGTACCAGGCGTCGATCGTCTTGCCCTTGACGCTGGTGGTGGTTTCGGTGATCCGGTCGGTGTCGAACAGCTTCCCGTCGAGGATCACGTGCGTCCAGCCGTCCGCGGCGACCTGGGCCAGGGCGTCGTGCAGGGTCGGTGTCTGCGCCGCGAGGACGCGTACGGCCTCGGCGACGTACCGGTAGGCGGTGGCCCTGGACACCCCGAACCCGGCTGCGAGGGTGGTCTTGTCCTCGCCCTTGCGGAACCACACCAACACCAGAAGCGCCTGGTAGAA
>NZ_JBHMIS010000199.1:0-430 GCF_048060415.1 Micromonospora sp. LOL_024
CGGTTGGGGTGTATAGCAGAGCAGGCACGAGCTTCGTGATCATTGTGGTGTCTAAGCCCGATGATCATGAGGTGGCTCGTGCCTGCCGTTGCATCTTCTCTCATCCCTGCGGTGCTGGTGAAACTGGGGCCGCTGGACACTGGTCGGATCGCTGACCTGCGCCCCTACTTCGACGTGGTGCCGGACCCGCGTTCGCGGCGGGGTCGGTGGTACTCGCTGACCGCGGTCCTGCTGGTGTGTGCCTGCGCGGCTGTCTCGGGTGCGAGGAGCATCGACGAGCTCGCCGAGTGGGGTCAGCGGGCATCGAACGCGCTGTTGACAGTGATCGGGATCCGCGTCCATCTGCTCAGGTGGCGGCGTGCTCCGTCGTCGGCCACGATCGGCCGTGTGTTGGCCGCTGTTGACGGTGACGCCCTGGACCGGGCGGTCG
>NZ_JBHMIS010000200.1:0-430 GCF_048060415.1 Micromonospora sp. LOL_024
CACTCCCCATCCTGGGCATCACCAACACTCCGGACACCCACGGAACTTGATTAAGCCCTGACTACCTTGGCGGTGAGGAGCCGGCGCCTTCGGGGAAGCGTGGGTGCCGCCAGGTTTGCCTCTCCTCGACTCGCCTGTCCAGATGATCAATCCGATCGGGCTTGTCATCTTTGACTGCGACGGGGTGCTGGTCGACAGCGAGCGCATTGCGGTCCGTGTCAACATCGCGCTTGGCACGGATCTGGGCTGGCCCCTGACCGAGGCGGAGGTCATCGAGCGCTTCATCGGCCGGTCCAGCAGGTCCATTGGTGAACAGATCGCGGCCCGCCTGGGACAGGGCGTGGCTGCCACCTGGGCGGACCGGTTCGATCTAGTGTTCTGTTTCGTAAATAGCTAGCCGTTTAGTAGGCTCTGCGTGTGACACGTGCTG
>NZ_JBHMIS010000201.1:0-428 GCF_048060415.1 Micromonospora sp. LOL_024
GGCCACTACAACTACTTGAAATCACCTGAAACGGTCAAATGCCAATCGTGCCGAGGCCCTGCGCCATACCGACGGAACGGCGCGGCGGAGGAATCGACTTTCGACTATCTCAGTAAACCGACGGGAAGAGTCTGCCGATTGGTGCCATCAGCCCTGGGCCAGCACCCACGTGGACCCGTCGCCCGGCATCAGCACCCACCCCTGCGGTAAAGAGAACGAATTTGGTGGTCGCAGAGGTTCGAACATCGCCAGGCCGACAATTGCCGGACGTGTAATCGGCAGCATCACCCGAACTGTCGAAAACAGCACCGTCCCGCCTCACTGGCACCCACCGTGACCGGGGCGGCGACGCGGCCGGCCGCTGCCTGCCAGGGCCTTTGCAAGTTCCGGGGTCGTGCGGCTGGTCGGGTTGTGACCGGTTGGGGTGG
>NZ_JBHMIS010000202.1:0-424 GCF_048060415.1 Micromonospora sp. LOL_024
TTCACACACCCCCACCACCGCATCCCGCCAGGTCAGACCGCCAATGGCGGCTGCCGTACTATCCTGGGCATCACCAACACCCCGGACACTCACGGAACTTGATCGGGCCCTGGGTACAGGCGGCGAATATCACCACCTCGGCCCACCCGGGGAAGTAGTTCGCGGATCGGTTGACCAGCGCATCGGCGAGGCTGGTCAGCGTTTCCCAATCAGGCAGTGCCAGCGAGCGAGGATCGTCCAACTCATCTTCGGCCCGCTGGTATTCGCGCTGCCATCCGGTCACCTGAGCCGGATTCCGTTGAATGATGCCGTCACGTACGGCCTGTTCCATCACGCGGACCAGGACGGCAAGGCTGTTCTTCACCAGGGCCGTTGCGTTCTCGCTCGGCAAGCCGGTGAGCTGGGATGATGCTGGGTGATTGGC
>NZ_JBHMIS010000203.1:0-403 GCF_048060415.1 Micromonospora sp. LOL_024
CACTCGGTCAAAGCGAACGTCTCCTGGCTGGTCGAGACCAAGAAAGCCCACTACATCGCCGCGATCAAAACCAACCAGCCCACCGCCCACACCCAACTCGCGGCCCTGCCCTGGCGCGACATCACCGTCCAACACACCACCTCCGAGACCGGACACGGACGCCGCGAGTCCCGCTCGATCAAGACCTGCGCCATCGCCGACAACCTCGGCGGGATCGCCTTCCCCCACGCCCGACTGGCCATCCGCGTGCACCGCCGACGCCAACAGTCCGGCAAACGCGAGACCCGCGAAAGCGTCTACGCCGTCACCAGCCTCGACGCCCACCAGGCCAGCCCGGCTGACCTGGCCGCCGCGATCCGCGGGCACTGGGCAGTGGAGAACTCCTCACACCACATCAGAGACG
>NZ_JBHMIS010000204.1:0-397 GCF_048060415.1 Micromonospora sp. LOL_024
CCTCGTCGGCGAACGACGACAACTGATCCACCATCGTGTTCACCGTCGACTTCAACTCCAGGATCTCACCCCGGGCGTCAACCGTGATCTTCTGCGACAGGTCACCCTTCGCCACGGCGGTGGAGACCTGGGCGATGTTCCGCACCTGGGCGGTCAGGTTCGACGCCATCGAGTTCACGTTGTCCGTCAGGTCCCGCCACGTGCCGGCCACCCCGCGCACCTGGGCCTGGCCGCCGAGGTTGCCCTCGGTACCCACCTCACGCGCCACCCGGGTCACCTCGTCGGCGAACGACGACAACTGATCCACCATCGTGTTCACCGTCGACTTCAACTCCAGAATCTCACCCCGGGCGTCAACCGTGATCTTCTGCGACAGGTCACCCTTCGCCACCGCCGT
>NZ_JBHMIS010000205.1:0-390 GCF_048060415.1 Micromonospora sp. LOL_024
GCCTCGCCCGGTCCTCAACACGGACAGAACACCTCAAGCCGGAACAACGCCGGGGCCGTGGAAGGTAGCCTACGACGACGATTCGTGCGACTCCCAATTCGCCAGCAGCCTTGTCGACCCACGAACTACTAATGCGTGCCGGAACTTCTTGGAATCCGCTTGGAAAAAGGCACTCAGATGCCAAGCTGTTTGCTTCCGCCTCTTGAGTCGATTCTTGGTTGCCCCTGTCGTCGATCTCTTCGGCGATGATACGATCGCGATCTACATGTCCTCGGAGGATATGCGCGACCTCGTGGAGGAGGGTAAACAGGACTTTATCGAGCCGCTGCCCCCAGGGCTATTGCGTTCTGGGGTAACTGCTGGTCACGGCGGTTATGAGGTCGTGTGAGC
>NZ_JBHMIS010000206.1:0-384 GCF_048060415.1 Micromonospora sp. LOL_024
GCGCTGTCCGGGCCGGGTACCGTCGGTGGTGGACCGGTCGCCGGTTGTCGTGCTGGCTGCCTGTCCCATCTGGTCGTTCGAGAGGGATCGTTGTGCCTCGCCTAGCCATACCTGCTGACCCGTCGGTGGGTGAGCGTATCCGGGCCCGGCGCGAGTTGCGTGGCTGGAGTATCCGGTACGCCGCGAGTCGCGCGGGTATCTCGCATACGACGTGGTCGCGGATCGAACGTGGTGTTCAGCGTACGGATCGGTACATGGTGGTCGATCTGGCCGCGGCCCTGGAGTGTTCGGTCCTCGACCTCACGGGGCAGCCGTACACGCCGGCTGATCGGCAGCTTGATGGTGCGCGTATCGACGCCGAGCGGGTATGGCGGGCGATGATGG
>NZ_JBHMIS010000207.1:0-383 GCF_048060415.1 Micromonospora sp. LOL_024
TCGGGCTTAGACACCACAATGATCACGAAGCTCGTGCCTGCTCTGCTATACACCCCAACCGATCACTACCCGACCAGCCGCACGACCCCGGAACTTGCAACCGCCCTGTCAACCAGGGCCACTGGGCCATCGATCACTGCACTGGATCAAAGACACCTGTCAATTCCCTGGAATCGTGGAGGACTGGGTTATGCGGCCTGGTTCTCCAGGACGCGGGTGGTTGCTCGTTCGTAGTCGATCGGTGAGTGTCCGTCGCAGACGGAATGGCGGCGTCGGCGGTTGTAGAAGTCGGTGATCCAGCTGGCGATCTTCAGCCGGGCCTCGGTGCGGGTGCGGAACTGGTGACGGTGGACGTACTCGACCTTGATGGTGGAGAAGGTGGC
>NZ_JBHMIS010000208.1:0-378 GCF_048060415.1 Micromonospora sp. LOL_024
CCCGGTAGCCGTCCATCCGCGCCCGGCTGCACATCAACTGCGGCGGCCCGGCGATGAACCCGATCCGCCGATGTCCCAGACCGATCAGGTACTCCGTCGCCCGCAGACCTCCCGCCCAGTTGGTCGCCCCGATCGTCGGCGCGTCCTGGGCCGGTAGACCGTCCGCGTCGACGATCACCACCGGGATGTTCATCCGCCGCAGCTCGGCCTGCAGGGGCGGCTCCACCATCGAGGTCACGAAGATGACACCCTCTGTGCCGCGCCGACGCATGCCGTCGAGCCACTGCTCGGCCGGCGTGATCTGGCGGTGGATGGCTGAGACCACGGTGCCCACCCCCGAGGCGTGCGCCACGTCCTCCACACCCCGAATGATCTCCA
>NZ_JBHMIS010000209.1:0-366 GCF_048060415.1 Micromonospora sp. LOL_024
ACCCGTACATCGAGGCCAGCTTCAAGACGTTGAAGTACGACCCGAGCTTCCCGGACCGGTTCGGATCGATCCAACACGCCCGGCAGCACTGCGAGGCGTTCTACACGTACTACAACCACGAGCACCGGCACTCCGGGATCGCCCTGCACACCCCGACCTCGGTCCACCACGGCACCGCCGGACAGATCCGCGAGCAGCGGCAACGAACCCTCGACACCGCCTGGGCCATGCACCCGCAACGATTCGGTCGCCGCCGCCCTCAGCCACCCCGCCTCCCAGACCAGGCATGGAACAACAAACCCGACAACCACGACCCCGAACCAGCCACCACCCCGGCCACGACCAGCCAACCAGCAGCACAAAGCT
>NZ_JBHMIS010000210.1:0-361 GCF_048060415.1 Micromonospora sp. LOL_024
CGGTCGGCGCGGTGTAGACCGGCTTGAGTGCTTTGGCGATCTTGTCCCAGTCCTGGCGGGCCGCGTACCGGAACGAGTTACGCAGCAGATGAACCACGCAGGTTTGCACGATCGTGCGCGGCCACACCGTCGCGACGGCGTCCGGCAGGCCCTTGAGCCCGTCGCAGACGAGCATCAAGACGTCCTGGACGCCGCGGTTCTTCAGCTCGGTGAGCACGTGCAACCAGTGCTTGGCACCTTCACCGCCGTCGCCGGCCCAGATCCCGAGGATGTCGCGGTTCCCGTCGACGGTGACCGCCACACGGCCGTTTCAACATCATCCGGCAAGGCCGAGGATGGTGAATGGCCTGTTCATGTCGCG
>NZ_JBHMIS010000211.1:0-355 GCF_048060415.1 Micromonospora sp. LOL_024
AGTCCGCCCAGTTCAGCGCCCTGACGATCGCGCCGCCAGATCGCCATCGTCAACGCGTCTAACGCGAGGTCGGTGTAGAGACTCGTGTATACCTGCCAGCCGACGATCATGCGGGAGTACACGTCGAGGACGAACGCGGCGTACGCCCAGCCCACGGCCGTGCACACGTAGGTCAGGTCGGCGACCCACAGCTGGTTCGGCCGCACGGCGGTAAAGTCGCGTTTGACCAGGTCACGAGGCCGACCGGTCTCGGCTGCGGGTCGGGTCGTGCGCGGCGACTTGTCACGCAGCAACCCGCGCAGCCCGGCGGCGCGCATCAGCCGCTCGACCGTGCACCGGGCCACCTCGACGCCCT
>NZ_JBHMIS010000212.1:0-340 GCF_048060415.1 Micromonospora sp. LOL_024
ATTCTGTCGCAAGAACCTGTCTACCGATGGCTCCACGTCCTTATCCCACACTGTCCGCTATAGACGTTACGCCCGTGTCATCCCGAACCGCCCCCGAAACCTTGCTGAGATCACCTCAGTACATCCCGTCCAGCGGCGACTACCTCGCGACCGACACCGTCGGCGGGAATGACGGCGATACGGAAGCGGTGCTGATTGCTCATGGCAACTCCGGCCTCGTGGTGGTTGGTAGGCACGAATTAGTGAACCCGTATGGTCCATAGACGTCCAACACCGCTAACCACGGCCGTTTCATGATCGATTGTGGCTGTGAGTGATGGTGCCCGTGTCGGCGTGTCGG
>NZ_JBHMIS010000213.1:0-338 GCF_048060415.1 Micromonospora sp. LOL_024
AGCCACATCCGAACGACCATTGATCACCCGCGACACCGTCGGCACCGACACCCCGGCCAGGTCCGCGATCGCCGAAATGGTGACCTTGCGGCTATCTCTGGCGACCACAGCACTCCACCCAACCCAACCCGACACGGCGACAGCCCGCGCGGCGACCACGGGCGGCCGGGGCGGGCAACCGGCTGCCTTCCCCACCCTAGTGCCGAGAATTTTGCTCGACTATCGGAAGTTGGCGCAGTTCACACTGGGGCCACCCGGTCACCCTGAGGGATCGCCGCGCTGTCGCGGACGACGAGTTCGGTCGCCAACTCCAACCGAGGACTCTCCACCTTCTCGCC
>NZ_JBHMIS010000214.1:0-323 GCF_048060415.1 Micromonospora sp. LOL_024
GGTCCTGGCGGGGTGTCGGCCGACGGTCGCGCCACTTGTAGAACCACGACTCGGACACCCCGAGTGCCCGGCAGGCCACGGCAACGGATCCGATGACGGCCTCATCCCTCTCACCCTGCCGTCTGCTGGCATACCTGATCACCACCGTCCGACCCTTCGACCACATCCATCGATGGTCACGATGGCGACGCCGACACCAACACCGCGCCAGAACGGCCCACTACCAGCGAAGACTCCAACTCCACCAGGTGCGGCTGCCGTACTAGTGTCCTGAGTCGTTAATTCGGCCGCTGATAGTAGGCTGTCGGGGTGGCTGGTCGTCC
>NZ_JBHMIS010000215.1:0-320 GCF_048060415.1 Micromonospora sp. LOL_024
GGTGTGCGCGACGACCTTGTCGAGCAGCCGGATGCCGATGGCGTTGTCGGTGACCGACGCCGCGGTCACCACGACCGCGATGACCAGCCCCAACGCGTCCACGGCCAAGCCCCGCTTGCGCCCCGACACCTTCTTTCCCGCGTCCTTGCCGGTCGTCGCGGCCGGGACGTGGTTGGCGGCCCTGATCGACTGGGTGTCCAGCACGACCGCGCTCGGATCCTCGGTACGGCCGGCCTTCTCCCTGGCCTGGCAGCGCAGCAGATCGTGGATCACCTGGTCGGTGCCGTCGTCACGCCACAGGGCGAAGTAGTAGTAGGTGG
>NZ_JBHMIS010000216.1:0-312 GCF_048060415.1 Micromonospora sp. LOL_024
GCAACGCGGCCCGGTTCGCCTTGGACGAGTACGCCTTGTCCGCGGTCAACGAGTCCGGACGCTTACGGGGACGACCGACGCCGCCGGGGCGGGTCACGGCGATCTGATCCAACAACGGCACCAGTTGCTTGGTATCGGCGGCCTGGCCCGGGGTGATCCGCGTGTCGAGCGAACGGCCTCGCCCGTCGGCCATAGTGTGCACCTTCGTGGTCAACCCTCCCCGGGAACGACCCAGACCCTGACGTGCCTGCGAACCGGTGGTGGTGAGCCCCCTCCACGGGCACCAGCGGCGTGCTGGTGAGCGCGCACGAC
>NZ_JBHMIS010000217.1:0-307 GCF_048060415.1 Micromonospora sp. LOL_024
CTGGGCGGACACGACACCGGAACCTACCAGCCTCCACGAAGGACCAGGACCGGACCCGCCAAAGACCTATCCAGTTACGCGGGCACATCCCGCTCGGCTACTCCCTCTCGCCCGAAACATCGGGACGGTATCGAGATACGCCTTCCCACGTTCCATGCAGGAGCCGCAGATCAGGCTCATGCCGCCTCCATGCCGGGCACCATCTGGCCAGTCATCGGGCATCCGCCAGACTCATCCCGCAGCCAATGAGCCATTCCGAGTAACGGGCCGTAACCGTGGGTAGTGGCCGTTTCAGGTGGTTCGTCCG
>NZ_JBHMIS010000218.1:0-305 GCF_048060415.1 Micromonospora sp. LOL_024
GCTCAGTCGCCGTCGCCGACGCAGTCTCGGCGGCTGCGCGTGATCGCCGTCGACGGCAAGGTACTCAAGGGGTCAGCCCGTCTCACCGCGACCCGCCGGCATCTACTCTCGGCGGTCACGCACGGCACCGTCGTGACCCTCGCTCAGGTGGGGGTCGGCGCGAAGACGAACGAGACCACGCACTTCCAGCCGCTGCTGGCGCCGCTGGACCTGGCCGGCACGGTTGTCACCTTCGACGCCCTACCCCTCCCTGTCACGCTGATGTGAGACAGCCCGTCTACCAGGGGATACGCTTCCTGGACGGT
>NZ_JBHMIS010000219.1:0-295 GCF_048060415.1 Micromonospora sp. LOL_024
GACCGCGAAACCACCACACGCCAGGACGCCGACCGGCTACGCGAGCAAATCACCACGTTGACCGGCGAACTCACCCGCCTCGACGGCGAACTGGCCGACCTGGCAACCACCCGCACCACCCTGCGCACCCTCGCCGCCGCCGAATTCACCGCCGACGACCCGACAATCGCCAGCGCCCCCTACCAGCAGATCCTGGCAGTCCTTGGTGCCGAGCCCGCCGGCATGCGCGCCAAAGGCATCTGCCTCGCCCTCGGCGTCGAGCCCTCACCGAAACACGTCGAAGGCACCCGCGCGA
>NZ_JBHMIS010000220.1:0-293 GCF_048060415.1 Micromonospora sp. LOL_024
CCGGGCGGTCGGCGCTTACCTGGCAGACCGGCACCGCGCCGCCACCAGGCCTGCTCAGGCGCCGTCGTTGTCCACGCCCCGGCGACGGCAGGCGATCGCTGTCGACGGCAAAGCACTCAAGGGATCAGCCCGTCTCACCACGGCCCGCCGGCATCTGCTCTCCGCGGTCACCCACGGCACCGTCGTGACCCTCGCCCAGGTGGAGGTCGGCGCGAAAACGAACGAGACCAGCCACTTCCAGCCGCTGCTGGCGCCGCTGGACCTGACCGGCACGGTCGTCACCTTCGACGCCC
>NZ_JBHMIS010000221.1:0-289 GCF_048060415.1 Micromonospora sp. LOL_024
GCTGGGACACCCGGCCGACAACCCGCCGACTCAGGGTCACGCCCATTGCCGGTCGCTCTTACACAGATAATCGGACAGGCTCACACCGCCCGGTATCCGGGAGCATGCGCACCCTCACAGGCGCGCAGCACTTCGCCACGATCCGCAGGCTACACCGCCACCACGACCAGACAAGGCATCAACACCCTCGACGCCCTGATCCAAGCCGTCACCGGCAACCCCTGGATCCCAGAGCCAAAGCAAAGTTCGTTGATCTTCGGTGTGCCTGGTGACGGCGACCCGGTGAACG
>NZ_JBHMIS010000222.1:0-285 GCF_048060415.1 Micromonospora sp. LOL_024
CCCTGGCACTACACGGCATCCCATAACCAACCGGACATTCAAGGACTACTCCGGGGCCCTGGCGGCGTCCCCGGACGACCCCGCCCTGACCGACTACTGGGCCCAGCGACGCGGGAAGAACTTGCCCCTGCTCGACCGCAGCATCCTGATCCTGCTCGCCAAGCAGAAAGGCCGCTGCGCGCTCTGCCAGGGACTCCTCCTGCACGCCGACCACGAGCCACACAGCCAGGGTCTTTGCGTTGTCGATGTGCGGGGCTGTGAGCTGGGCTGACGTGTCGATTGGGG
>NZ_JBHMIS010000223.1:0-283 GCF_048060415.1 Micromonospora sp. LOL_024
GCTCACACGACCTCATAACCGCCGTGACCAGCAGTTACCCCAGAACGCAATAGCCCTGGCACCTGACCCACTTCGAATACAAATACCTACCGGAAAGTCCCTGAGATCACTTCACTGCAGAATTCATTACCCATCCCCAGATCTTTGTGAAGGGTTTCGACACGGGCGCCCGGCATTTCTCCGAAAAATTCGGTGTCGTGATCGTACCGTCACGGGCGTTTCAAGATCATGATGTGAGTCCGAGGATGGTGAAGGGCCTGGTCGTGTTGCGGTTGGCCCATCG
>NZ_JBHMIS010000224.1:0-272 GCF_048060415.1 Micromonospora sp. LOL_024
ACACCAAGCCCGGGTTCGTGCCGATCCGCAAGCGGTGGATCGTGGAGCAGGTCAACGGCACCCTGATGCTGCACCGCCGTCTCGCGCGCGAGTACGAAAGCCGACCAGAGTCCTCGGTGTCCCGAACCCTATGGGCGTCTACGGCGAACATCGTGCGGCGGCTGACCGGGACCAGCACACCCTCATGGCGGCACCGGTGAACCTCCCCACCGTCCTCGACCTGATCGCCGACCGCGAAACCACCACACGCCAGGACGCCGACCGGCTACGCG
>NZ_JBHMIS010000225.1:0-269 GCF_048060415.1 Micromonospora sp. LOL_024
ACATCTTCTTCCCAGAGCGTATCCCCATCGATGTCCGATAGTTAGACAGGATAGGGCGTTAGAGCGACCGGCAATAGGCGTCCAAGATCCGGACAGGCGGGCACTCCGATGTAGCAAGCAGGCACGGGAATCGATCATCAGAGTTGTCTACGCTCAGTGATCGATGGAGTCCCGTGCCTGCCCTGCCATCATCGTTGCTTGAGGCGATCTTCGTCCAGTTCGCCGCGCTGTGTCCCGAGCGACCTGGGTTCGACCCGTCGCATCCTCTT
>NZ_JBHMIS010000226.1:0-267 GCF_048060415.1 Micromonospora sp. LOL_024
GGTGGTGTCCCCGCTGGTGGCCCGGCTGGCGCAGGTCCCGGACCCTCGTCGGCTGCGCGGGCTGCGCCATCCGCTGCTGGTCATCCTCGTGCTGACCGCGTGTGCCACTCTCGTGGCCGGTAACGACGGCGTGACCGCGATCCGGCAATGGGCGGCCCGGACCCCGCAGGAAGTCCTGCACCGGCTCGGCGCCCGCCGCAATCCGCTGACCGGCCGATACCTGGTGCCCAGCGAACGCACCTTCCGGCGGGTCCTGGCCGCCGTCGA
>NZ_JBHMIS010000227.1:0-260 GCF_048060415.1 Micromonospora sp. LOL_024
GAACGTGGCCGGCATGCTGCTCACCCTGGACGCCCTGCACACCACGAAGAAGACCGCCCGGCTGATCACCGGCACCCTGCACGCCCACTACATGCTGATCCTCAAACGCAATCAGCCCCTCGCCCTGCACGCCGCCCAGACGCTGCTGTCCGGCTCCGACACCACGTTCGCCGACAGCACCGACATCGGCTCCGACCGCGGGCACGGGCGCACCGAACGCCGCACGATCCGTGTCGCCGCCTGCGACGACACCCTGTTCC
>NZ_JBHMIS010000228.1:0-259 GCF_048060415.1 Micromonospora sp. LOL_024
CCGTCAGCCCACGCAGAATCGGCGACATCATCGCCGCAGCCCTGCACCTGACCCACTTCGAGTACAAATACCTACCGGAAAGTCGCTGAGATCACTTCACTGAGACAGTCCAACGCCTGGGCGCAGGTCCGGTCGTGTAGGTATCCAGGCATCGCGTCCGAGGTCCAGATTGGGAGTCCGTCGGGGCGCATCACCGCTTGAATGTTCGCGCCGAAGTCGCGGTGTTTCCCGGAGTACCAGGCGTCGATCGTGTCGCCTT
>NZ_JBHMIS010000229.1:0-254 GCF_048060415.1 Micromonospora sp. LOL_024
TCCATCGCGCCAGCCCTCCGAAAGAACAGCCGAAACCCGCACCGATCCCTACAACTACTCGAAATCGTCTAGAATGGACGTATCCCTACCATGCGAACGCCCTGCGCACGACGTGATCACACAACGCCACCAACCGCTACTCTGAAAGGCTCACTGGGCCATCGATCACTGCACTGGATCAGAGACACTTGCCACCGCGAAGACGCCAGCCGAGTTCGTACCCGCAACGGACCCCGCGTCCTGGCCTCCATGCG
>NZ_JBHMIS010000230.1:0-253 GCF_048060415.1 Micromonospora sp. LOL_024
GCACAGCCCCCAGAACAAGATCAGACCAAAAAGGACATTCGCGGACTACTCCGGGGCCCTGCGGTGTCGGGCCAGCCAGGCGACTACGACCTGCGGGAGATCGTGAACGCGATCTTCTACCAGAACCGGACGGGTTGTCAGTGAGCCATTCCGAGTAACGGGCCGTAACCGTGGGTAGTGGCCGTTTCAGTGGGTTCGTCCGTGCTCGATGTGGAGGATGGTCAGGGCTGCGGCGACGATATCGCCGATCTTC
>NZ_JBHMIS010000231.1:0-252 GCF_048060415.1 Micromonospora sp. LOL_024
TCCATCTCACCCACTTCGAATACCGATACCTACCGGATCCTTGTTGAGATCACGTCAGTGCATGTGGGGCACACCCCCGGGGGGGAAATCAGCACCGTGCACCGGGGGGGGGCAGCCTGGTCACCTTCGTACGCGCCCGAACGGGCGTCCGGTCGACACGTTGCGTTCGCCGATGTCGTGGCTCCAGATCATCAGGGCCTTTGCAAGTTCCGGGGTCGTGCGGCTGGTCGGGTTGTGACCGGTTGGGGTGGA
>NZ_JBHMIS010000232.1:0-252 GCF_048060415.1 Micromonospora sp. LOL_024
GGTCCTGGCGGGGTGTCGGCCGACGGTCGCGCCACTTGTAGAACCACGACTCGGACACCCCCCACGGCCCCGGCGTTGTTCCGGCTTGAGTGGTTCTGTCCGTGTTGAGAAACGGACGAGAGGCGAGTTGCAGGACGAGCGCGGAAGATCTTGATGATCTTCCGGGTGTCTAAATCCTGAATGTCATCGCTGGAGTCGCGCTCGTGACGTCATCTTCCCTGATCGACCCTGTTGTTGACCACCTCGCCGACA
>NZ_JBHMIS010000233.1:0-250 GCF_048060415.1 Micromonospora sp. LOL_024
GGCAGCCAGCACGACAACCGGCGACCGGTCCACCACCGACGGTACCCGGCCCGGACAGCGCTTCACAGTAACCATCAAGCACTTTTCGCAAGCCAATCCCATAGGCCCCGGCCCGGCCAAGGTAGCGTCCCGGCGCTGCTACGCCGCATCGCAGACAGCATCGAACAGCGGCCTGGCATCGAGGTCCAAGATGGCGTCGTGGCCGGCGATGAGGTCGCTGATGCGCTGGCCGTGGGTGAACCGTCCGGCC
>NZ_JBHMIS010000234.1:0-249 GCF_048060415.1 Micromonospora sp. LOL_024
GGTGGGCAACGACGAAGTTCATGCTTGGTGAAGCGGTGCTGCACGGCGACGCGCATATGGAGAATCTCCTGGTGACGGCCGACGGCCGAGAGGCATTCGTGGATCTGGAGACGGTGTGTATTGAGGTGATCTCAACAGGGCTGGGAGTGCTGATCGGGATGACACGGGCATTGCGTCCATAGCGGACGGTGCTGGATGTGGGCGTGGAGCCATCGGTAGACAGGTCTTTG
Organism: Micromonospora sp. LOL_024; assembly: GCF_048060415.1. Lineage (NCBI taxonomy): Bacteria > Bacillati > Actinomycetota > Actinomycetes > Micromonosporales > Micromonosporaceae > Micromonospora > Micromonospora sp. LOL_024. The sequence continues at coordinate 231 of NZ_JBHMIS010000234.1, forward strand.
CGACAAGATCAGTCTCCGA
>NZ_JBHMIS010000235.1:0-248 GCF_048060415.1 Micromonospora sp. LOL_024
CCTCGCCCTTGCGGAACCACACCAACACCAGAAGCGCCTGGTAGAAGCACGTCAACGCCCTCGCATGACGGCGGGTGCCCACCGCCTGACGCTCGGCCCGCAGCAGACGCGCCACATGCCGCACGAGTTCCCTCGGGACGTCGAGCCTGGCAGAATAGGTGATCACGTGGAGCCCTCTCGGAGACTGATTCTGTCGCAAGAACCTGTCTACCGATGGCTCCACGTCCTTATCCCACACTGTCCGCTAT
>NZ_JBHMIS010000236.1:0-232 GCF_048060415.1 Micromonospora sp. LOL_024
CTATGGACGTTACGCCCGTGTCATGCCGAATCCCGCGCGGATCCTTGCTGAGATCACCTCAGTGGATATCGCGTTCATGCAGGTCAGCTGACTGCTTCTGAGTATGAAATTCTTGACAGCGTGAATGCTGATTTGTCAAATTCGATGGCCGAGTCGGAATTTGTCGAGTCTACTGAGGTGATCTCAGCAACGCATAAGGTTTGATTGGTGCGACACGGGCGAATGCGGCGAG
>NZ_JBHMIS010000237.1:0-230 GCF_048060415.1 Micromonospora sp. LOL_024
TTCGTGTGGACCAGAACCGCCGACGAGATCCTCAACAGCCTCGCCACATACTGCGGCCGAATTAACAACTCAGGACGCTAGCTGTGCGACGGCACTAGGCTTGCCCATGTTGACGAAGGGGGGCGCGGCTCATGGCGCCGAGTGGCGGTCTGCCAACACCTGGCTGGTGCTAGGGCGTGTCTCCTGGATCTTGGGGTGCGGTTCGGCTATCCATGTTTGTCGTGAGTGGG
>NZ_JBHMIS010000238.1:0-224 GCF_048060415.1 Micromonospora sp. LOL_024
GAATCTCACCCCGGGCGTCAACCGTGATCTTCTGCGACAGGTCACCCTTCGCCACCGCCGTGGTGACCGAAGCGATGTTCCGCACCTGGCTGGTCAGGTTCGACGCCATCGAATTCACGTTGCCGGTCAGGTCCCGCCACGTGCCCGAGACCCCCTTGACCTCGGCCTGGCCACCCAACTTGCCCTCGGTACCCACCTCACGGGCCACCCGGGTCACCTCGTCG
>NZ_JBHMIS010000239.1:0-223 GCF_048060415.1 Micromonospora sp. LOL_024
GCCAGCCGATCAACCAGAGTGGACATCCGGCCGGCGACTCACCTCAAGCTGAATACGTACGGCTGCTCGGCGACCTCGTCTCGGACACCGCGGCGTCGATGACAGCGCAGCCTGATGAATGTCTGTGACGGACTCGGCAGCTACTGAGCCTTTCCAAGTAATGGTCCAGTCACTTGGAGTGGCCGATGTGGTCAAGCGGTCCAGACGCGCCCGGATCCGTTGC
>NZ_JBHMIS010000240.1:0-221 GCF_048060415.1 Micromonospora sp. LOL_024
CCAGGATAGGAAGCGCTCGTCGGGGTTCGTCACGGATGGCCCGGGTGGTCTTGGCGATGTTGTCGGCTCCGAGGGTTTTCAGCACGCCGATGGCGAGGTTGCGCAGGGTCGCCATGGCGCGGGGTGCGGTTCCGGTGTGGATGGTGGAGGCGTCCTCGGTGAAGGTGACGTCTCTGATGTGGTGTGAGGAGTTCTCCACTGCCCAGTGCCCGCGGATCGCG
>NZ_JBHMIS010000241.1:0-210 GCF_048060415.1 Micromonospora sp. LOL_024
GGCGTCGGTCACCGACAACGCCATCGGCATCCGGCTGCTCGACAAGGTCGTCGCGCACACCCCGACGGTGACCCGCGCCTGGGTCGACGCCGGGTTCAAACAGGACGTGGCGCTGCACGGCGCCGTTCTGGGTGTCGACGTCGAGGTCGTCAAACGCTCCGACACCCGACCCGGGTTCGTACCGATCCGTAAGCGGTGGATCGTCGAGCA
>NZ_JBHMIS010000242.1:0-210 GCF_048060415.1 Micromonospora sp. LOL_024
GTGGAATCGGCCTGAGCGTCCCAGTCGATGTCACCGTCAGCCTCAGCCAACGCGACCACCTGCTGCTTGAGACGGGTCCACGTGCCGTCGGCAGCCCACCGGCGAAACCGTTCATGACTGGTCTTCCACGGCCCGTACCGCTCGGGCATGTCCCGCCACGGCGACCCGGTCCGCTTCACCCAGCAGATCCCGTTGATCACCTACCGGTGA
>NZ_JBHMIS010000243.1:0-203 GCF_048060415.1 Micromonospora sp. LOL_024
AACCACGACCCCGAACCAGCCACCACCCCGGCCACGACCAGCCAACCAGCAGCACAAAGCTCAACAAAATCAAGAAACTGTCTCAGTTGACTTGACAGGTTCCGATGCGGGGGGACTGCAACGGCGGGTCGTGACTTATGGCGGTTCGAGTCGTTTGCGGTAGTGGGCGGCTCGGGCTTGTTCCTGGCGTCGGCGGCGGAAGT
>NZ_JBHMIS010000244.1:0-201 GCF_048060415.1 Micromonospora sp. LOL_024
GGCGTCGGTCACCGACAACGCCATCGGCATCCGGCTGCTCGACAAGGTCGTCGCGCACACCTCGACGGTGAGCCGCGCCTGGGTCGACGCCGGGTTCAAACAGGACCTCGCGCTGCACGGCGCCGTCCTGGGCATCGACATCGAGGTCGTCAAACGCTCCGACACCAAGCCCGGGTTCGTGCCGATCCGCAAGCGGTGGAT